>JBMFTS010000014.1:0-15462 GCA_049966915.1 Candidatus Micrarchaeia archaeon
GCACATATTTATTAATGTGAAAGTAGTAACGCCATTATGGCTTCTGCGGGCAAGGCGCTGCTTGGCGGCATAATACTCGGCATACTTGTTGCGCTAGCGCTCGAAACGCTTGTCGCGCTTGCGTTCTTGAGCAGCCAAGGGGTAAAGAACCCATTCCAGTTCGTCGGCTCGCTCATAAAATCGCTGCCTACTTTGTCTTCTATTAACATGAGCGCACTAAGCAGCCTCAAGGGCATAAATATTGGCAGCCTCAAGAACCTCAGCAGCATAATGCCAGCGCAGCAGAAGCAAAAAGACGTTGTCAACGTAACATCGGTATATCTGTACGGCGTCATCAACGTGAGCACATACACCACAGACGGCACCATGAGAGGAAGCCTTGACTACAACAAGACAACGCCGGGCTTTATCGGCTATTCAAATTCGACATCGAACTACACCGTGTCAATACCCGACTATTCGCAATTCGCCATGAACGTGACGCAAATAAGCGTAAACACCAAGGGCTTCGAAATGCTGTACCTCATTCCAAAGCTGCCGCGCGCAATCCGCCCTGGCAGCTCCGAAAACTTTACAGTAATTTTAAAATTGCCAAGCGGCGCGTATTCGGGGCCGTTGCAAATCGGATTTTCAGGCAGCATAAGCAAATGAACGGCAATCAGCTCTAGAACGAAGTTGCCGGAGACCTGGATTCCACTTCCTGCTTGAGCATGCTTACGAATTCCTTTACTGGCATCTGCTTCTGCGCGCCTGACCTGCTCCTTACCGTAATTACGCCTTTCTCGCGCTCTTTTTCGCCCAAAACCACAATGTAAGGCACTTTTTCAGTTACTGCTGCACGTATCTTATAATCGACAGTCCTGTCGCTCGAATCCAGTCTGACGCGCAGCTTGTTCTTCTTGAGCTCGGAATACACCTGCAGGGCGTAATCGTTGGACTTTTCAGAGACTGCAAGAACCTTTGCCTGCACCGGCGAAAGCCATGATGGGAACTTGCCCTGGTAGTGCTCGACAAGTATGCCTATGAACCTTTCCAGAGTGCCGAGTATCGCCCTGTGCACTACCACTGGCATTTGCAGCTTGCCGTTCTCGTCGGTATACTCCAGCTTAAACCGCAGCGGCAGCTGGTAGTCTAGCTGGATAGTTGCGCATTGCCACGCCCTGCCTTGCGAATCATAAACGTCGAAATCTATCTTCGGCCCGTAGAAGGCGCCCTCCTTTTCCTTTATCTCGTATTTTATCTTGTTGTTGTCGAGCGACGCCTTGAGGGCGTTTGTTGCCTTTTCCCACAATTTCTCGTCGCCCATGTGGTTGTCTGGCATCGTGGACAATTTTGCAGTGTATTTCATGTTGAACGTCGCATAGACTTCGTTTACCATTTTTAGCAGGCTCGTTATCTCGCTTTCTATCTGGTCTTCGCGTATGAACACGTGCCCGTCGTCCTGCGTCATCTCCTTTACCCTGAAAAGCCCTGTCGCGACTCCGCTGAGCTCGCTCCTGTGCAGCTTGTCGAATATCGCAGTCCTGAATGGCAGCTCCTTGTAGCTCCATTTTCTTGACTTGTATATGAGCATTGTCGATGGGCAGTTCATCGGCTTGAGGCCGACCTCGCCGAAGCTTGATTCGAACAGAAACATATCTTCGCGGTAATGCTCCAGATGGCCGCTTACCTTCCACAGCGCCACATTTGCTATTTCAGGCGTGCTTATTTCCTGATAGTCGTACTCCGCTTCCTTCTCGCGCATGAACTTTACGAGCTCGTTGTATATGACAAGGCCGTTGGGATGCCAGTACACCATGCCAGGCGAAACCTCCTGAAAGCTGTATAGGTCAAGCCTTTCGCCTATCGTCCTGTGGTCGTTTTCAGGCAAGCCTGACCAATCGCTTTTTTTGACTATAGAAGTGTCTATTTTTTCGGCCACTTTCCTGACTGAGCGCTTTGCCTTGCCGTAGCTTTTCGATTGCTCTGCGAGCGGGTATCCTTTGATGTTTATGCTTAGTTGCTTGTTCCAGCCGAATGGCGCAGCATGAACCTCGAGCCCGCTGCCCCGAGCCATATCGCGCATGCTGGCAAATGTTTTCATTGCCAGTTCCGGCTCGGCAAGGTCGCTGCTAAGGTGCGCAAAAGGGTAAAGAACTATCTTTGTAACGCCCTGCTTCTTGGCAAAGGCGACAGCATTATCTATTGCCTGTTTTGCCTCCTGCTCTGTATCGCCTTTTTCTACGCAAACGAACAGGGCTATTGCGTCATCCACCCTTTCCCGCTTCTTGCTGCTTTCCTCGTATACGTTAGACTCTGGCTTTACCAGCGCATATTCTATGTTTTCGACGTCAAATTGCAAAACACGCATAATCAATCGCCTGCACTATACTAAACAGTAGCAACCTTTAAAACATTGATGTACGACTATTGCTTTGCCTTCTTCTCGATGTAGAAATTGCCGATAGCAAGGCATTCTGCGCCGGTATTTTCCAAAGTCCAGAGCGCATCTTCCGGAGTCATGACTATGGGCATGCCGTGCTTGTTAAGGCTTGTGTTGAGTACTGCGCCAAAACCCGTGCGCTTCCTTACGCCTTCTATTACTCGCCTGTATTCCTTGTTTTCCTTGCCGAGAATCTGCGGCCTCGTTGTCATGTCTATGTGCGAAGCCGCAACCAGCTGGTTGAAATACCTTGGCACCACTTTGTAGCCCACTGTCATGAATCTGTTTGGCCTTGGATATGGATCCAAAAGCCGCGCGGCGTCTTCCTCTAGTATCGTGCTTGCAAAAGGCTGGTAGTAAGGCCTTCTCTTTATTATGATGTTTACTTTGTCGCGATTCTTAGGATCGTTGGGCAAGGCAAGCACGCTCCTGTTGCCCAGCGCCCTGGGGCCGTATTCCATCCTGCCCTGAAACCACAATACTATTTTGTTGTACTCTGCAATTTGCTCTGCGGCATATTCAGATATGTCGTCTATTTCCTGATATTCTATCTTGCCTTGCTTTGCGTATTTTTTAAGCGACTGCTCTATTTCTATGTTGGTATACGCCGGGCCGAAATAAAGGTCGCTTATCTGCTTCTTGGCAAGCTTGCCATGCTCCTCGAAATCGACAAGATAAGAGGCACCAAGGGCAAGGCCACCGTCGCCCATGTGCGGGAACACGAAGAAATCCTTGACTTCTGGCAGTTCGTTTATGAGCATGTTTATTATTACATTTGAAAACAGACCGCCAGCAACTGCTATGTTTCTTATGCCTGTTTCGGCTATGAACTGCTTAACTATTTTCAACACCTGCTCTTCCGTGTGCCTCTGCACGGCATACGCGAGCGCCTCCCTGTTGTATTTCCAAAGCAGGTGGTCCTTTATGTATTCCGCAAGCTCAAACTCGTACTTTACGCCGCACTCGCTTACCAGTTTTTTCTTCTTTTCGTCGTATCTCACGAAATGCCCAAGCTCTCGCATGAGCTCGGGATAAGAATACGCGGCAAGGGACATGAGCTTGCCCTCGTCCTCGCTATATCGCATGTCGCAAGCCAGCGTGGCCGCGCCGTACAGCAATCCTAGACTTGCGCTTGCGTCGAACGTGGCAATCCTTTCAAGCCTGCCGTTGTCGCCGATGCTCACACTGCCGCTGAGCCCGTCGCCTGCGCCATCGAGCGTAATCACGAGCGCCTCCTTGAAGCCCGAAGCATAGTAAGCGGAAGCTGCATGCGCGACGTGGTGCTCTACAAAAACCAGCTTCTTGTCAAGGCCGAGCGCGCGAAGCCTGCCAGAAAGCATGCTGTTGCTTATGCGCGTGCCCATGAATCTCCAGAACGACCTTGGCTTTTGATCCTGAACAACTCTGAAAGCCAAATTTTGAAGATGCATGCGAAGCCTGCTTGGCTTGCTTGCGGTTTTTCTCCACAGGTCGCGCCTTTTGCGCTCTAGCGAAGGAATTACCCTTGCAAAAAGAGCACTGCCACCATACCACGGTATTGCTATTTTTTCTATGTCTTCTTTGCCCGCCTGCGCGAGCATGAACTTTATCGCGTTTATCGGGAACCCGACATCGTTCTTCCTTTTTGTAAACCTCTCCTCGTTGACCGCCGATACGACTTTGCCGTTGCTCACCAGTGCTGCTCCAGCATCGTGCGCATCGTGAATGCCAAGTATTGACATAGCATACGGTTAAGATTAATTACGAAGTTTTAATAAATATGCAACTACACAAATGCCAGGCTTGCATATGCCACCACTGAGCTGAAATCGCCAGTGGCATTGCCTGAATTGCCATACTTTAGAAGCACGCCGCGCGTTGCGCCTTTCGCCTTGGCAAAAAGCATTGCAGACGTTATGGCGCCATAGCCGCACGCGGTGTCATCTGCTTCTGCAAGCAGCCTGTTGAAAAGATTGTAATCGAGCGCTTCCGCTGCGCGTATTGCCGGCATGTCCTTGCTCTCTGCAACGCTCGCCGGCTCGTAATGGTCAAAGTCGGAACTTGCTATCACAACCACGCTCTTGCCCTGCTTCTGGCTCGCGGACAACACTGCCGAGCTTACCTGCTTGCTCGCGCTTATGCTCTGATCGCTCATGCATATGAACGAACACGCTGCATCAGGAAACAGGTATTGCAGGAATGGAACCTGAACCTCTATGGAGTGCTCTTCTGCAATTGCGTCCTCGCCGGTTGAAAATTTGCCGATATTGGCGATTTCCCTTGAAAGCTCCTTGTCGTTTCTAGCAATGCCAAGGGGCGTTTCCCAGTCTTCAAGCGACACAGTAACGAAATCACCGGCGCCCACATGGTCTGGTCCTATTATAACAAAGGCGTCAATCCGCGTGCGCTCCGACAGCTGCTGCAGCGCGGCGTAGGTATATGCGGCAACATAGCCGGAATATTCATAGCCGGCATGTGGCGCCACAAAGGCTTTGGCGTTGGCAAATCCCGGGCTTTGACCGCCGAACCTTACTTGCTTGAAAAGTGCTGCGAGCATGCGGCTTAGCTCCGCTTTTTCCGCTGGATAGAATGAACCGGCAACAGCAGGGTGCCTGGGCATAAACTCACACACATATTCGAAAGTCAAACATTTATTTGTAAGCGTGCAACATTAGCGCATGGACAAGGCCCAGCCAAAAGCAATACTTTACAGGCTTTACAAAAAATACAGGCATGAGCTGCATACGCAGCTAAAGCACAGAAACAACACTGAACTTTTTGTTGCTGTGCTGCTGTCGCCGCAGTGTACCGACAAGCAGACAAACAAGGTCACAAGCGCGCTCTTCAAGCGCTTCAAGACTTTCAACGACTACGCCAACGCGAGCCTGCAGGAGCTGCAAAAATACCTGCGCGGGCTTAACTACTACAAAACCAAGGCAAAATACCTCAAGGCGGCAAGCAAGCAATTGGTAGAAATGCACAACGGCAAAGTGCCAAAGACAATGAAAGAGCTCCTCGAGCTGCAGGGCGTTGGCAGAAAAGTAGCCAATGTTATACTTAGCGAGGCATACGGCATAAACGAGGGCATAGCCGTAGATACCCATGTCAGGACAACTGCGCGCAGGCTTGGGCTTACAAGAAGCACGAATCCTGAGATAATAGAAAAGGACCTCATGAGGCAATTTGACAGGGGCGAATGGGGCGACGTGTCGAATTTGCTAATAGCACTCGGCAGAGACACCTGCAAAGCAGTGAAGAAGGAATGCGGCAGATGCGCACTTAACGACATATGCCCTAGCAGCTCGGCGCGAAAAGAAAGCAGGAAATAGGCGCAATTAGGTATTTATTGTTTGTCGTTTCATTTTTATTGCTACGACGCGGCCATGGGTTGCGGCGCAAGTTTCGTTGGCGTGGGCAGCGCAAGTGGTAAAATGGAGGCAATAGACGACATAAAGAAGGCAGAGGAAGCAGGCAACAAGAAAATTGCCGAAGCCGAGAACAAGAAGGCAGAAGCGTTGGCAAGCGCGCAAAACGAAGCCGGCAAGATAATCGCTGAAGCCACAGCTGGAGCTACAAGGGCAATGGCGGAAGCGCTCAAGCGCGTCGACGAAGAAATGGCAAAAGAGCGCGACGCGCGCATTAAGCTCGCAAGAAAGCGCGCTGAAAAGATAAGGAAGACAAAGCTAGCAAAAGGCACGCTTGACAAAATAGCAAAGATGGCGCTTGATAGGCTGCTTGGTTGATGCCTGTGTTCAATACGGAGCCCATGGCAAAGATAAGGGCGGTATTCCTTGCAGAGGACAAGGCAAAAGTAATTGCGAAGCTGCACGGCCTGGGCTTGCTGGATTTCAGGAAAAGCCAGCTCAGCCTAATTGACGATTCTCCGCAGGCGCAGCACCAGCAAATCTACAGCGAGCTCGTAAGGTTTGAGGGCGCGCTGGCCATAGCACCAAAACCAAAACAGAAGCGCATGCGTTCAAGGAAAATGGCGCACATGCCGCTTTATAAGCTGCTCCGATTTGCAGAGCACAACAAAGCAGTGCGCAGCATATACGCGCTTTCCGAAGCAAGGAAGTCGCTGCAGGAAGAAAGGCAGGGCTTGGCCTATGCAAGCGGCGTAGCAAACTGGCTGCTATGCGCAGGCGTGAATCCGAGCGCGCTGAAAAGCAAAAGCGCAAAATTCGCGGCCTACGTCGGGGACGCGAAGCGCATTGGCGAAATGGCTGAAGCGCTCAACGGCGAGCAGGGAGTAGCCGCAAGGTATTGCAAAAACGGCAATTCCGGATTTGTGCTCATAGCCATGGAGCCCGGCAAGGAAACGCAGGTGGAGCACAGCTTTAAAGCCGCAAAAACGAAGCTGGAGCAGATAGACCTTACTGCGAAATACTTGGATTTGGCAAAAGACGCAAAACAGCTGCAGAAAGCGCTCGAAAAGCGCATTGCAGAAAACGAAATTGCGCTAGAACGCACAGAGCGCGAACTCGCAAAGCTTTCCGAAGCCGAATACGGCATAATAGCTGCTGTTGTAGAAATGCTTCACATAGAGCTTGACAGGGCAAACGCCAGCGCAATGTTCAAGAAAACAGACAGAACCTCTCTTCTTGAAGGCTGGGTGCCTCGAAAGAAGCTGGACGTGCTTGCAAGCGCGCTTGCAAGCGTCACGAAAGGCAAGGTGCACGTTGAAGAAATGCACGACAAAGAGCTTGCGCCAACAATGCTAAACAGGCCGAAGCTTCTAAAGCCTTTCGACTTTGGCATGGAATTCTTCTCGTTGCCGAGAAGCGACGAGATAGACCCGACGTGGGTTTTCATAGGCTCCTTCCTGCTCTTCTACGGCTTCATGGTAAGCGACGTCGGCTACGGCATACTCTCGCTGCTGCTGGCCACGTGGATAACCAAGATAACAAACCCCGAGGGCCTGACTTACAACGCCGCAAAGGTATGGCAGCTCGGCGCAATACCCGCAATAATCTTCGGCGTGCTGACAAATCAGTACTTCGGCCTCAGACTCGACCAGTACTTCATGCCTTTCCTCGGCTTCGACTGGCTCAAGAACATAACCGTGTTCCTGCTTATCAGCATAATATTCGGCATTGTTGAAATCATAATCGGCTTGGCATTCGGCTTTATAAACAAGCGAAGACATGGCGAAACAAAAAAGGCATACAGCAAGCTTGCGGGCATAGGCACCATAGTGCTGGGCGCGCTGTTTGTGGAAGGCGCCATATTCGGCGCGTTCGGCGCCGGCATGTCGGCGCTTTTCGGCATAGGCGCGCTGGCATGCCTCGTAGCTACGATAGTGTTAGGCGGCAGCGAAGGATCCGAAGCGGTCTCGCTCATAACGCACACGCTAAGCTACACGAGAATAATAGGCTTCGGGCTGACTAGCGTCATGATAGCCTACTTGATAGACATGGCTTTCACGCCGACCCTTGCGCACGGCGTATTTGTTTTCGCGGCGCTCGTGCTTGTCTTCCTCATATTGCACACGCTAAACATGATAGTATCTATTTTCGAAGGAATAGTACAGGGAGTAAGGCTCAACATAGTTGAATTCTTCACCAAATTTTACACCGGCGGCGGAGTGAAATTCAAACCGTTCAGTTATAAAAGGCTGCTTACAAAAGAATAAGTGATGACATGATAGGCATGGAAGCGGCGGTTGCCGCGATAGGCGCGGGATTGGCTATATTGGGAGGTGCAATTGGCACGGGATTGGCGCAATCCGGCATAGGCTCGGCAGGCATGGGGCTTCTTGCTGAGAAGCCGGAGTCAACGGGCATGGTGCTGTTGTTTTTGGTAATACCAGAAACGCTCATAATCTTCGGCTTCGTAGTGGCAATTTTGATAATGATATCGGCAGGGCTTGTCTGACGAAGTAGGTTGCATGGCGCTGAAGGACATAATAGACAAGATAAACGAGGAGGCAAGGCAGAAGGCAGAGGAGATAAGCAGGTCGGCTAGCGAAGAGGCAAAGGAAATAATTGCAAGCGCGAAGAAGCAGGCACATGAGAAAGCAAAGGAAATAGAAAAGGCTTCAAGAGCCGAGCAGGAGGCGTTGAGAAAAGAAAAATTGCAGGGCATAGCGGCAGAGGAAAGCGAGATAATAGACAAGGCTTTTGACGAGGCTGTTGAAAAGGCGACGGCTCTTGCGCTTGCGAAGCTCAAGAAGCTTGTAGAAAGGCACATGCAGGAAATGGCTGCGCAGGCGATAAGCCAATTTGCTAAGGCAGTGCCTGCTGATGAAACAATTGCGACAGCAGGAAGCGAATACGAAAAACTGCTCAAAAACGCAGGCATAGAATACAGGCGCGGCAAGGCGCAAGAGCTTGTGCTTTCGTCGAAGGACAACTCGATAAGCATGAGAGTAAGCGCCGAAGCGCTCGCAAGATCCTACAAGGACATTGTGGAAGGGCTTGTGGTAAAAGAGCTCAGGCAAAAGACAAATACGATAAGGTGATGCTATGCGAGCAGCATATTACGGCTATGCTAACACGCGCGTGAAGGCAATGGAAGCCAGACTGCTCGACGCAAGCACGATCGACCGCATAAAGGGGGCAAGATCGCTCGAAGAAGTAATACCTCTTCTCTACAACACCGACTACAAGCAGAACCTTGCAGAATTCGGCGGCCTGAGCGTAAAAAGCAACTTGCTCGACTTCGCCATAAGCAAGAACTTGGCAGAAAGCGTAGAGAAGCTTGCAAGGATAACGCCGTACAAGGAGCGGAAGCTCATGCGCATGCTCCTTTTCAAGTGGGGCCTTTCAAACGCCAAGCTTGCTGTAGAGGCAAAGTACAGGGGCATGGATTATTCTGAAATAGCAAACTATGTTATAGATGCCGGGCCTTTTGGCTCGGCAGCGCTCAAGGAAGCCATGGAAAAGCGCGATGTGAGAAGCCTGCTGGAGTTTCTCGGCATGAAGGCGCCGACAGCGTACAAGGCCGTTTTCGAAGCCGCCATAAACGCGTTCGACAAGCAAGGCACCGGCTTTGCGGCGATTAACGCGATAGACGTGAACGGCTATGCGCTAATGGCGAAGGTGGCGCTTCTTCTCAACAGCGTAGACAAAAACGCGTCGCGCATGGTAAAGCTTGCGATAGACGTGCAAAATGCGATAACGCTGCTGCGCGCTAAGGCGAAAAATGCAGATGCTGCTGAAGCGGAGCAATTGTTAATACCCAACGGCAGCATGCGCGAAGCTGAGCTGGCAAGCGCATATGCAAAAGCGAAGAGCGCAGAGGAGCTTGCAGGATATTTCGAAAACAGGGGAGTGGCAAAAGGCATAGCGGCATATGCGAAATCCGGGTCGCTAACAAGCATAGAGGTAAGCATGCGGAAGCAGGTGCTGGAAAAAAGCAGGGGCATGCTCGTGCACGTTCTTTCGTTCGCTGCAATACTCGCCTATGCTTATGTCAAAGAGCTCGAGGTAATGAACCTTCGCACGCTTGTAAAAAGCAAGCAGTACGGGCTTAGCGAAAGCGAGATAGCGGAATTGGTGGTTGCTTGAGCTACAAAATAGCCATATTGGGCAACGAGCTTCTGTGCACGGGCTTCGGCCTCGCTGGCGTTAGCGAGACGTATGTAATGGCGAGCGGCGAAGACGCGCAGACAATGCTGAAAGAGCTCATGTCAAGGCAGGACATAGGCATAATAGGCATTGGCTCTGGCATAATGAATGGCATAAAGGACAAGGAGCTGAAGCGCAAGATAGAAAACAGCAGCTTGCCCATAGTTGTCGAGCTGCCGGAGTACGGCGAGGAAATAGCCGAAGACGTGCTTAGGAAGCTGATAATAAGGGCAGTGGGCATAGACCTTGAGCTCGGCGCAGGGAAGGGCGATTGAATGGGCACCATAGAAAGAATATCTGGGCCTTTGGTCACGGCAAAGGGCATGCTCGGAAGCGGCATGTACGACGTCGTAAAAGTGGGCAAAGAGGGCATAATAGGCGAGATAATACAGCTCAACGCAGACAGGGCAATAATACAGGTTTACGAAGACACGTCTGGCATAAGGCCTGGCGAGCCCGTGAAGTCGCTTGGCATGCCGCTGTATGTGGAGCTCGGCCCGGGGCTCATAGGCAACATCTTTGACGGCCTGCAGAGGCCGCTGGAAGCGATAGAAAGAAAGACCGGCGCATTCATAACGCGTGGAATAACCGCAAACAGCCTTGACAGGAAAACGCCATGGCATTTCGTGCCTGCCAAGGGCATACGCAAAGGCGCGCGCGTCGCCGAAGGCCAGATAATAGGCTATGTCGACGAAACCAAGCTTGTAAGGCACTACATAATGCTGCCATACGGCGTGAGCGGTATTCTGGAATCAATAAAGGAAGGCGACTTTGCTGTAGAGGACAAGATAGCAGAAGTAAAGCTCAACGACGGCAAGAGCGCAGAAGTGACAATGCTGCAGCGCAGGCCTGTAAGAACGCCTGCAAAACTAAGAAGAAGGCTAGATGTGGACGAGCCGCTGGTGACGGGCCAAAGGGTAATAGACACCTTCTTCCCTGTTGCGAAGGGAGGCACTGCCGCAATACCTGGGCCGTTCGGGTCCGGAAAGACAGTAACAGAGCACCAGCTTGCGAAGTGGAGCGATGCAGACATAGTGGTGTACTGCGGAGTGGGCGAGCGCGGCAATGAAATGGCCGACGTTTTGAACGAGTTCCCGCAGCTGAAGGATCCAAAAAGCGGCGAGCCGCTGATGAGCAGAACAGTGCTTATAGCAAATACCAGCAACATGCCGGTAGCGGCGAGAGAAACGAGCATATACACTTCTGTAGCAATAGCGGAGTATTTCCGCGACATGGGCTACAGCGTTGCGGTAATGGCTGATTCTACCTCAAGATGGGCCGAAGCGATGCGCGAAATTTCAACAAGACTAGAGGAGATGCCAGGCGAGGAAGGCTATCCTGCATATTTGCCGAAAAGGCTCGCCGAGTTTTACGAGCGCGCGGGCAAGGCTGAGTCGCTTTCCGGAAAGTCCGGCGCTATAACAATCGTAGGCGCCGTTTCGCCGCCCGGCGGCGACCTTACTGAGCCCGTTACGCAAGGCACGCTGAAAATTGTGAAGACTTTCTGGGCGCTTGACGCGGCGCTTGCAAGCTCAAGGCACTTTCCGGCGATAAACTGGCTGAGCAGCTATTCCTTGTACTTGGACGAGCTTGAGCAGTGGTACAAGGCAAAGCTTGGCGGCGCGTGGCGCGAAAACAGGCAAGAAGCCCTTGCGCTGCTGCAAAGGGAAGCAGAGCTGCGCGACATAGTTCAACTTGTTGGTGAAGAAGCGCTGCCGAACCAGCAGAGGCTGGTGCTCGAAATAGGCAAAATGCTAAGAGAAGACTACCTGAGGCAAAGTGCTTACGACGAAACCGATGCGTACTCGAGCATAAGCAAGCAGCACGATATGCTGAGCACGATGCTATACTTTGCAAAAAAGGCGATGGAGGCAGCGGAGAAGGGCGTGAGCACGGCCAAAATATCAGCAATGAAATCAAGGCAGGCGCTTTCGAGAATGAAGGAGGTGCCAGAGTCGAGCGTGCACGCCGAGGTCGAAAGGCTAAGCAGGCAAATAGACCAGGAATTTGCAGAGCTGTTGAAGGAGCACGAACAAGAGGAGGTGGCTGAGCAAGAGCATCGCAAGGCGCAAGGGGCGAGCGCATGAATTTTGAAATAAGCTATAAAACAGTAGAGAGGGCATACGGCCCTTTGATAGTAGTTGGCAAAGTAAGAAACGCGGCATATAATGAAATTGTGCGCATAAGGCTGCAGAACGGCGAAGAAAAACTGGGCCAAGTGCTAGATACCAGCGACACGCAAGCAGTTGTGCAGGTATTCGGAAGCGTGGAAGGCATAAACACAGATTCCACAGAAGTCACTTTCCTTGGAGATACGTACCATGCCGGCGTAGGCGACGACATGCTCGGCAAGATATTCAACGGCCAGGGCAAGCCGATCGGCGCAAGCAAAAAGGTCGTGTTCGACGAAAGCAGGGACATAAACGGCGCGCCTATAAATCCGAATGCGAGGGGCTGGCCCAGCGAGGCGATAGAAACAGGCATATCGGCAATAGACGGCCTTAACACGTTGCTGCGCGGCCAGAAGCTGCCCATATTCTCTGGCGCAGGGCTTGCGCACAACGCGCTCGTGGCCCAGATAACAAGGCAAGCTACGGTAAAGGGCAAGGGCGACTTTGCGGTGGTCTTTGCAGGCATAGGCATAACCTATGACGACGCGGCCTATTTCATGAAAGAGATAAGAAAGACAGGAGCCATGGAAAGAACGGCAATGTTCCTCAACCTTGCGAGCGACCCGAGCATAGAGCGCATACTAACGCCAAGGCTCGCGCTTACAGAAGCAGAATATCTGGCTTTTGAAAAAGGCATGCACGTGCTCGTGCTTCTCGACGACATGACGCAGTATGCAGAAACCTTGAGGGAGATTTCGAGCGCAAGGGAAGAAGTGCCAGGCAGGCGCGGCTACCCCGGCTACATGTACACAGACTTGGCAAGCATCTACGAAAGGGCAGGCGTCATAAAAAACAAGAAAGGCAGCATAACACAGCTCAACGTGGTGACAATGCCGGGCGATGACGTTACGCACCCAATACCTGATCTTACCGGCTACATAACCGAAGGCCAAATATTCCTGAGCAGGGAACTGGCAAGCAAGGGCATATATCCACCAATACAGCCCATGGGGTCGCTGTCTAGGCTAATGAACAACGGCATAGGCAAGGACAAGACAAGAGAAGACCACAAGGGCGTTGCCGACCAGTTGTATGGCGCGTACGCAAAGGCGCAAGACGCCAGAAGCATAAGCACGATAATAGGCAAGGAAGCACTGAGCGAGGGCGAACGGTTGTATCTCGAATTCGGCGACAGATTCGAGAACGAGTTCATAAAGCAGGGAATTGACGAAAGAAGAAGCATAGAGCAAACCCTGGATATAGGCTGGGACCTGCTCAGCATGCTACCGGAGAGCGACCTTACGAGAATAAAGAAAGAGTACATAGACAAATACTACAAGGCGCGCGCAAAACCTGCAGTTGCATCGAACCACGAGCAGCAGGAGCAGCAGCAAACACAGCAGCAAGCGCAGCAGCAGGCGCAGCAACAACAGCAGAACAAGCGGGCGAAATAATGCAAGACAAAATGCTGAACCCGACAAGGACAAACCTGATAGCGCTAAAGAAGAGGCTTGCGATAGTGGAGAAAGGGGACGAGATACTGACACACAAAAGGCAGGCGCTCGTATCGGAGTTCATGAAGCTGCTTTCAGAACCCAGAAAAAGAAGGCACGAACTTGAAAACATGCTGCAGCAAGGGTACAAGAGAGTAATGATAGGCAATGCGTACATAGGCAATTTTGAGCTGAACCAGATGGCATATTACGTGAAGGAAGCGAGCCCGGTAAGCATAGAAATAAGGAACGTGATGGGAGTGCGCGTGCCAGAAATCAGCACGACAAGGCCTGGCGAGTTCCAGGCGCCGTTCGGTGCGAGCCTGGCGGTTGACGAGATAAACAAGGCATTTACCGTAATATTGCAAGCAATGATAGATGTTGCAGAGATGGAGCACGGGCTCAGAACAGTCGTAATAGAGCTCGAGAAGACGAAGAAGCAGATAAACACGCTCGAAGACGTGGTGATGCCGCAAGTCAGCGCGAACATAAAGTACATACAGATGCGCATCGATGAAATGGACAGGGATATGTTCGTGGCGCTCAAGCACGTCAAGAACAGGCTTGCAAAGAGCAAACATGGCGCATAACATGGCGAGCGAAATTTTATCGAGAAGGAGCAGGCACGTTTTCAACGCGCTGCTCGAAGAGGAATCAATAGCCAGGGGCATAGAAGCCAATGGCAATAAGGTGCTTCATTTGAACGCCGGCGACCCCACTGCATTCTTTCCAACTCCGAAATACACAATAGAGGCGTACAAGCGCGCCCTTGACATGGGCAAAACGGCATACGCCGCGCCCGAAGGCCTAATCGAGCTGAGAGAAGCTATAGCAGCAAGGTACAAGCGCAAATACAGGGTAAGTGCAAGCTACGATGACGTTCTGGTGACGCAGGGAGTCAGCGAGGCGCTTGATTTCATAAACCAGGCAGTCATAAACCCTGGCGATTACGCTGTGCTTTTCAAGCCTTATTATCCGCTTTATCCGATATTTCTGTACAATAGCGAAGGCCTGCCTGTTTTCGAGAGATACTACGAAAGCGAGGGCTGGAACATAAATCCGGAGATGCTTGAGCGCGCCTTGCGCAAAGCAAAGAAAAAGCCAAAGTATATGCTTATCACGAATCCCAACAATCCTACAGGCACTGTGCTCAACAGAAAGGTGCTGGAAGACATAGTCGGCTTGGCGAACGAGCACGACATGCTCATAATAAGCGACGAAATTTACGACGAGATAATATTCGGCAAGGCAAAGTTCACAAGTATCGCTCAGATAGCGAAAGGCGTACCGTACGCGGTGCTAAATGGCATGTCTAAAGCATACGACGCCACCGGGTTGAGGCTGGGCTACGTGCTAATGCCCGAGAACGACAAAAAATCGAAAGCCGTAAAGCAGAAGCTCGCGCAGTACGCGCAGGCTAGGCTTTCGGCAAACACGCCAGCGCAGTACGCGTTCGCCAGCGCACTCAACCGCGCACGAGGGCACGAAGCCGAGCTTGCAAAAATGGTAAAGGAAATAGAGGCAAGAGCGCTGCTTATAACAAAGCTGCTCAACGAAACAGAATACTTCGACGCTGTGGAGCCGAACGGCGCGTTCTACGTATTTCCAAAAGTGAACATGCACCTGCTAAGCATAAAGAACGACAAGGAGTTCGTGACAAAGCTGCTCGAGGAAGAGCACGTAATGCTGTCAAGGGGCTCAGGATTCGGCGAAGAAGGCCATGTAAGGTTTATAGCGCTGCCACAAAAAGATATTTTAATTCAAGCAATAAATAAAATAATACGGTTCTGCGGCAGACACAGAAAATGAGTAGAAAAGGAGGCATAGTCTAATGGTAGGACGTCACCCTTACACGGTGAAGGTCTGGGTCCGATTCCCTGTGCCTCCAT
>JBMFTS010000015.1:0-13989 GCA_049966915.1 Candidatus Micrarchaeia archaeon
GCGCACGCTCAAAAACACTTAAGCATCTGGAGCCTGCCGCGCTGCCAGGTTACGCAACAACCCCTTGGTATTCAGTATTGCTTACTGCTTTTGCTTTTATATAATTATGTTAGCCATTTTCGTTGTTGCTTTTTCAGAGTCGCAGATAAAAAACGCGCCTGGCTTGCGCGTATTGCATGCTGTTGCTTCTGTCAGGCGTGCGATAACTTGGCGCGCACCGCGTTTGTTTTTTGGCGCCGTTGCGTTCGCGTGCCAGTTGTCGCGTTTGTCGCCTGTGTGAAATGTTTAAAAGCGTTAGCATAAAAACAAATATCGTGTTTCTATGCTGTTCTTGTACGCGCTGTTGTTGGGTATAGTGGCGCTGGCGTTCTCGCTGTCTGCCGCGGCAGTCACAATGAGAAAATCAGAGGGCAACAAGCAGATGCAGGAAGTCTCAAAAGCCATAAGGCTCGGCTCTAGCGCCTATCTGAATAGGCAGGGCAAGGTAATAGCTGCGTTTGCAGTAATTCTTGCATTCCTATTCCTGTTGCTCAAGAATGGCGCGCTAATCGACGTCGCATTTATAACAGGCGCAGTCACGTCGTATCTTACCGCGTACTTGGGAATGAACGTTGCGGTAAGAGCAAACGTGCGCACTACCGAAATGGCAAAGCACGGCGTAGAGAAGGCTTTCTATACCGCGATAATGGGTGGCGCCGTTACTGGCTTTGCCGCTGTCGGCTTCGGCGCTATAGGCATTGTATTGCTTTTGAATTTCATAGGCATAAGCAGAATACCCGTGCTTATAGGCTTCGGTTTCGGCGCTTCTCTCGTATCGCTTTTCGCAAGGGTGGGCGGCGGCATATACACCAAATCCGCAGATGTTGGCGCGGACCTCGTAGGCAAGACCGAATTGAACCTGCCTGAGGACGATCCGAGAAATCCGGCAACAATAGCAGACAACGTTGGCGACAACGTTGGCGACTGCGCCGGCATGGCTGCTGACGTTTACGAGAGCTACGTTGTTACGCTTGTCGCTGTTTTGCTCATAGCGGCGCCTTTTGCCGTTTCTAAGCCAAGCCTTGTGGCATATCCGTTCGCGCTTGTGAGCTCGGGCATAGTCGCAAGCATAGTTGGCATGGCATTTCTAAAAGGCAGGCGCGCCGAGCGGACGCTGTACAAGGGCATAGGCGCAGCAGTGGCAGTTGCAGCAGTGCTTGATCTGGCAATAACCTATTTGTTCGGTTTTGGCATAGGCTATTTTCTGCCTGTTGTTTCGGGGCTTGCGCTAGTTCTGCTGCTTTTCGGGATAACCGACTATTTCACGGGAAGAAATGCCAAGCACGTGATCAAAGTTGCTGACGCAGCGCAAGGAGGCGGCGGAACAGACGTAATAATGGGTCTTTCAGTAGGCCTTCGCTCTACCGTGTGGCCTGTGCTTGCTGTTGTGCTGGCAATACTGCTTGGCTATGCCGGCGCGAGCATTTACGGCTTTGGGGTATACGGCATAGGCATAGCCTCTGCGAGCATGCTTTCGCTAACAGCAACTGTGCTTACTATAGACTCGTTCGGGCCTATAACCGACAATGCAGGAGGCATAGCCGAGATGAGCAACGCTGACAAGAAGGTAAGAGAGGTTACCGACCAGCTTGACGCCCTTGGCAACACCACAAAAGCAACAACGAAAGGGTTTGCCATAGGCAGCGCCGCGCTTTCCGCAACAGCGCTTTTCGTGGCGTTCACGCAGGCTGTCGGCTTGCACAGCATAGACGCGCTTGATCCCGTGGTAACCGCAGGCATATTCATAGGCGTACTGCTGCCATTCATATTCTCGTCGTTTCTAATGGAAGCCGTAAGCAGCGGTGCCGAAGCGCTTGTGAACGAAGTAAGAAGGCAATTCAAGACAATAAAGGGGCTCATGTCCGGCAAGGCAAAGCCCGACTATGCCAAAGTAGTCGACATGACGACTGTCAATGCGCTGAAAAACCTAGTGGTTCCAGAGCTTATAGCCATACTTACCCCGATAGCGGTCGGGCTGCTGCTCGGTAAAGCTGCGCTCGCAGGCTTGTTGGTTGGCATGATTCCTGCAAGCTTCCTGCTGGCGCTTTTCATGGCAAACAGCGGCGCAGTTATGGACAACGCAAAGAAATATGTAGAGAGCGGCCACTTCGGCGGCAAGGGAAGCGACACGCACAAAGCCTCGGTAGTGGGCGATACTGTTGGAGACCCGCTCAAAGATACGGCAGGCCCTGCGCTCAACTCGATGATAAAAGTCGTAAGCACAGTTTCTATACTGCTTGCTTCGCTTTTCGTTGCGTTCGCGCTTCTGTAATGAATTCAGGTGAAGAAAGACCTGAACAGTGCCAGTCCCTGCCTTATTCCGGCCTTTGATTTGCCTGACTTGCGGGTCATGAACGCGTACGGCACTTCGCACAGCCTTATGTTGCTGTCAGCGCACTTGAGGAAGTCGAACAGCGCCTTGTAACCATAGCCTACAAATCTTTCCTTGTTGCTTGCATATGTGCTAGCAAAAAGTTTTTGCCTTATTCCGAAAAAGCCGGAGAAGATGTCTTTGCATGTTTTTTTGCCTTTGGCGACAAGCACAAGCTTGCCAAAGAGCATGAGGCCCTTCGATATGAGCTTGCGGTAAAGCGCCCAGTGCCTGACTCTGGCTCTTGTTGCTACTGCCATGTCGTTTCCTTTTGCAAGGCAATCGGCAAGCTTGCCTATGACTTCTGGCGGATGCTGCAGGTCTGCGTCCATGACTATTGCATATTTGGTTTTGCTTGCAAGTATACCTTGCACAATGCTTGCGGTGAGCCCTTTTGCCAAGCCCAGCTTTTTCCTGTTTATCAGCCTTACTTCCTTGTGGGCTTTGCTTATGCCGTTTACTATGCGCTCGGTGCCATCCGTGGATCCGTCATCGACCACAAGCACGCGCATGCCGCGGTAGTGCAACAATACGTAATTTATCAGCTTGCCTATTGTTGCTTCCTCGTTCAGCGTAGGCAAAATCAGTGTGAATTCGGAATTGTTGCGCATTTCGTCAGCCCCTTGCAAACGCGCTGGCGTATGCAAGCACCATTCTTATGAGCTTGCCGACAACCGGCACGCGCCTAGTCGCTTTGCTTATGCGCTCTATATCATTGTCTTTTAGCGTGCCCGTTAGCGCCATTATTGGCGGATATGCCACAAAGATGAGCGCAAATGCTATTGCAAGCTTGAGAGTGGTATCTATTGTAACAAGCAGCACAGGAGCGAATATCATTGCCAGCAGCGCGTTAGAAAGCAGCGCCATGAGCAGGCGCCTCGGCTTTATGCTTATGCCCTCTTTGCCAAGCTCGCGCAGATACAGGTAGTCAGATAATGCCGTGCCGTAGAAGAACAGCACCGCTATGGCGCCGTACGCACCTAATTTGGGCACAAGCGCGAACAGCAGGAGCAGTTCCGACAGGCCGGTTATTGCCGAGAATTCAAGCACCTTTCTTACTTTCGCCTTGCCGAGCACCAGCGAGCTTGCCGGCGCGCCGAGCATCACAAGCAACACGGAAATGCTCATAAGAGCCATGTAAATGTACACGTTGGTGTAGTTTGGAAATACTGTGAACATGATTGCGTGCGAAAACATCGCGAAGAATATGACAAAAGGCGCGGCAAGCAGGAACGTGACATAAAGCACATACGAAACTACGCCGCCTATCTCTTTGTTGTTGCTGTTCCTCGCAATCATGCGCGAGAACAAAGGCAGCATCACAACCATCGAGCCGGTGAACACGCCAAGTATGCTTTCTACTCTTGAAGCGACGCCGTAATTACCCACAACTCCGGAAAGCGTATAAATGCCAAGTAGCATTACCGCCATGTTTGAAGGAAGCGAACTAAGGAAATTGGACCCTGCTATAGGCAAGGAAAACGCGAATATCTCCTTTATTCTGTCCTTCAGTTTGTTTATGCGCCAGGTGAGCGACGCGTGCATTTTTATGCGCGACACAACCGCAATTGTGCCTATAAGCAGGCCGGCAAAAAGCCCAGTTACGGCGCCGAGCACGCCGAATCCGGCGAGCACCAGTGCAACGCTAACTATGGTTTGAGTAAGCGTGTATATTACGCTTGCGATTGTGCTGCCTTTGCCGTCGTTGAATCCTATCAGCGCGCCATGGCCTACTCCGTAAAGCATTGAAAACACGATGCTAAATATTGCAACGTAAAGCACAGTTATTTCTGCTAAGCTGTGAAAGAGCAACATTGATAAATAGCCAGAGGCCGCGATGCCTGCCACGACTATCGCGCAAGCTAGCAGCACTATTGTAAGAATGCCCGAGCTGATCATGTCTGAAAGTTCCTGCTTTGTGCTTGCCATTGGTATGTGCCTTTCAAAATATGTCGCAACGCCAAAATTGCCAACGGCGCCGAACGCACCGGCGATGCTTACTGCAATTACGTAAATGCCGTATTGCGACGGGCCAAGAATTCTTGCTATGACTATGAACGCGAGACCATAGACTATGAGCGTGAAGATGCCGCTGAACGCCAGATACGAGGCAGTGCTAGTCGCCTGCGCGCCTACCTCTTCTATGCCATCCTGCTGCTCATAAGCCATTGAACCTACCAACAAACAAGCCAGTATAATCAAGCAACAAGTCAAAAATCTTATGCATGGGCATGCCTTTTATCGCTTCTTTTATTGTTGCTATGTCGTTTTTGTCTAGCGCTTTCATTATGCCGAGCAGCGCCGGATACGCAACCGCTGCTATGACCGTGCCGCATATCAATTCCGCAATCGGCACGGCTGCAAGGTAGCTCGCGAGCAGCAGAATGCCCAGAATTATGCTGGAGCCAAACACCCGGTATAATTGCCTAGAATCTAGATCAAGATTAAGCGCGCGGCCGGAATGCCTGACGACAAGCCAGGTGAATATTGCGGAGCCGAAAAAGAACACGGCAACAATTGCTCCCACTACTTTGAAAATAGGGACAAGCGCGAGCAACAGCGCAAGCTGCGCAATAGTGGAAATGGCGTAAAACTGCATCAGCTTTTTGTTGTCGCTTTTCGCTATCATTAAGCTTGACAAGAACTTGCCTAGTAGGCTTATGGCCACGCCTATTGCTATTAGCGACAGATAGAGCGGTGCCCATGCGTATTTGCTCGACACTAGCAGGAACACGAGCGGTTTGGAAAGCGACGCTACGAAAGCAAACATTGGCATTATAAGTACGAGCGAGTACGCGACGAGCTCGTTGTGCTGTTTCGAACTCTTGCCGCTTGTGCTGTTAGCAAGTATAGAAAACACGGGCACGAGCGCCGCAGTTATGCTTACATACACCGCCGTAAGTCCGGTGACGCCTCTCATGGCAACTCCAAAAGATCCCATTACCGCAGCGGAAACAAAAATGCCAAGCAGCAGCGTCGAAAAGTTGCTTACTGCAGAGCTCATTATGTTTATGACACTGAGCGGTGCTATGAAATGCACCACGTCGCGAATGTCAAGAACGCTGGGTAGGAGTCTGCCGACGATTCTTTTTAGCGAGATCACAAGTTCCGAGAAAGCTGCAGCAAAGCCAAATACGTAGCCTATTACTATGCCTGCGAGCGCTCCATCAACCCCAAAGCCGAGCAAGATGAGCGACACAGCCGCAACAAGCTCTGCTACCGACTGCAGCGACATAACGCCTGCCACTGCTCTTGCCCTGCCTAAGCCTATGAGCCCAGAGTAGGAAATGCCGTATAATATTGCAAAGAATATTACGCATGAAGCTATGATGAAAGACGTTGCGGTGAGCCCTGTCTTTGCATATGCGCCGGCAACTAAAAACGAAGCTGTTATGCCTACTGCCGCGGTTATTACTGCGAGCAAGAGGCCAAGCGTGAAGCCGGAGTAAAAGACTTTTTTGAGCATGTGCGCATCTGGCTTTGCGCCGGCGCTGTACTGCGCCATGTGCTTGTTCACGTACGTGCCTATGCCATATTGGAATGCGGCGTCCACAAGCAGGTAATAGCTTACTGCAATGGTGAAGGCGCCGAATGCGGAAGGGCCCAGGAGCCTTGCCACTAATACTATCAAGGCTATGCCAAGTATAAAACTCAGTAAGTTGCCTGACAATACCGCAAGACCCGTGCGTGCCGCGCGCCGACCGAGTCCATAATTGTGCGCTTTTCTGACCATACAAGCACAAGATAAATTGCCAACGTTATTTAATATTTGTTTTCAATATTATTTCCATGCTGTTAAACGATGCGCGCAAAGGCTTCCTGAAGCAGTACGTGCTGCTCGCAGCGGTTTATTTGCTTTTTGCCGCGGTTTTCTTCTGGCCCATATTCAACGGCCGCATACCCGGTACAGGCGGCGATAGCTACCAGAGCGCATGGGAACTTTGGTGGGTTTCTTACGCTGTTTTTGTTTTGCACACGTCGCCATATTTCACCAATTACGTGTTTTACCCTGCAGGCGCCAGCCTGATAACGCAGACAATGGCGCCTATAGCTGGCATAATCTCTGCGCCTCTGGAAGCGCTGGGTTCGGCAGCAGCACTCAACTTCACGTTCATAATAGGCTTCATGCTTTCAGGCGTTTTTGCGTACGCGCTCATATTCTACATTACGGGCAACAAACTCGCTTCTTTTCTGGGCGGCTTCGTGTTCGCCTTCAGCCCCATTCACGTGGTTCAGGCGCTGGGCCATTTGCAATATACAAACACAGAGTTCATACCTTTGTTTTTGCTGTTTTTCATGAAGCTTGTTAACGAGAAAAAGCAGAAATACGCGGCATATGCCGCAATCTCTTTCGTTTTGATAACGTTTATGGGCGATATAGAGCAAGCGCTTATGACCATAGTGCTGATCTTCTTTATATTGGTGTACATGCTCCTGAGAAAGTCGGAAAGGCAAAAGATAATGAATGCAAGATTTCTGGGCCTGATGGCGGAGCTAGTGGCGCTTGTCGCGATAATCGGCTCGCCGGCTTTCGTTACTATGGTAACGCACATAAACAACGAAACCCTTGCAAACGTTAATGCGCAGGCAGGCATCAGGTACAACGAGCTTTACAGCCCAGACCTAGTTTCGTTCTTCACGCCATCGCTAGATAACGGCTTGCTTCATAGTATTCCAGCTTCCAATATTGCCATATACAAAGGCGACCCAGCGGAAACTACCGCATACGCCGGATATGTGGTAATGATCGTTGCAGCATACGCGCTTTATGTGGATTACAAGAAGGAACGCCTCGCAAAGACTGGCATGTTCGCTTTTGCGTTGCTTTTCATGCTGTGGCTTGCCATAGGGCCCTATCTCTGGATTGACGGCTCGCTTACAGGCATACCTGGCATATACCTGCTATACAGCAAGATACCTTTCTTTAATGTGCTAAGGGAGCCAGGCAGATTCGACGTCGTCGCGGAATTGCTGCTTGCGGTGCTTTTTGCCTACGGCCTTGTCGAGATTCAAAAAAATGCAGGCAAATATGCTAAGTACGTGATGCCTGTCGCGTTTCTTTTGTTGCTTGTGGAATATTTTGCAATGCCTACGTCGCAGTCAATGGTCAACAGCGAATTCTCCAGCGCCCACATACCTGCTGCTTATTACGAACTTGGCTCGCTGCACGCCAATCCCACCGTTCTTTTGCTGCCTGCTTCTACCAATTACGAGAATGGAACCGAGCCCAATCTCTATCCGGGCATGGCGCTTTACTACCAAACCGCTTTCAAGAAGCCCATGATAGGCGGCTACACCACGCGAACCAACGTGTCGCAATTGTATTCTGTGATGAATATACCTCTTGTAGTTTCGGCGTATTACTTGGAAACAGGTCAAGGTCTGGTATACGCTTCGCCCATAGTTGAAAATTACACAAACGCAACAAAGTTCTTGCTTGCTGCGTACAACGTCACGTTTGTCGGCATAATTAGGCAGGCATACACCACAGGCGAGTTTGAAAATCTTTCAAGCTACCTTTACAGCATGTTCGGTGCGCCGATATCCTCTAGCAACACTACGCAGATATTTTCAACTGTGCAATCGCTGAGGAACTTCAGCGGAACCACTGTGGCATACACGCCTGTGCTTGTGGGCAGCATAGCAAGCGTGTGGCAGCCTGGCTGGCTCATATGCCACGGCTCAATAACTTGCAACGAGACTTTTGCAAACATGTGGTGGGGCGCCAATCCTGCTTTCATAGAAATATACGCGCCGAAGAACGAGAAGCTTAGTATAAGCATGCGCGCCATGTCTTACGGCACTTTCTCAAGGGAAGACTTGTATTTTGATGGCGTGCTCGCCGACCAGCTCGGTCTTATTACGCAACCCAAGACAATAACAATAAACGTGACAGCTGTGCCAGGCATAAACCCGCTTGTTTTTGTGCCTGCAACAAACTACCAAAACATAGGCATAGAAAACTTCACTTTTAGCTTGGTAAACAGAACAGCGTCACATTCGTCGTAAGTGCCACTTTGTTTTATGAATTTCTACGAATTTGCACATTAACTTTAAAAGCTTATTCAGCAGAAGAAAAGCAGGGCGTAGGTGAGTGGGTGAATGAGCAAGAGCTAGAAGAGGGTAGGATATACGAGGTCAGCATAAGGGCAAAGAACATGCACGGGGAAGGCATAGGAAACATCGACAACAATGTGGTGTTTGTCAAGAACGCAAAGACAAGAATAGGAAAAACATACAAAGTAAGGATAGTAAAGGTGTACCGTACGTTCGCTTACGGAGAGCTCGAAGAAGAAGCGGCTCAAAGCAACAGTAAGTATTTTATAGGTAATGGCAGCTTAGTAATAATGTAACGCAGGCTTAAGGTTTGGGTGCTGCGTTTTGTGTTTTTACCTTTTGTTTATCTTATGGCACACGTGTTATTGTGCTGAATTATGCTAAAAGGTGAATTAGTGGATATTCGTGAAATAGCCGACAAGGTGCTGAAAGGCACAACCACTGTGGGCATAGTCTGCCAAGATGGCGTCGTAATGGGCGCCGATTCAAGGGCCACAGCCGATACTTTCATAGCAAGCTCCGAAGCCATAAAGGTTTACAAAATAGACGATACTCTTGGAATGACTATAGCGGGATCTGTAAGCTATGCAGAGTACATAGTAAAGTTTCTCAAAGTGCAGAACGAGCTGTACAAGATGAACGAAGGCAAGCCGTTGACGCCTGCCGCCGCATCGTCCCTGCTTTCGCTGGTGCTGCAGGAGAACGCGAATTCTTTTGCAATACAGTTCAACATAGTGCAGCTCATAATCGGCGGGCTCAACAAGGGCGCGCCAGAGCTTTATGACATAGACCCGCTTGGCGGCTCTATAAAGGATTCAAAGTTCTTCTCTTCGGGCAGCGGTTCGCTTACCGCGCTAGGCTATCTGGAGAGCATTTACACGCCTGACATTCTTGTCGAAGACGCTGTGAAGCACACAGTCAAGGCGCTCAAGATAGCGATGAAAAGGGATTCAGCTACAGGCGACTCGATAAAGGTAGTGGCAGTTACTAAGAAAGGGTTCAAAGAGTACACGAAAGAAGAGCTTGACAAAATAGCAAAATAACTGCGCTAGCTTAGCATGGCCTGCTTGCTGCAAACGCATCCGTAGGGATTTTGCAGTTGCCATTTGCGCTTAGTGATTCCTTGGAAACTAGCAGCAATAACAAAGAAGACAACGGAAACGAAATTTTGGAAAGGCTGAAGGGACTTTTGCCAAACGAGGCAGAAGCAACAAAGATAGTATTCGAAGGGCCGGACATAGCCGTTTACGCAAAGAACGTGAGTGCTATTTACGGCAACGAGCCTCTTATAAGGAGCATATCCGCGACCATAAAGAAAAAGATAATAGTAAGAAGCGACCCCTCGGTGCTGCTTGACCCTGAAGAGGCTGAGAAGAAGATACGCGAGATAGTGCCGGCTGAAGCTGGAATACCCGAATCTGGCATAAAGTTCGTCAAGGAGTTTTCCGAAGTTTACATAGAGGCCGAGAAGCCCGGAATAGCGATAGGCAAAAGCGGCGCTACGCTCATACGCATAGTGGGCGAGACTAAATGGGTTCCGAAGATTTTGCGCGTGCCCACAATGCACAGCGACATAGTAAGCGGAGTAAGGCAGCTCATGGTGAGCGAGCAGGAATTCAGGAAAAAGTTCCTGCTTGGGCTGGGCAAGAAGATAAACCTCAAGAACGGCACTAGCGAATGGATCAAGGCCACGGCCCTGGGCGGCTTCAGGGAAGTAGGCAGGAGCAGCCTGCTTATAGAAACAAACCACTCCAAGGTCATAATAGACTGCGGCCTCAGCCCCGAGCCCGCAGTGAAAGGAATAGACGCCATAACTGGCGACACGAACAAGGTCTTTCCGTATCTTGACACGGCAAACATAACAATAAACGACATAGATGCAGTAATATTGACGCACGCGCATCTTGACCACACGGGTTTCGTGCCTTACCTGTTCAAATACGGATACGAAGGCCCGGTATACTGCACGCCGCCTACTCGCGACCTTACGGCGCTGGTGCTTTACGATTACATAAAGCTCGTGCAGCGAAGCGGCGGCACGCCGCTGTACGACGAGAAGGATGTAAAGAAGATGCTGATGCACACGGTGACAAGGGATTACGGCGAAGTGACTAACGTAACAGACGAGATAAAGCTAACATATCACAATGCTGGGCACATACTCGGCAGCGCTACAGTGCACTTGCACATAGGAGAGGGCGTTTACAACATAGTGCATACTGGTGATTTCAAGTACGGCTTCACCAGGCTGCTCGACGAGGCCGACACGCGCTATCCACGCGTAGACGCGCTTTTCATGGAGAGCACATACGGCGGCTCGAGGGACATACCTGCCAACAGGCAAGAAGCCGAAATCGCGCTCATGGAATTCATAAAAAGAACCATAGAAGCAAAGGGCAAGATGCTCATACCAGTGCTTTCGGTTGGCAGAGGCCAGGAGCTTATGCTTATACTTGAGTCGTATATGAAAAACAACCCAAGATACAATTTCAACGTGCCTGTGTATTTGGACGGCATGATACTGGAAGCGAGTGCGATACACACCGCTTACCCGGAGTACTTGAAGTTCAACCTGCGCAGGCGCATACTCAGCAACGACTCGCCTTTCGAGAGCGAGCTTTTCCAGGTTGCAAAAGGCGAGATGACCGAGGTGCTGGAGCAGGGCCCTGCAATAATACTCGCAAGCGGGGGCATGCTCAACGGCGGCACAAGCCTGGAATATTTCAGGAACATGGCCGACAATCCCGCCAATTCCATAGTCTTTGTCAATTACACAAGCGTCAATTCCATAGGCAGGCGCGTGCAGAATGGCCTCAAGGAAATAGCGTTGCCAGACGAGAGCGGCAAGCTCAAGCCTATAAGCATCAACATGCAGGTGGGCACCGTAGACGCTTTCAGCGGCCACAGCAACAGGCTTGAACTTGTCAATTTTGCGGACCGCATAAGGCCAAGCCCAAAGAAAATATTCACCATGCACGGCGAAGAGCAGAAGTGCGAAGACCTTGCGAGGTATCTTGGCATGCGCAAGCACGTAGAGGCCAGGGCGCCAATGAATCTCGATACGATAAGGCTCAGATAAGCCCATGCCTATTGCTAAACTATAAATACCTTTTCAAACACAAACTAATTGCCAAACGGCCACAGAAGCGGGGAAACGCCCAAACCCATTTCGAACTTGGAAGCTAAGCTCGCTTCGACGTGAAATACTGCCCTCGGGCGGGAAAGCACGTTGCTGTTTGGCACTTTTATTTTGCTATGCGCCGTGGGCTTATTTCTTGCGCACGTAAAGTTCCTCCATTGCCGAAACCAGTATTTGCGTGTACTCGTTCTGTGGAAGCTTGTCTTTGTACTGCTCTATCCTGCTTTTGGCTATCTCGCCGTATTTCTTTGCTATTTCTTGTGCGTGCGCTATGCCGTCATATTTGTATATGATATCTTTCAGGAAATTTATTTCGTCGCTCGTCTTGTCCTTGCGCTCCTTTTTGTATATGGCATCTATTTTGCTTTTCTCATCTGTAGTGGCTTGCGCGTATGCATGCAAAATTATCAAGGTCACTTTGCCTTCGTAAAGGTCTCCGAAGTTCTTCTTGCCAAATACCTTCTCGTCCGCAGTCATGTCAAGTATGTCGTCTGCTATTTGGAATGCGACTCCTGCCGGCTGGCCAATTTGCTTAAGCATTTCCAGCGTTTCGTCGCTCGCGTTTGCCGCTATCGCACCAATCTGCAGCGGCCCGTACACAGTGTAGTATGAAGTCTTGCTGTCAGCTATCCTAAAGTACAGGGCTTCGTCCGCCTTGCCCAGGTTCTTAACGTAATGCACAAAATTGTTCTCTATGTACTGGCCGTCTACGGTGTATTCGAGCATGTCGTAGAATTTTTCATATATTTTGTTTCCTATCGCAGGGCCCACTTGAAGTATGTAGTCCTTTAGCATGCGCCACATCGCCATATGGCCCAGGTTAGATGCATTGAAAGCATGAATTGCGCCATAGAGCTTCTGTGCGGCAGGCTTGCCTCTTCTCAATTCCGAATCGTCTTCGACGTCATCCTGCATGAGTATCCAGTCCTCAGAAAGTTGCTGCGCTGCAGCAGGCAGGAGCGCGTGCTCTACGCTAGAGCCGAAAAGCTGCGCACTGAGCAGCACAAGTCCAGGCCTTCTGTAGCTGCCCTGCCTGTCGATGTAGTCTCGCATTATGCCGTGGTTCTCCACAGGCTCTTTTACAGGTACGTATCTGCATATCGTGTCGTAAACTGCGCTTCTGTGCGCCTCTATGTATTCTTTGAAGTTCATTGCATCAAATTTTATTAACAGGTTTAGCTTAAAAGAATTCCCATACTTTCGTTAATAGCCATATCTTGCGCTTTTGCTTCTTTTTCAACTTTATATGTGCTCTGACGTGCCACTAGCTAAGTAACGATTGAAATGCTGCAAGCGCTACACACCGCATGCTTATGCGAACGCGTGGAAGTGCACGTGGCGGCGCTATTGCCAATATGTGTCGGCGAAGCGTAACGGCGCACGTGCCGATTTTGCGCATTATGCTGTCAAAGCGTGCTTGCTAGCACATGCTGCGCAGGCACAGAAAGGAATAAAAGAGTTTATCTGCTCAATCTTACTTGTTTATCCTGGATGATATTCATGGGTAAGTTTCCAATAGCAGACGAGGCGCTTGCGCAGGTCTGGATTTGCAGAAAATGCAAGGCCAGGAACAAAGCCGGCGCCGCGAAATGCAGGAAATGCGGCTCACCTTATCTTAGACCAAAGCACCGCGAAGTCAGAGCGAAGAAGTAGGCATTATTAATATTTTTGCTATATAAGAAAGCGATGATGATATGGTTGAACTAAACCCGATAGAAAGCGCGATAGTGAAGGCCTTGCAGGAGCTTGGCGCCACGAATGAAAGTTCTTTGAAGACTGCAGACGACATAGCTAAAAAGGCGAATAGGCCCAAAAGCCTTGTTACTAATACGCTTGTGCTTCTTGCGCAGAAAGGCGTGATAAAGAGGGTTGCGCGCGAAAAGGCTGCAGGTTACTATCTTGTAAAAGCGGCATAATCTTGCCTGATTGCATGTCTGATTCTTCTGATAAGGAAAGCATAGAATTCTACGCGAAATACAAGGGCTGGGTTGCCGTAAAGAAAATAGAGATAAATGAAGACACCAAGCCTGAAGAAGTAGCTGCAAAGGTAGTAAGCATAAGGCAGAACATAGACCGCAAGGCGTTCGAGCTGCTAGGCATAGACATGGCCGCGCTTGACGCGTATGCTGCTTCCCTTACAGGCAATATGCGCAAGAGCTACGCAAATCTTGCCAACGTAATACAGAATCTTGGCAAGCAGGAAGTAAAAGAGCAGGTGAGCAAGGCGACTGGCGGCAAGCCCGAGCTTGTCGACATTGCTGCCACGTATTTGTTTAGAAAAGTCGTGCAAAACCTTTCTTTCGATTTTGATGTAAACCAGGAAATGCTGGAAAAGGCGTACCCTTACCTCAAGATGCCGAAGCCTCCGGGCAGGAAGCCAAAA
>JBMFTS010000016.1:0-13763 GCA_049966915.1 Candidatus Micrarchaeia archaeon
TTTCTATAGCATAAGATGCAACTTGCACATATGCCTCTTTTTCTTTATTCTTTTTCATGCTTTCCACAATATTCCCCCTAGTAGATGGATACATTGCCCTATATATTTCTTTCTATTTGCTTTTTCCTTGCCATTTGCTTGCAAATTTGAGTGTGCTTCTTTAAGCTTTGCTATCCATTTTACATTATGCGCTACCAGCTTAAATGTCTTTCTTGCGGAGCCGTGTTTAATAGCAGCAACAAGACCCAGACTTGCCCGAAGTGTGGCGGTCTTCTCGAAGTCGAATACAAGGGCCGTGGCCATGCCCGATTCGACAGCCCCCTTGGATTTTGGAGCCTGGAGCAGCTAATGCCTGATGGAAAGTACAGGCATTATGAAGTTGGCTTTACAAAACTCGTTGAAAGCCGCGAAAGCAAAAACCTGTTTTTGAAGCTTGAATTCGAAAACCCTACGCGATCGTTCAAAGACAGAGGCTCGGTAATAGAAGTGGCAAAGGCGAAGGAATACGGTTATGACAAGGTAGCATGTGCATCCACAGGCAACATGGCGTATTCCATATCTTACTTTGCAAAGCTTTATGGGCTCGAGGCCACTGTGTTCATAAGCAGAGGAGCAAACAAGGACAAACTTTTTGATATAAAAAGCACGCACGACGCTGAATTGCATCTCATAAATGGCGATTTCACAGAAGCGCAAAAAGAGGCAATGACATATGCAGATAAGCACGGGGCCTTCCTAACCGGCGATTATTGCTACAGGAAAGAAGGCCAGTCAACCATAGGCTTCGAGCTGTTTGCGCAAATGCCCGACCTAAGCAATATCATAATGCCCATAGGCAACGGTACGCTCTTCAGCGCAGTCTACAAGGCATATTCGCGGCTTGCCGCAATGCGCGCAGTCAGTAAAATACCCAGACTCGTGGGCGTGCAAGCAAGTTCCGCTGCACCGCTGTTGCATGCAAAAAACGGCGTGATAAAATACGAAAAGCCCAGAACGCTTGCGGATGCAATAGCGGTCGGCTATCCGACATACGGCAAGCAAGTACTAGATGCAATAGACGCCACGAACGGCATCCTGCTGACGGTTACGGATCGAGAAATGGCAGTTTGGCAAAAGCACTTCTACGAGGTTTACGGCATACATGTAGAACTTGCTGCAGTAGCGAGCCTTGCGGCGCATGCGAAGATAAAGGCGAAACTCAACGGCAAAACCGTTGCGCTAATCACAGGTGCGAACATATAACGGCGATGAAGGCGTTTGCATGCAAGAAAACCAAAAACCTTGGTTTTTGACAACCGATGAAATTTATTATCGCATGCCTGACGGCAAGATAGCCAAAACAGGCAGGCGCGCGTGCGGATGGGCAGATTTTCAAATCGTGGCCAGGGACGTGCAGGAAAGCGTTTGGAGCCATGTGTTTTTCCTGCCTGGTGCTGATGACAACCCAGAAATCTGGCTTGCGAATTTTCCTGATGAGCTGGACACCGTGGAAAAGCGCATAGACCGCATAGTGGAGCTTTTTACCAATGACAACGGCCACGGCAAACAGGAAAGGCTCACGGCAATCATTGCACGAAACGACGAAGGCAAATCGCTCATGCTTGACGTTGTCGCTGAAAGCGGGGCGCGCATGGCAAGCACAACCATATTTGCGGAGCCCGAACTTGGCAGGCGGCCTTTGCTGCTTGACATACATGCGCTGAAAGGGCACATAGGCGGAAAAATAACAGAAATAGAAAAGGAAAAAGAAAAGAAAAGAGCATAAAGTGGGCCCGGAGCGATTCGGACGCTCGACCTACGGCTTATAAGACCGCCGCTCTAACCAGGCTGAGCTACGAGCCCAAAACATAGCATTTATCTTTATTCTTGCCAAATTATTTAAATAAGTTAGTTGGTGCGCATGGACTTGGGAGAAGGCATAAGGCGCGCGATAGCCAAGCTTACTGGAGCTACGCTTATCGATTCGAAAACCATGAAGGAATTCAGCAAAGAATTGCAAAAAGCGCTGATAAGCGCCGACGTTGACGTCGATTTGGTGTTTGAACTGACAAAAAAGCTGGAAGACAAGGCGCTAAAGGAGCGCCTGCCTGAAGGCGTTAGCGCCAAGGATTATGTAATAAACATGCTTTACAGCGAGCTCGTGGACCTGCTTGGCGGCAAGGAATACGTGCCAGAGCTCGCCCCGAAAAAAATACTGCTCATGGGCTTGTACGGCTCAGGCAAAACCACCACTGCTGCTAAGCTGGCAAAGTTTTACCAGGAGCGCGGGCTCGGAAGCGCGCTGATAGCTTGCGATGTGTCCAGGCCGGCAGCATACGAACAGCTTGAGACGCTCGCGAAACAGGCTGGCGTGGCCTTCTTCGGCATGAAGGGCGAAAGCGACGTAAGAAAAATAATAAAGTCTGCGCTCAAAGAGCTGAAAGGAAGGAAGGTGCTCATATGCGACACCAGCGGCAGAAACGCGCTCGACGCGGAGCTGCTGCAAGAGCTTAAGGCCATAAACGAAGAGTTCAAGCCAGACGAGCGGCTGCTCGTGATAAACGCGGATACGGGCCAAGTGGCCGGCAGGCAGGCGCGCGATTTTGACAACGCAGTAAAAATAACAGGAGTAATAGTGACAAAACTCGACGGCTCGGGCAAAGGCGGCGGCGCATTGAGCGCCGTGCACGCGTCTAATGCGCGCATAACCTTCATAGGCACCGGCGAAAAGCTCAACGACATCGAACCGTATAACGCTGAAAAATTCGTAGGCAGGCTGCTTGGCATGCCGGATATTGCCGCGCTTGTGCAGAAAGTTAACGAAGCAGTAAAGGAAGCGAACCTGAATCCCGAAGAGCTCGAAGCGGAAGAGCTCAATTTCAACACTTTCTACGCGCAGCTCAAGGCCATGGGAAAAATGGGCCCGCTGAAGAGCATAGCCGGAAGTCTCGGGCTTGTCGACTTGCCGAAGGAAGCGATGGAACGGAGCGAAGAGAACCTGAAAAAGTACAAGTCGATAATAGACTCGATGACTCCGGAGGAGCGCGAAAACGGCCAGCTGCTAAACAACGCCAGCAGAATACGGCGCATAGCCAAAGGCAGCGGCGTTAGCGAGCAGGATGTTCGAAAGCTTATTAGCGATTTCAACAAGATGAAGAAGCTTTTCAACAGCTTCAAGAACGATAGGAACGTGCGCAAGAAGCTGTCTGGAATGCTCTCCTAGATTGTGGCATAAGTTCAAAATCTTTTACTTGCGTATAATTGTTTGTTTATATCATTACAGCGATTTTTACAATCACTATTAAATATTTATTTGTGCAAGTGTAAAATCATAGTGAGAAAATGGCAAAGAAGAAGGGAGGAAAGAAGAAGAAATAAATGACTTGATTTTTGGGTTGTTTTTGTTTCTTTTTCTTCCTCTCTCCTCTTTTTGTTGCAGATTTTTGTTTTTGTTTTCATTTTCATTTTCATTTTGCGTTGGCTATTTGTTTTTGCTTCGCTTTGGATCGAAGGCGTGTTTGAGGCCAAGCTTGACTTTGCGAATTGGCCGAAGCTGCCGGATTTTTTGTTTAGTGGACTCCGCGGGATTTTCACGTTAGTTTTGAACCCGCAACCTCCTGCATGCCATGCAGGCGCGCTACCGTTGCGCTAGGAGCCCACTTAAGCTTTACGCCGAAGGAGCCAAGAAGAATATGTTGCCGCCGCGCAGCAATATTGTGCCGAGCTTTGCTTTCGCAGACCCGTTGGCATCGAGCTCCTCGGATCCTTCAAGCACCATATTCATGTGCATGTCGAACGACACGAGCTTGCCGCGTATGCTTACGCCGTTCTTTAGCCTGACAAGTATGCTTTGCCCTACTGATTTGTTCAACAAGTCAAAAGGTCTTTCTTGCATGACACCACAACAACAGCAAATTAATAATTGCACAAATTAAAAAAGGTTTGCACACTGCGCTCGACGCTGCAAACACCACGCTACTTCTTTTCCTTTGCTTCCTTGTCCTTGCTGTCTTTGCTTTCCTTCTCTTTTGTTGTTGACTTTTGCTGTTTCTTTATTGTAAGCTTTACAAAGCCTGTGCCTATCGGCACTTGCTTGCCAACGAGTATGTTTTCAGACACGTCGCGCATGTTGTCCTGCTTGCCGAATGCGGCGGCATTCACAAGGTGTTTTACCGTTTCTTCGAAAGCGGCCTTTGCAAACACCGATTCTTTCGCGCCTATTATGCCGTGCCTGCCTATGCTTTTTATCTCGCCTGTGGCGGTCATGGCGTCGGCTATGAGCTCAAGATGCCTGGCGTTTACCGATAATCCCTGCTCGCGAAGCACCTTTGCGAGCTCGCTTGCAATCGAATTTCTTGCGGCCTCTATGCCGAAAACGCGGTATACTTCGAAAATATCGTTGGTGTATATGCTGCTTGCGTCTACGCCTTCGAGCTTCATGACTTCCTCTATGTTGTTGCCTGCGGCGCTTATGTAGAAGCTGCCGTCCTTGTCCTGCAGCACAACTGCCTTGCCGGCGCCTTCTATGCCTTTTATCAAAGAATGCATGAGCCTTGTGCTCGTGCTCCTTATGTCACTCAGCTTGTTGGCATGCACAGAAAGTTCTATGTTGCCGTTAGGCGTAGGCCTTGCCTTGAAGCCCGACTTCTTTTCAAGCATCGAAGCAATGTACGAAGGTGTAAGGTCGTAGGCTTTCATCGCCTGCCTGCTCAGCACAAACAGTATCTTGCCTTTTGAGAAATTTTCCAGTGCTCTTGTAGCCACGTCGCGCATCCTTATTTCGTTTATCTTGTTGGCAACGTCGAGCGCCTTTTCGAAGTTCTTGGCATAGGCGCTGCTAAGCTTAACGGTCATTTGCGGCGTAGTTGGCACGCGCCTTGCATCGAGCAGCTCTATCAGCCTAGGCAAGCCAGTGGTGGTTATCGTGGCCGCAAGGCCTGCAAAGTGGAACGTTCTGAGAATCATTTGCGTGCCTGGTTCGCCTACCGACTGCGCGGCAACCATGCCTACAGGCTCGCCAGGACTTACAAGCAGTTCTTCTTGCTTTTCGTCTTTCATGTCAAACACCTCACTCCTCTACAAACAGCACCTTTGTTGGGTCTACCCCGTCGTTTCCGTAGACCGTCTCCACAAGGTTGTTGTCAGGGTCTCTTACGCTGCGGTCGTAATATACGAAATAGTCCTGCATCGCGTTAGAAAGCCTGCGGTACAGGTAACCGCTTCTTGCAGTAAGCAGGCCCTTGTGTATAAGCGACGCCCTTGCGCCGTTTGCATGCATGAACAGTTCCTGCGGCGTCGGACCGCGCAGGAAATTGCCAACTATAAAGCCGTGGTCTTCAGGAGCAAGCGAATTTGGCTGCATGCTTGGAAGAACGCGGCGCGTCATATAGCCGCGATAAATTCTGCCGCCGGATATTGGCGCCTGCTGGCCCATGAATATGCTGATCCAGGCAATGTTAAGGGCGCTGCCCCTCGCTCCTGAATTAGCCAGCGTCATTGCAAAATTGCTGCTTGGCACGTGCTTGTTTATAACTTCGTCGGTGCTGCTTCTTGCAAGGTCGAGCTCGACCATTATAAGCTGCTCCAGCGATTCCCTTGCGGTAAGTCCGAGCAGCGGCTCGAGCTTGCCAGACTTATACTCCTCGACAAGGTTGTTTACCGCGTTGTGCATCTTGTCAAGTATCTTGGCTTTTTCATCGTCCACTGCCTTGTCAAGCACGTATTCTCTTATGCCTATGGTTATGCCCGAAATGGTGGCAAATGCGTAGCCTATTCTCGCCGCGTTGGTTATGAATGACTTGAGCGCGTCGTTGCCGAAGCCTTTTCCTATGGCTACGAACAGCTTGCTGCCCCCTCCGAACGTGGACTTTGTCACCGCGCCTGATTCAAGCACGCCTTTGGAAATCTTGAAAACGGCATTGCCTTTTTTCTCCTCGTAATCAAGGCCTTTCGGCAGCAGCATGGAAAACACGCTCTTGCCACTGTAAAGACCCTTCTTTGCTTCCTTTGGAAGTTCCTTTATGCCTACTAGGCCCAGAAGATGCTCGGCGTCGCCCCTGCTCAGATACGTGTCGTCTTTGGTAAGCAGATACAATCCCACTATCGCGTCCTGCTCGCCTGTTATTATGGCGTTGCCGTCTTTTGGCGAGAACACCTGGTTTTCGACCGCGAGCAAATAGCGCGCTTCCGCCTGCGCTTCCAGCGACTGCGGCACATGCAGGTTCATCTCATCTCCGTCGTAGTCGGCGTTGTAAGGTGCGGCTGCGCAGTCGTTTAACCTGAATGTCTTGCCAGGCACGACTTTTACCTTGTGCGCCATTATGCTTATCCTGTGCAGCGAAGGCTGCCTGTTGAAAAGCACTATGTCGTTGTCCTGAAGCTGCCTCTCGATGATCTGGCCTGGCACGAGCGCCTTCAACAAATCTTCCCTGTTGGTATCAAGCACGCGCTTGCGCTTGCCGTCAGGCATTATCACGTTGAGCGCCATGGGGTATGTAGTGCGCTTGAGCAGCTCTTTCGCCTTTTCAATATTCCATTCTGTAACGTAAAACGGAACAGTAAGCCTCTCGGCGATTATCTGCGGCACCCCGAGCTGGTCGACGTCTATGAAACCGTCGGCGCTTATCACTGTTCTTGCCGAAAAGTTGACGCGCTTGCCGCTGAGGTTGTACCTGAACCTGCCTTCCTTGCCCTTAAGCCTCTGCGCGAGAGTCTTGAGCGCCCTGCCGCTCCTGTGCCTTGCAGGCGGTATTCCGCTTGTTTCGTTGTTGAAATAGGTGGTAACGTGGTATTGCAGCAATTCCCAAAGGTCGTCTATTATTATCTGCGGCGCTCCGGCATTTATGTTCTGCTCCAAGCGCTGATTGATGCGTATTATGTCTACAAGCTTGTGCGTCAGGTCATCTTCGCTCCTTTCCCCTGATTCGAGCGTTATTGAAGGCCTCACATTCACCGGAGGCACGAGAAGCGCATCAAGCACAAGCCACTCCGGCCTGGAAGCCTTGTAGTCCACGCCAAGCAGCGCAAGGTCGCTGTCTGGTATCTTGGCTAGCATATCACGTATCTCGTCGGGCTTCAAGCGGCGGTCGCCAATGTAGAAGTAAGTCGGCATCGAGAATGTGAGCTTTTCCTGCTCTGCCCCGCAATGTGGGCACTTCCTTATGTTCTTGAGCCCTTTTATCGCGTTGTCAAAGCTTACCGTTTCTTCGTCGCTCTCCTTGTTGAGCTCGCGCTGCAACACCACCTTGAACTCGTCTATCTGCTTGTCGTCTAGCAGTATGCGGTGGCACTTCTGGCACGTAGAACGCAGAAGCATGTATATGATTTTTGCAAATTCAGCGTGTATCACCGGCCTTACCAGCTCTATGTGGCCGAAATGCCCGGGGCATTCCTTTGCGCGCCCGCCGCAAGTCTTGCACACCAAGCCTGGCTCTATAACGCCGAGGCGCTGGTCGAGAAGCCCGTTGTCTATCGGGTAGCCGTCCTCGTTGTAGGTGTCTGGCACCGTGAGCTTCGCGACGCTCATCTTCTTTATTTGCTCTGGAGAAAACACGCCGAATTTTATCGCTTTGACTGCTTCTGGCTTCATATCAATCACCCTCTCCAAGCGTTATGCTTGGATTTATGTGCATGGCTTTGAGCTCGTCAAGCAGCAGCTTGAAGGCGTAGCTTATCTCGACCTTGCTCAGGTTGTTGCTTCCGCACACAGGGCATACGGGCGTTTTCTTGGCGTAATCGTAGTAGCCTACCGAGCCGCATTCGTTGCAAATCCATATCTCTGCCTTGTCGCTCTGGTCGAGCAGCCTGTCTTTTATGAGCAGGCTCGCCCCGTGGCCTACAAGCGCGTCCTTTTCCATCTCGCCGAATCTCAAGCCACCCTGCCTTGCCTTGCCCTCGGTAGGCTGGTGCGTGAGTATCTGCACAGTGCCCCTGCTCCTTACCTGGAGCTTGTTTGCGACCATGTGGTAAAGCCTGTTGTAGTAAACTACTCCCGTGAATATGGTTGCCTTGAATGCCTCGCCGGTAATGCCGTTGTACATTACTTCGTTTCCGTATTTCTCGAAGCCGTGCGCTTCCAGTATTTTGGCGCTCTCGTTTATTATCTCGTTGCCGTCCTTGCTGAACGCCGTGCCGTCGGCCTGCTTGCCTGAAATTGAGCTAGCTTTGCCAGTAAGCATCTCAAGCAGGTGCCCGAAGGTCATTCTTTGAGGTATGCCGCTGGGGTTGAGAAGCAAGTCGGGAACTATGCCTGTCTCGCTGAATGGCATGTCCTCTTGTGGCACTATCATTGCAATGACGCCCTTTTGTCCGTGCCTGCTCCCAAACTTGTCGCCTATTTCAGGAATTCTAAGACTTCTCATGCGCACCTTGGCAAGTCTCGTGGCGCCGAGCGTCTCCGCTATGACCACATTGTCTACCACGCCGTTTTCGCCGCGCTTGAGCACTACAGATCCGTCTCTCATTTTTTCCTCCAAGCTGCCAACGCCTATGCTCTCCTCAAGGAACCTTGGCGGCGACACTTTGCCTATCAAAACGTCGCCCTCGTCTGCCTGCATCTCCGGCTCTATCAAGCCGTCTTCCCCGAGTTTGGCGTACGCGTGCTCACCCAGATAGTCTTCGGTGGTTGCTGGCGGCACCTTGAAAGAATCGCGCTGCCCGCCAGGATAACGCCTTTCCTCGTCGCTGTATGTTTTGTAGAAAACGCTGCGGGCCAAGCCGCGGTCTATTGCCGCCTTGTTCATGACTACTGCATCTGCTATATTGTAGCCGTAATAGGTAGAAACTGCAACGACAAAATTCTGTCCGCTCGCGCGCTTCGACAGCGCCAGGTCTTCGTACGGCTTTGTAGTAACTATGGGCTTTTGAGGGTAGAACAGCAAGTAGGCGCGTGAATCGAAACGCAGGTTGAAATTCGAAGCAAAAAGGCCCTGCGCCTGCTTTATGTAGCTTGCGAACATCAGGTGCCTTGCGACGTTGTTGTGTTCAGGATACGGCGCCGTGTTTATTGTGAGCCCGAAGATCGAAACCGGAGTAAGCTCGAGGTGCGTTGTCTTGTCGTTTATGTCGCTTTCCTTCATTGCGACGAAGGCGTTCTCTTCCTCCTCCGCATCCAGGTATTCCACTATGCCATTTCTGAGCAGGTAGTTGAAATTTATTTCCTTCCTCTCGAGCCTTGCGGCAATCTCCTCGGTAAACTTGGACTTGCCGTTTTCGACTATTATGTACGGCTTCCTCACCCTGCCCTTGTCTGTATTGATGTGAACCTCGTTTATGCTTTTCAAGTATGCAATGTTGAGCTCGCCGGACACCCTGCCCTGCCTTCTTGCGCTCCTTACTTCAGCCACAAACGAATCCGGATTGCTTACTGTGCCGATTGCGACACCGTTCAAATAAACATAGCATTTTTCAGCGTTTGCCTTCTTCGCGTCTTTCATGCCAAACACCATTTTATACCTTTTCAAGGCCCATGCCATTCAGCTGCTCCTTCACTGCCGTTTCTTCGGCGCCGTTGCTTACTCTTGCGGTTATGGCAAGATACTTGGTAAGGCCGACCTCCTGGCCTTCTGGAGTTTCTGATATGCATATCTTGCCCCACTGCGTTCCATGCACTTCTCTTGCAGCAAAGTGCGGATGCTTCTTTGCAAGCGGCGACTTTATGCGGCGTATGTGCGCAAGAGTGCTTATCAGATTGGTCCTGTCAAGCACCTGAGACACACCCGTCTGGCCTGCAGTCCATGTGCCGGTGCCCATTGCGTACGCTATCTTCTCGGTAAGCGTGTCGGAACTGACTATGTTGTTGACATTAAGCTTCCTGCCTCTAGCGCTTGAGCGCTCTACTTGATACTTCACATCTTTTACGAAAAACTTGAATGCGTAGACGAAAAGCTCTTCCATAAGAGGCCCTGCAAACTTCACACGCCTGTTGGCATAATGGTCCTTGTCGTCTTGCCTTGCGAGCTTGTTGGCTACCTTGCTGGCTTTCCTTGCCATCTGAATAAGGTACATGCCCTTCAGCTCCCTGCTTTCTGGAGTAGTGCCAAGGTGCGGAAGCAAATACGTGTCGATCTGCGTTTCGGCGCGCTTGAGCTGGTATTCCTTGGCCTGGCCCGGCGCTGAACCTGCGCCAAGCTCGTACAGCGCTTCGCTTGGCCCCATTTCCTTGGCAGGGCTAAGCTCTCTGTTGAACAGCATGTCGTTCTTGAACGAAAGCAGGTCGTTGGCCTGGTCCATCATCCGCTCAGGCGTCAGCCCGAGGGCGCGCAAAAGCGTGTAAAGGTCAACGCCGCCCTTCTTCGACGTCGGAAATTCCACTGTGAAAACACCGTGTACGCTTCTTGTAACTACGGTTCTGGCCCTGAACCCTGGCGCTGTCGAAAATATTTTGGCAGTGACAGATCCGTCTTTTTCTTTTGTGGCCATCACCCTGTTTGGAGCAAGATCCTCCAGGCCTATGAGCACGCGCTCCGTGCCTTTTATTATGAAGTAGCCGCCAGGATCGGCAGGGTCTTCTCCGTATTCCACAAGCTGGGTATTTGTCATGCTTTTCGTATGGCAGAGGTTGCTGCCTACCATCACCGGAAGCTCGCCTATGAAAACCTCGCTGGCGTCGTTGCGCTTTTCTATGCCGCGTATTATCGGCATTACCTCAAGGAACATTGGTGCGGCATAAGTCAAGTTCCTAAGCCTTGCCTCATTGGGCATGAGCACCCTTCTCGAGCTGTCTGCTTCTATTATGGAAGGCTTTTCAAGCCTGATCCTGCCTAGCCTTAGACCGAAGCCCTCTACGTTTGGCTCTATTATGTTGTTGGCATCTATTATCTTCTGCAAATCAAGTTCCACGAACTTGTTGTAGCTGTCTAGCTGGTGCTGAACTATGGAAGCCGAATTCAGGAAAGAGTCTAGCAACAAACCGGGGTAGTCCATTTTACGCACCTATACAGAGGCAAAGCCTATTGCCTCGGAACCACTAGCCTGTAGTACTTGTTTTTGCCGCGGTCTATTTCTATTACTTGGCCTATCTTTGCCCCTATTTTCTTTGCCTGCGGGTCGTCTACGAATATCTTGGGCAAATTGTTCAGGGCAACGTGCAAGCTGCGCAGAACCTTCTCTGTCTCGCTCTGGCCAAGGACTTTGTGTGGTGGCACAAGATAGTGATCGCTATTCAATTCTACACCTAAAATAAGCTACTACGGGCTGGGCTATGCCTATATTATACATGAAAAAACTTTTATATGTATCGCAACAAACGGCATGTAAAAAATCAGCATGCAAAGAACTCAAATCTCCGGTTTTTCTGCTTATGCTTATAAACACGTGCAGCAAATATTATGAAAATAAAAATAAAGCATGGCGAATATGTGTGCGGGATGGTTGCTTGAACAATGAGAAAATTGCAAAAAAACAGGAAGATACGCACGAACTGCCGAACCTTAAAAGCCTTGGCAGAGTAGCGCGCACAGGCAAAGGCTTCCTGTGCTTTATATTTGCCAACAACAGTGTGCTGCTTGAAAAAAGCGGCGCAGCGTGGCTTGCGCCGAATGGCGACATAGCAGACGGCGAAAGCCCGGAGCACGCGGCAGCTACAAAAGTATACGAGCAGACAGGCATCATTGTCAATGCGCTAGAACCGGTCGGCGAGGTGCTGGTTGCGTACGCGAAAAGCAGCGAAAGCAACAGGCACATGTTTGTTTTTGTGTCGCAGGACTTCTCCGGCAGCGAGAAAAATGGAAGCACGCTAAGATGGTTTGAAAAAAGCAACATGCCTGTTAAGGAAATTCCGGAAGCACACAAAATCCTGCTTCAGCTTGTGATGAGCGGCAAAAGGTTTAGCGGCGAGCTGTATTTGGAAGAAGGCAGCAACGGAACCGGTAAGCTGATAAAATACGACATGAAAGAAATGTAGCGGCTCAATTTTGAATGCGCGGATCAAATGGCCAGGTTGGCATATGGCAATTGGCTGATTGCATGCTCGTTCTTGGAGTAGAAAGCAGCGCCCATACGTTCGGGGCAGGCATAGTGGAAGACGGAACCGTACTTTCAAATGAAAAAGCCATGTACAGCGTGGGCGACAAAGGCATAATACCGGCAAAGGTTGCAGAATTCCACGCAAGAAACGCGGCAAGAATAATAAGTAAGGCACTGGCCAGCGCGGGCGTGAGGGCCTCGCAGCTTGACGGCATAGGTTATACAAAAGGACCGGGCATAGGAACGTGCCTGCAGATAGGCATGCTCGCGGCAAAGGCGCTTGCACTGGAGCTTGGCGTGCCGATAGTGCCCGTAAACCACGCTGTCGCGCACATAGAAATAGCAAAGCGCTTTGCAAAAATGGAAGACCCGTTGGCAGTTTATGTCAGCGGCGGCAACTCGCAAATACTTAAGCTCGCAAACATGCATTATGCAGTGCTGGGCGAGACGTTTGACATAGGAATAGGCAACATGCTCGACAGTTTTGCCAGGGCAGCCGGGCTGAACCCCGCATGGGGCTCTACAGTCGCAAAGCTTGCGCAAAAAGGCAGCTTCATAGAAATGCCGTATACTGTCAAAGGCATGGATTTCACGTTTACCGGCCTGCTCACTTACGCCACGAAGCTGATCGGCAAGGCGAAAACAGAGGACATTTGCTATTCATTGCAGGAGGTTGCCTTTTCGATGCTTTGCGAAGCTGCGGAGCGCGCGCTCATGCTCAGCAAAAGCAAAGAAGTATGCGTGTGCGGCGGCGTGGCGCAGAGCACTAGGCTGAAGCAGATGCTGGCGCTAATGGCAAAGGAGCATGGCGCAAGGCTCGGCTACGCGCCAGACGAGTACAACGCGGACAACGGTGCTATGATCGCATATGTTGCGTGGAAGGCGCTGCGCAACGGACACAGCGTGCCCATCGGCGAGGCGGACATAGAGCAAAGATACAGGATAGAAAGAGCAAAGGTGTGGCAATGAAGACGAAGCTCGTGAACGAAGGCGCCGAGGCGAAGATCTACGAAATGCGACTGTTCGGCAAAAACGTTTTAGTGAAAGTCAGGCGGCCAAAGGCGTATCGCGTGGCGGCGCTTGACCGCGTCATAAGGCTTTCCAGAACAAAAAAGGAAGCGCGTGCAATGCTGCTTGCAAGAAAGAACGGGGCAAATGTGCCTGCTGTTCTGGCATATGGCAAATACGCAATATACATGGAGAAAGCCGAAGGAGCTTTGCTAAGGGATTTTCTAAATGCTGCACAACAAAGCGCGTTAGAGAACGCGGGCAAGGAGCTTGGCAAACTCCACAAATCTGGCATATCGCACGGCGACTTCACTCCAGCAAACATACTTGTGCGCGGCAGCGAAACAACGATAATAGACTTCGGGCTTGCGACCATTGCCAGCAGCACAGAGGAAATGGCGCTCGATGTTCTGCTCATGAAAAGGTCGTTGAGCAAGAGCCAATTCGCGAGCTTTGTAAGCGGCTATTCGCAATTCGCAGGCAGCGCAGCGGTGCTCTCGAAACTTGCAGAAATAGAGAAACGCGGCAGGTACCAGTCGCGCACGCTCGCCGTCAACGCGGCTTAGGCATTATCATTACGCCTTCGCTAGGTTCGCCCAATTGCACGTACTTGCCTGAAACAAAATCCAGTCCCACTATTGCGCAAGTGACTGCGTCAAGCTCGTCGCCGCTTGCACGTTGCCTTATGCCATTTACTCCGTAATTTTCAAGGCTCTTTCTCAGCAGCTGCAGACCTTTCTGCTTGCGCGGCATACCGAGAATGTCCTGGGCGCCTCCAGGAAAGCTTTCTATAACAACGAAGCCCTTCCTCT
>JBMFTS010000017.1:0-13546 GCA_049966915.1 Candidatus Micrarchaeia archaeon
TTAGACTATTTCCTTGTCGTTTTTCATTTCCGACAAGCTTTTCAGCGCCATGTATGTAGCCATGGCTGTGTTGTAAATGTCCCTGGTCCTGCCCTTGGAGAAAGTCCAGACGTCTTTTATGCCGCTTAACTCAAGCACTTGCTTGGCTATGGGCCCTGCTACTATGCCGACTCCTCTTGGCGCAGGCTTGAAGATTACCTGGGCGCTGCCGCACCTCGCAGAAAGCGCTATGGGCAGGCTGTGAGGCAGTCCGCAGTTGCATTCCCACGACCCGCAGCCGAACTTTACCGATATTACGTGCATCTTTGCGTCTTTTATCGCAGCGCTTATTGTGGGCTTGAGCTCCACGCCCTTTCCTACGCCAACGCCCACGTGTCCATTCCTGTCGCCGACTGCCGCCGTTACCCTGTATTTCTGCTTCCTCGTGTCTTTTGTCATGCGCTGCACGCTTGCAGTTTCAAGCACCTTGCTTTCCAGTTTTGGCAGCAGCGCGTCTATTATGCCTACTTCTTTTATGGGCTTGCCGCTTGCGAAGATCTGCTCTATGCTCGTTATGGCGCCTTGCTTTACCTGCTGACCGAGCTTTGTCCTCGGCTGCCATGCCTCTATGCTAAATGCTTCCTTTTCTTCTTCCTGATAGTTTCTTCTCTTGAATACCATGCAATCACTTCCTCATGCTTTTTATCTTTTCGGCGACGGCCTTGAACAGCTTTTGAAGCTCTTCAGGTTTGGTGCCCTGCTTCAGATATGCTCCGAACTGCTTGTTAAGCGTTTCCTTGTCTTCTGCGAGCAGCGCGGCGTATTTGGCAATTTCTGAGCCGTCGTACGCATCTTCTTTTATCTCGAACGTGCCGCGCAGCTTCATGCCGTTGTCAAGGCAGCCTTTGGCGAACGCGAAAGGCACGGAGTTTTTGCCGCTTGCGCTAAGCCCTATGTCGAGTATGCATTCCTTGCCAACGCCCGCGAATTTGTTCGCAAGCAGCATGCCAGTCAAGTATGCCGTTGGCTTGTTGCACCTGCTCGGCCAGCCGAGCTTTTCAAGTTCTTTCGACTCGGCGCTTGCGACCACCCTATCGCCCATGGGCTTGTATTCTATTACTTGGCCTATCACGCGCCTGTTTGTCTTTCTTACAACTACCCTGTACATGCCGCTCTTTACAAGCGCAAGCCTCTTTGCGTAGTTGGTTTTGCCCTCTCTCCTTCTCCTGAATCTTATGTTTGTAGTTTGTTTAGCCATGCGATCTTCCGTAATAAACTTGTTTAATATGCTCCTCTATTTGCTTCAGCTCTTCGTCGCTCACCCTTACGCCTTCGTCGGCAAGGTGCAGCAGAAGCGAGCGCTTGTCCGGGAACGAAGCGCCCTTTACCAATCCGTAGAAACGCCTGAACGTCTTGTTGTCGAGCTTGCCAAGCTCCTTGAGGCGCTTAAGAAGAAGCCTCTGCGACCTGACCTTGCGCTCCCACGTTATTCCTGCCCTTGCCTTGTATGTGCCCCTGCGCTTTCCGTAGCCGCGCTTTCTGCCTTTTGCGCGCTTCAGCTTGAGCAGCTTGCCGTGCCTGCTCAGGTTGTGCTTTGCAGGCAGAGCATAGATGCTACCTTGCTCTATCAGCTTCCTGATGTCGTCTCTTGTAAGCGCCTTATTTGCGTCGTCGAGCGAACTCTGCTTTATCCTTATCGAACTTTCTCCCCTTTCCAGCATCTCGCTTGCAACGCGTTTTGCGAATTTTATGGTCATGCCTTGACACCCAAAATCTTTATTCCGTGCTCGCTGGCTGCTTTAGCCAAGGCGAGCTTTTTCCTTGCAGACAGCGCGTGGAAGAGCCTTGCAGCGACGTCGCTCCTGCCTTCGAGCGCCAGCAATTCCTTTTCGTTATGTACGAGCACCTCGAGCATGCCTGAGCTGTTCCTGAACCTCGACTGCGCGCTGTTCTTGTAGCCTATGTTTGGCATTTTGCCGTGGAACTTCTTGCTTACGCGCATCTTGTTGTCAGTGCCGCGCTGCCTGCGCCACCTGTCAAGCACTCTTTTCCTGTGCTTTGCGCCAAGGTTTGGCACAGCGAAGTGCGGTTTTTTCTTCTTTGCAATTTTTGGATTCATGAAATCATCAATCACTCTTCTTTTACGTGATATATGCCGTCTTGAAATATGCGCTCGTCCTTCTGCTTGAGGAACGACAGTGCAAACAGGTTTGCAGCTGTTTGGTTTACGTCATAAGGGTCTACTCCCTTTACAAAAACCTCCTGCCCTTTTATCTCAACCTTCGTGTCGCCTACTATCTTTGCGGTCCTGGGCAGGTGTTCGCCGAACACGTTCTTGGCGTAAAGCACGTTGCCTTTTATCTCGAAGCTTATGGGAAAGTGCGCGAAAACAACACGCATGTGCCTCGTGACGCCTTCGTTGACCCCTTTCATCGCGGCGCGCAATTCGCTTGCAAGCGCCGTCTGCGCCAGCGTGGCCTTCTTTGCTAGCTTCTTGTTTTTCGAAATATCTATTGCCAGCTTGCTGCCTGAGACGCTTACGCTGAGCAGCTTGCTGTTGAAGTGTTTGGTGGTTGAGCCAAGCTTGCCGCTGATCTTTATGTTGTCGCCGCCGAGCAGCTCGACCTTTGTGCCTTCCCCTATTTCAAGTTCCACTGCCATAAACACCACTAGTACACGAAAGCGAGGAGCCTGCCTCCGAGCTTCTGCTCCTTGGCTTGCCTGTTGCTCATGACGCCCTTAGGCGTAGACACTATAAGTATGCCGAAGTTCTTGCTTGGTATGTACCTTGCCTCGTATTTCTGGTAGTCTTCGAGCCTTACCGCGTGCCTGGGCTTTATTGCGCCTATGTCGTTTATCTTTCTTGCGAGCACTACGTCAAGCACGTTGAACTTGCCGGATTTTCGCTCCTCTGCCGAAACTATGTAGTCATAAGCCTTAAGCGTGTCGATTACCGACTTTACGAGCTTGGTGTCTTTGAGCGTGCATTTCGCCTTGCCTATGCGCTCGTAGCCCTTTATTTTGTTGAGCGAATCAGCAAGCAGGTCTACCATGCCATCACCTCAATTTCTCGAAGCCGAGCTCGTTTGCGTGCTCCCTAAAGCAGCGCCTGCACACGTATATGCCGTAAATGCGTATCAGGCCCTTGGAAGTGCCGCAAATCCTGCATTTTCTGGTGCCCTTGCCTTCGTACTTGTCTGCCAAATCAATCTTCATGCTTCCTCCTCTTCGAACTTTGCGCCATATGCCTTTGACACATATGCCGCAAGGTCTTCCGGCGCTATCCGCTTGTGGCTTTTTGCAACTTTGCCTTTCGCCCTTCTCCTGCGCTCAACGCGCATGCCTTTCCTCGCAAACGTAGCGTTTACATTCATTCCAAGCATGCCTATCTTAGGGTCATACTTCATCCCGTTAAGGTATATATATTCTTCTATGCCGAAGCTGAGCGAGTTGCCCGCGATTGCGCTTTTCTTCAGCTTGTTGTCAACAGCATCCAGCGCCCTTTTTAGCATTGCCTCGGCTTCCTTGCCGCGCAAGGTAACGAACGCACCTATGATCTGGTGTTTTTGTATGCCGAATTCCGGCTTTCTCGCTTTCGCTGTTGCGGCTGTCGGTGTTTTGCCTGTTACCCTGCTCAGTATCTCCTTCGCGCCTTCGTACTTGTCTTCGGTATTGCCTATGCCTGTGTTGAGCGTGAGCTTTTCGAGGAATATGCCGCGCATGGGGTTGGAGCTTGCTGCTGACTGCACCTTCACGACTTCTGCCCCGCTGTTGTTTTTTCTTTCTTCAGGCATTTGAAACACCACCAGTTACTATGACGTTGTCAAGCAGCGTTTGCACAACCCCGTTTTGCGTGTCTATCTCAACCCTCGCTCCTTCCATTGTGTTGCCTTTTGTTATGCTCTTTATTGTGCCCTTTTCCCCTGCGTGCCTGCCTTTGTATACGCTGCATTGCGCTCCCTGTTCAAGCTTGAGCACGCTTTCTATTTTGCCTTTTGCAAGTAGCACGGAATCGTTGGTAGCGATTTCCATTCCTTTAGGCACTTGCAGCACTGTGCCGTCGTGCAGCCTTACCATGAGCGTGTTGCCTTTGGCAACGTACTTGCCTACGATCTTCGCGACGCGCTTTGTGTCGGCGCTCACCTTTTCAAGGCTCAAGGCGCCCCTGCCACCCACCCCTATTGCAAAATACTCTCCGGTAGGCACTATTCTGATTATGTCTCCGTAGCCTACCGGCTGCTTTGGGCTTTTCGCAATCTTGCCGTTGATTTCAACGCCTTTTAGCTTTATCGCCTTTACGGCTTCCTTGTCTGTAGCAGCATATTGAAGCTTGTACCTTATCAGCGAAGCCAGCGGCACGCTAAGCTCGAGCGAGTGCCTGCCAGGCTTGGGCTTCATTGCGTATTTTGCTATTTTTCGCTCAAGTCCCTCGAATTTGCTGGCAGCAAGCCTCTTTATGTGTCTGCTGTTTCCTTTTCTGCTCATGCTTTCGCCTCTTGTGCCTGCGCCTTGGCCAAGCCGAGCTTGGCCGACCTGCGCTTGTCAGACATGTCAAGGTCGGTTATGTAAAGGCTAGAAACGCTTACGGGTATGAATGTTTCCTTGCCCCTTGCGTTCTTTCTCGTTATGCCCTCTATTTCCGCCTTGCTGTTCTTTAGCATGATTCTGTGCACCTTGCCGGTTTTGCCCTTCATCGAGCCCGACATTATTTTTACGGTGTCGCCGCTCCTGAGCTGTATGTTCCTTTTGCGTATTCCGAGCTTTTGCCTGAGCTCCTTGCTTATGTGCGCGTGCGCAAAGTGCTGCCTGATGTGCATGCTGGCGTTGTACCTGAACAATCTCTGCTTTTTCGGCTTAGAGCTTTGCACCGCGTTCACGCCATCACACTATCTTGCTGGCTATGCCCGCCAGCTTGTTGAAACGTTCGACCACTTCCCTTGGCATCGGGCCTTTTATTTCTGTGCCTATTGGCAAAAAGTCGTCTCCTACCATTACGCCGGCATTGTCCTCAAACCTTAGTCGCATGCCGTTGGCGCGCCTTATTGGCGCCTTCTGCCTTATTATTACCACCTTTACCGGCTTCTTGAGGTACGTGCCTGTGCCTTTTATGACGCTCGCAACTATTACGTCGCCCACTCCTGCTGCTGCTATGCTGCTGTGCCTGTGGCCCTTGCCGAGTTTTCCAAGCATCTTGAATTCCGCCGCGCCGCTGTTGTCGGCGCAGTCTATGACAGAGCCCGTTATGAATGTCTTTGTTATCTTTGAAGAAAGTCCCCTCATGAGCTCACGCCCTCTTTACTATTTCTATGACAGCGAAAGACTTTGTCTTGCTGAGCTTTCTTGTTTCTGCTATTTTCACTATGTCACCGGCCTTTGCAGAGATGCACTGCGAGTTATATGCCGGTATTTTGGACCTTTTTCTCAAATATCGCTCGTATTTGTAAAGGAATCTCGTATATGGTATTTCTACGATTGCTGTCTTGGCCGCCTTGCTGCTCACGACCTTGCCAGTGAGCACCGCCCCGTGGGTCTTTAGGCTGCCGTGAATTGGGCATTTCGGATCGTTGCAAATTTCTCCGCTTTTTCCATCGTTCATACGCTTCTCCTTTTGTAAAACTTCATTGCCTTTTCTGTGCGCTCTTCAGGCCTGAAGTGTATTTCGCTGCCTTGCACAAGGAAAGATCTCTTTCCAGCATAGAAGCGGAATACCGCATCGGCTTTGATAACTGTTTTTATGCCCTTATTAGTATTTATTACTAACGTATTTTTTGTTTCGTCTATTATTGTTCCGCTTATCCCGTCTTGGTTTTTATCCTTGTGCCTTGCAACTCTTACCTTGAGCCCTATGAGCTCGCTTATTACTATGTTTTTGTTATTGTACTGCATGTATTTATGCTTTGTTTGTAAATTTAATTAAGTATAGTTATAAAAAGATTTAGGAACGGGCACGTTTGCATGTCAAGCAACGAGGAGATGGTTGCGGGCTTGTTGGGCGCCAACTACGCCGACGGTCGCGTTGCAAAAGCAATGCTTGCGGTGGACCGCAAGGACTTTGTAGGCGATTCGCAGCCCGATCCTTATGTCGATGCACCGCTGTCAACGCTCGAAAACCAGACCACTTCTGCGCCTAGCATAATAGCATTCATGCTGAAAAGCCTCGACATAAGATATGGAATGAAGGTGTTGGAGATAGGCACTGGTAGCGGCTACCAGACCGCGCTAATAGCCAAGCTTATCGGAAGCAAGGGCAAGGTAATAACAATAGAGCGCTCGCAAGCCCTTTATCAGTTCGCAAAGCGTAACCTCAGCAAGTACGCGCTAGCCAACATAACGCAGGTTCTCGGCAATGGCGCAAAGGGCTACAAGAAAAAGGCGCCTTACGACAGGATCATCTATTCGGCTGCTGCAAGAAGCGTGCCCGCGGATACGCTCGCGCAGCTCAAGAGGAACGGAGCGCTGATAGCGCCTGTCGGCTCCTTCTCTCAGGAGCTTCTTCTCGTCAAAAAGGCCAACGGCAGGGAGCTACAGTATGATCTCGGTCCTGTGGTGTTTTCGGCTTTGGAGGAATAGGAGCAGTGTAGCATCTGCTTCCATGTGGTCAAATTGGCATAATTCAAATTATGCTCGCGCTCTTTCCCTTCATTGGAAAAGAAGTCTATTTAGTCATAAAGGAGAAGTGACTAATTTTGTCACGAGGTCGCGCATCGGCATTGGCTAACGCAGAAATAGGCGTGCATGCGCCGCGCGTTTTGTCAATCCTTTACCAGCGTTCCATCGAATGCGCTGCCCATCAGGGCCCTTTTTATGTTTTCCAGGCGGTCGTCAACGAATCTTATTTCTATGCCCGCTCGTGCCGCTATCTTGCACGCGACTATGTCGAAAGCGAATTTCGCCTTAGCCGTTCTGTCATCATATGACTCCGCAATCTTGATCAAAGCAGCATGGCTTAGCTTTTTGATTTTTTTAGCGCCTGCCTGTTCGGGCGGTTTGTTATAAATGTACGCTAGCTTGCTTACGTTCACCAATTTCTTGCATTTTGCAATTTCGCACGCCAACGCAGCGTCGGTATCGGTGGTTATGCCGGGTAGTTGGCCATAAAGCACCACTGCCTTGAAATGCGCTAGCGCAAGGGGAATGTCGTTTATCGTTTGCGCCATTGCCGCGTTTACCCCCGCGCCCTCGAGCGCCACGAGCAGTGCGTAGGCGTTCATTTCAGTGGCCTTTATGCCGACCATGTCAAGCAGGTACTCGTTCCTTGCGTTTTTCCTTAGCGCAGCTATGTAATTTTTTGCCAGCGAGCCGCCGCCAGCAACCACCACGAACCTGTCGTTGGTCCTGCTTATGAGCTTTGCAAATTTCGATAGAAATTCCGCATTTGGCTCTTTGCCGTTTGCTATTACGCTGCCGCTTAACGATATTGTCAACATTTTACCACCATTATTCGGACCAATCAAATATGCTTTTCTGGCTCTTGCCGCCTAGAGCCTTTACGAGCTCGTCGGCGAACTTTTCGACGCGCTCCCGCGCGAACTCGTGCTTGTCGCACATGAATTCCATTATCTTGTCCTTGTCAGGCTTTGCCTTGTTTATCATTTCGTGCAGATCTGACGAGCTCAATTCTATGACATCTGGTTCTAGGAAGACGTTTTCAACAGCAACAGGGTCTTCTACAAAGCCCGTGTGCTTTTCCTGCAAATATTTTTCTATGTCTTCTATGCTCTTGCTTTGCCTTACGATCTTCAAAGCGGTTTTCGGGCCTATGTGCTCAATGCCTTCGTTGAAATCAGTGCCGACTAGCATGCCCAGCCAGACGAGCTGCCTTTGCGTTATGCGCAAGCTGTTCAGAAGCTTGGCGAGCTCTATGCGCTCCGGCTCTACGCTTATGTACACGTTCTTCTTAGGCAACTTGCGTCTGCCTGTTATTGCTAGGTTTCTTACCGCAACGGGCGAGCCGAACATGAAGAGGTCGTAATCCTGGCTTGCTCCTGCATAAACGATGCCGTCTTTGGCGAGCCTTGCGGCCTGCGCCTCCCCTTCCCCCGGCGCCTGTATTGTCGCAACGCCCATGTATCTGAGCAGCTCCTTCGCGCTTGCCACTATGTCCTTGTTTATTTTAGTGCTGGCCATGGCGTGCGCTCTTGCCTCTTCTACCATGCCGGCTTGCAGCGCCTTGTTCCACGCTTCCAGAGCCTCGTTGCGCTTGTTCATGCGCGCCTCTATGGTGCGCATCTTGAGCGCCGGCGGCATGCCGTCAAACACGTATATCGGTGTTATGCCGTGCTGTATGAAGCTTATGGTTCTGTAGAACAGCCCTGACAAGTGGCTAGTGACTTCGCCGCGCGAATCCTTGAGAGGCGTGCCGTCAGGCTGCCTTATTATGGACAGGAATTGGTAGATGGTATTGTAGGCATCTATGGCTATGGTCTTGCCGTTTAGCGTGTCGAGCGTTATGCGCTCCTTGACCTCTGCCACGAGCGGGCCAAGCTCAACTGCCATTGTCACTGCCCTTCTTTTCTTTCTTGCTTGCCGCTTCCCACAGCGACAGCGGCTCCGGCTTTGACCCTTGGCTAAAGCTCCGCTCTGGCGCGCGCATCTCGAGCTTTATGCCAAGTTCCTTTTCGAGCTTCTTGGCAAGCTTTTCGCTAGGCAGCGTCTTTTGCTCCTCGACGCGCAGCAGCGTGCTTGCCTTTTCGTTTATGCGTTCTGCGAGCACTTTTAGTGGCAGGCCTAGCTTCTCCCTTGCCTTTCTTATTTCCTCGCCGTAATCCTCCACAATTTCTTCCTCTTCGGCGCCAGCTGTGGCGTGGCTTGCTTGCACAGAAGGCTCTGCGCGCTTTGCAGCTTCGCCAACGACCCTGCCTGTAAGATTTTTGCCTCTTGCGCAAACTTCGCACACGAGCATGCGTGCTCCCTCAACTTCTATTTCGTAAAGGGTGTTTACTTCGGCGCCGCATATTTCGCACTCCATGGTATCACATAAAATAACGCATAACAAGCATAAACAGCAACGTGCTGGGCAGGCAATGCTTTGGCATGCGCACACTTGCAAACAGAAATGATTCTTATAAATAAATGAGCGTCAAATATTAAAAGCTATGGCACGAGGCAAGGCGCGCAACAAAGCGGCAAAGGTAAGCAAGGCGGCCAAGCGGCAAATTGCAAGGGCAGTAACCATGCTAATGGCGCTTGTTGATGTTCTTGTCGTGGCATTTCTTGTCATTACGCCTGGCAGCGCGCCGCTTCGCATTTTTGCAGGCGTAGTGCTGCTGGCTGCCACAGGAGAGTTCATAAGGCGCGCTAACGGGCTTAGCGGCGGCTATGGCCTTTATCTTGCCGGCAGCAAGAGGGGCATAGGAATGATAGACAGGCTTGCCGCAGGCAAGGAGCGGGCCTGGAACTTCATAGCTGATTTAGGCATAGCCATGGGCTTTGGCCTGATGAGCTACAAGCTCATGAGCAGGCGCAAGAAGGCATTCGCCACTGGCATTGTCGCAATCGTGCTGATCGTGCTTGTGGTCTTCCCCAACCTCGGAGTCATACTGGACTTCATGCCTGCAATAAGCGGCAGGCTTGCGGAAAGCACAGCAACGGCCGCCGCGCATGCAAGCTCTTCAGCCGCATTTACCGTAAGCGCCATTTACTTGCTCGTTCTTGTTGCCAGCGTGATCGGCGGTTTCGCGTTGCTTACTGTGTCGCTGCTTTTGTTCAGCGGTGCTAGCGTGATATACAGCATAGCTACTGCCGTTTCTAGCTCAAATTACGCGTCGCTAAGCAGCCAGGTGCCGGGCGTGTTTCCAATAATACCTGGCATAACAATACCGTTGTTCGCCGGCATTATAGCGCTTGCAATATTGCTTGTTGCCCATGAATTTTCGCACGGCGTTCTTGCAAGGATCGCGCGCATAAAAATAAAGTCAGTGGGTATGGTGCTGTTCGGCATAATACCGTTCGGCGCATACGTTGAGCCTGACGAGAAAGCAGTAGAAAAGCAGAGCAAGGAAAAGCAGGACAGAATATTCATAGCCGGAGTAAGCGCCAACATGCTGCTTTCTGTATTTTTCTTCGTGCTCATGCTGATAGTGGTTGACATTGTGCTTGCAAACATAAGCACAGGCGGCGTAACGGTCACCGCGCTGGTGCCTAACTCGCCAGCAAGCAAGGTGCTCAGCGTTGGCACTACGCTGCTCAAGTGGAACAACTACACCATAACAAACCAGTACGCTCTTGCGCGCATAGAAAGCAGCTATTCCGGCGGGGCTGTGGCGCTTACCACAAGCAAGGGCGTAGTGCGCATAACGCCAATGCCAAACGGCGAACTCGGCATTTTGTTGGAGCCGGCAAGAACAGGCATTGCGTATGGTATTGCCTACTTCCTGTTCGCCGTGTTCGCGCTCTCTTTTGCTCTTAACTTTTTCGTGGCGATATTCAACCTGTTGCCGATTCCCGGATTCGACGGCTGGCGCATATACGCTAACGAGATAAAGAGCAAGCGCGTGCTAAACGCCATGCTTGCGATAGTCGTGCTTGCAATACTGCTCAACGTGCTGCCGTGGTTCTGGTACTTCTGACGCGCCCCGTTTCGCATTTCTGCGATTAGTTGTTTTGCTTTGCAGCGCTGTTTTCTTCCGGTTCGGCGCCGGCTTCAACTTCAGCATCTGCTTTGTCCTTGTCCGCCCCGAAAATGTCGGAATACTTGTTTTGTATAAGTGCAACAAGGCTTTTTTCGACGTCATTGCGGTCCTTGCCTGTTATTTCGCTCAGGTCGCTCGAAAGCTGGGCAACGTATCTCATTATCGTTTTGTAGCGGCTTTCCTGCGCGCTCCTGTTCCTCTCGCTGCTCAGGTGCAGCTGCAGCTTCCTTGCGGCTTCCATTACTGCAAGCCTTATCTCTTCTATTATCTCTTCCTCTTGCGCTATTGCCTGCTTGCCCACTCCAGAATACGGCACGTAAACAGAAGACACGTTTACAAGCACGCTCACTGGCTCTTCGTCAAAATTCTTTATGCCGTAGCGCTTCCAATCCACGCCTTTCACAGCTTCGGTTATGGCGCAGCTTCCGGAGTCAAAAAGCAGCGGTACCTTGTTTGCGAATCTCAGTATGCTGCCGCTTGTTGTGCCGTTCGCAGTTTTGGAGCCCGAGCCGCCGCCGTACGCTATGCCCGCTTCTACGACAAAAGGTATGCCGCCCCTGAACACCTTGGGCCTGCGCTCCACTACGCTCATGAATTCGGGATTGAGTATGTTCTTTATGGCTATGCCTATCTGCTGCTCCCCTATCGTCGAAAGCGCGTCCATGTCCGGCGCAAGCCATTTCACCTGCCTGAATGCGTGCACAAGCTTCTCAGCCTCTTCCCACGTAAGCTCGCCGGGCGCCTTGTCGAAGTTTACGTCGCCGGCTATGGCCTTGAGCTCGTTTATCTTGTCGTAAGTTACCCTGGAGAAAGTGTCGAGAAGGAAAGAGGATATTTTTCTGCTTGGGCTCGTCTTTGCAAAATCCATAAGGTCGCTGACATTAAGCCCCAGCGGGTGCGGTTTTATAGCCCGCGGCCTTTTTGGCATGGAAGAAACCGATCTTGGGAAATCGGTAGTGTTGCCTTCAGGGTCTATTAGCGTTATGTGCGCGTGCGGATTTGAAAGTGCGGTGCGCTTGAGGTATTCGTAAACGCCATGGTCGCTGTTCTCGTATTTCACGTCGCCGAACGTGCCAATTACTGTCAGTCCGGTTGTTGCGAATTGTGCAACAGGCAATGCAGTGAAGTTGCTCACTATCGGCTTGTTGTCCTTTATGTCTACAGAAACATCGCATTCGTACGCTTCTTTGCCTGTATTGGACTTTGCGTGCACGGGCTTGCCAGTAGTTATCTGTGCGAATAGCGTGCAGCCGCTGCCCCCTATGCCCTGCTGGCCCCTTTGCTGCATGTTCCTGTGGAACTTCGTGCCTTTCAGGACGCTGCCAAGCACCTTGCCTATGTGCGCCTTGGGTATGCCTGGCCCGTTGTCTGACACGCTCACAGTGTATTTGTTCTCGTCAAGCTGTTTTATCTCAACGCGTATATCAGGCAGTATGCCCGCCTCTTCGCATGCATCAAGGCTGTTGGTAACGTACTCGTGCACAACCGTAGTGAGCGAGCGCACCTTGCCTGCGTAGCCGAGCATCTGGCTGTTCTTCTTGAAAAATTCAGTTACGCTGTGCTCCCTGAATTCCTTGAATATTTCATCCGCAGACTTTATGGCGTCTGCGTGTGCGTCGCTAGCCATAAACCACGCCCTTTCTTTCGCGCTCCATTATCCTGTACGCCTTTTTGTGCGTTCCGCCTGCGAGCAGTATATCTATTGCAGAATACGCTATGCGCAATTGTTCTATTGTGCCTATGCCGCTTATCGTGTTGCCGTAAAGCGCTATGTCCGCGCCGCTTACCGTTTGTATGTATTTCTTTGTCTTGCCACCACTCCCTATTACTCTAGCCTTCATGCGCTCTATCTGTTTTTCGTTCTTGAAAAGCAGCTTCAGGTCTATGGACTTGAAGAAGTAGTCGTCGGAAGCAAGCTTGAGCGCCGTGTTAATGTCAAAGCCCCTGCCAAACGCCTGGAGCACGTTATAGGCTATGTATTCGGCATAGGCGTCGCCATCAAGCACAAGCTCGTTGTCGTCTTTTAGCTCTATCTTGCACCCTATTCTGCTGCTAAGCTCCTTGAGAGCGCTGCCGCCGAGCAGAAGCTTTGCCCTTGCCAATGGTATTAGAAGCTGGCGCATGTACGACACCAAACCAAACGCAATAATATTACGCACAAAATTATAAAAGCAAGCGATAAAAGCGCAGCACCGCAATGCAGCATTCTCTAGCGTTATGCGAGCGCAAATAGTGGCACTCCGCATATTGTATATGCGCGTTTAAAACACAAGGTTTAAATATGTTTATCAGACAAATATGATTGTTTCATGATTGTTTCATGGAACTGTTGCGAAGGAATCGTGGCACGATCATGATTTGGGGGTTGCATGTCAACAGATGTTGAAGAAATTTCAAAACAAATAAAAGAGCTAAAGGACAAGCTCGAAGCTATTTATGCTAAAAATTCTGAACAAGTGCAAGACGTAGGAGTTGCTGCGTTGATAAGGTACCTTGCCGACGAAAGGGAAAGGACCAACAAAGAGCTGGAAATAGTGGCGGCCCACGTAAGAAAGCTGGAAGATCTGATTAGCGAGCCTGTAGAAGACCAGGCAGCGCCTCAAGGCGCGCAGGCGGAGCTGGGCGAGGCCAAGGAAGTGCCGCTGAGTGGCACAGACGCAAAAGTAATAGAGTTTATCGAGACAAAGGGCATGGTCTCGGCTTCAGACCTGCAGGGCTTCATGGGCTATAAGGGCAAAAACGCCGCATCAGCAAGGCTAAACAGCCTGTACAAGCGCGGCGTTCTCGACCGCTTCCAGATGGGTCACAAAGTTTACTACAGATATGCTGGCAAGGCGAACCAAATACTAATAACACCACCACAGTAGAGGATTGGAAGGCCTGCTCCTCCCCCAAGCAGGCCTTTCTTCACATGTAATTGTGCGAAAGCGATTCCC
>JBMFTS010000018.1:0-12699 GCA_049966915.1 Candidatus Micrarchaeia archaeon
CGTTTAAAGGTGGCACAGCACTCTACATGTTTTACGGCTTGGACAGGTTCTCTGAAGACCTGGATTTCACCTATTTCGGGGGCAAGGCGTTGCACAAAGAAATAGACAGCTACATGGATGAGATAATAAGGGATTTTGGATTGAGCTATAAGATAAGAAAAGACAAAGGAAATGTGGTAATTAAGGAAAATGATGAGATAACAGGCATAAGAAGCGAGCTTTTTATAGAAGGGCCTCTCTTTAGCACAGAAAAGAAGGGCCATAAAATCAAGATTGACATAAGCTTGAGGAACGACCTTGTGCTGAAGCCTTTGCCTCAAACAATAGTTTCAAAATACAGCGATGTAGGCTCAATAACCCTTTATCTTTTGCAAATAAATGAAATGCTCGCCGAAAAATTGTGTGCAATAGCGGAGAGGAGCAAAGCGAGGGATTTGTACGATGCTTACTTTATCCTTAAGCACAAGTCAGCGAAGTTTGACAAGGGGCTTTTTGAGAAGAAAGTGTCTAAAAGAGGTGGAAAAATCAGCATTGGGAAAGTAATAGAGAGCATAAATAGGATAGATTCTAGAAGATGGGGCGAAGAGCTAAGCTACCTAATTTCAACTCTTCCGGAATTGGAAGAGGTTAAAAATTTCGTGCTAAGCCAAATAGTTGTTGACCACCATAACGGTTTCTAAGATATTTTATAATAATTACGGCAAGCAGGCTGACTTTTACAGTTGCTTATAAACGAATATGAACAGATGTGAAATGTACTGCTTTGCGTATCTTTGTATATCGTTGGTGAGTCATTAGTTTATAGGCGCTCCCTATCCCGGCGCATATTGCGTGCAAAAATTGCAATGCTGGCGTGCCCTTCTTTTTCTGAATCGGTCTATGGCGCCGTTGCATAACTGGCATATTTTCGTTTCCGCTTTGATCTTCTCTGTCGCTTTGTTGCTTGCTCTATATTTTGAGATTCAACGTTGCTCGGCTAAAGCCAAAATCTAACTGTTGAAATGCGCTTATGCCTCGAGTCTTTCCACAAGCTTGTAGTACTCGTCCCACAGCCATTTCGGCATGTGCTCGCCGAAGCTTTCAAAGAACGGCTTTGTTTCCTCCAGCTCCTTGAGCCATCCGCTCTTGTCTATTGTGAAAAGCTCGTCAAGCGCCTCTTCGCTTACGTTGCCACTGTCAAACTCTGACTTTTCCGGGATGATTCCTATTGGCGTTTCCACTGCTTTTGCCTTGCCGCTTACTCGTTCAGTTATCCATTTTATCACTCGCATGTTTTCGCCGAAGCCAGGCCATAGGAACCTGCCGCTTGCATCCTTCCTGAACCAATTCACCCCGAAGATTTTCGGCTTCTTGTCAAGCTTGTTGAGTACGTTTCTCATATGGTCAAAGTAATCAGACATGTTGTAGCCGCAGAAAGGCCGCATCGCCATAGGATCGTTTCTTACAACTCCGATTTTGCCTCCCACTGCTGCTGTGGTCTCCGCCCTTAGCATCGCTCCTATGAGTATGCCGTGTTCTATGCTATATGCTTCGTATACGAGCGGTATTAGTGAACTGCGCTTGCCGCCGAATAGAATTGCGTCGATGCGCAAGCCCTCCTTGTTGTTGAAAGATTTGGATATATATGGGTATTGGCTTATAGGCGCAGTAAAGCGTGCATTGGGGTGCGCCGCAAAGCCCGTAAAATCCACATTGCCCTGCCAGTCTTCTATGCCCTTAGGCATTGTTTCCGTCAGGCCCTCCCACCACGGCGTGGAATCGGCTTTGTTTAGCGCTACGTTAGTGAAAATCGTGTTGCTTGTTATTGTTTTCATGGCGTTAGGATTGGTTTTGGTGTTTGTGCCCGGCGCTATGCCAAAGAAGCCGTATTCAGGGTTTGTGGCTCTGAGCTCGCCGTTTTTTATGAGCAGCCATATTATGTCATCGCTGAGCAGTTCGGCGCGCCATTGCGCGTAGTCGCGCGGCGGCATTATCATTGCGAGGTTGGTTTTGCCGCTGCCGCTCGGGAAAGCCGCTGCTATTCCGAAGCTTTCGTGCTCAGGGTTGGTTACCTCTATTGCCATCATGTGCTCGGCAAGCCGGTCCTCGCTTCTGTCCATGTAGCTTTCTATGCGCAGCGCATGGCATTTTTTGCTGAGAAGCGCGTTGCCGCCATAAGCTGAATTAACTGTAACGATGAGCCTCATCCTTGGAAATTGGGTTATGTACTTGTTGCTGCTGTCGAGGCCGTTTGTTGCCTGTATGCCCAGCACGAAGTTGCCGCTTTTCGCGCATTCCATTGCCTTTTCGCCGACGTTCGCTATTATCATTTCGCTTATTACCACATATCTGCTGTCTGTAAGCTCTATGCCGCACCTCGCGAAATCGGAATCGGCAGGGCCGAGCAAGTATGGCACTATGTACATGGTCTTGCCCGACATTATGCCTTCCAGCAATTTGTTGAGCTTTTCAAGCATGTCGTTTTCAGAAACCCAGTTGTTTGTAGGGCCAGCTTCTTCCCGGCTCGGCGTGCATATGTACGTGTTTTCCTCGCTTCTTGCCACGTCGTTTTTGTCGCTTCTGTAGAGATAACAGCCTGGATACTGCTCGGTGTTCAGCTGTATCAACTCGTTGCTTGCAAGCATCTCGCTTACAAGCTCATCGTATTCCGCTTTAGAACCTCTTATGAGCCTTATGCTCTTGGGCTTCATGATTTCAGAATAGTGCTTTATCTGATTGTAGAGCTCTTGGCTTATGTCCTTTATTGCACGCATACAGTTTTCGTCTTGCATGCTCATCATCGCGAATGTTCTTTGCAGAATTCTTCAATTCTTTCTATGGCTTCAGCGAGCACGTCCTTTTCCGGCAGCGCTACCATGCGCACATGTCCTGGAGCCCCGAACCCAGAGCCCCGTGTCAGCCACACGTATTTTTCCCTTAGCAGTTTGTTTGCAAATTCCCTGTCATCATTTATGTTCAAATGCCTCATGTCAAGCTTAGGAAAAACATAGAAGCCGCCTTGCGGCTCTACAGTGCGCATGTATTCGCTTTTGTTTATGGCGCGCGCCGCAAACTTGACTCTCGCCTCTATGTCTCTTGCGAGCTTTTTTACGTGCATCGCATGCTCTTTCGTATTCATGACGCTTGCAATTGCATGCTGTGCAGGCGTGTTTGCTGATAGCCTCATGCGCGCCAGGTCTATCGCGCGCTTTAGCAGTGCTTCGCTTTTTTTGTCTTGATTGGGCAGCAGCATGTAGCCGATTCTGAAGCCCGTGGCGTCGAAGCTTTTTGACGCGCCATTCAAAATCGCGTACGGTACGCCTTTCGCTATCTGAGCGATACTTGTGAACTTTGCCTTGCCGAATATTATCTCGTCGTAAATTTCGTCGCTTATTATGAGCATGTCGTGCTCGTTTGCAAGGTCTACAAGTTCTTTCATTTCTTTTCTGCTCAATATGGAGCCTGTTGGATTGCTTGGAGTTGAAAAAAGCAGGTATTTTGCCTTGCGGTTTGAGCGCATAAGCCTGCGAAGCTTGTCTGTATCTATTGCCCACTGTCCTTCTTCATCGCCGTCAGCGAATACCGCCATACCACCGAGTATGCGCAGAAAAGGCAAATACGAAGCGTAGTAAGGTCTTGCAATTACGGCTTTGTCTTGCGGATTTATCAGAGCAGCGTTTATAAAGTAAAGAGCCTCGCTGACGCCCTGCGTAACTAATATGCTTTCGGGTTCAATATTGGCGTTGTATCTTTGCTTGTAGTATTTCGAAATCGCATCGCGCAGCTCCGGGACGCCTTGCGAGTCTGCATAAAAGGTTTTGTTCTGCTTTAGAGCAGCGGCATATGCCTTTGTTATGTATTCTGGCGTTTTGAAATATTTGGGCGGGTCGCCAGAATTCAGCCTTATTACCTGCTTGCCGCTCTTTGCAAGTTCTTCCGCGAGTGCTGTTTCTTCCCTTATCGGGCTGGCCGCGTTTTCGCTTAGTTTTGAGAGAAAGCCGTTCATTGCTTGTTATTGCTAAATAAAAATTATTAATGATGATGTATTGAGCGAGTCGCGAGCTGCGGTGCAGGCAATGCGCGTTACGCTTTGCTCGCGCTTTCGTTGTATGCTTGCAGAAAAGTATGCCACGCAAGGTTGGGCGTGCCATTTGACGGGTTGGTGAGGTTTAGAAGCCCGTAGTTGTTGCCCAGGGCGCCGTCGGAGAGGCCCCACAGGTCATACCAGTACGCCTGCTTTACAAAGCCCAGCCTGGCAAAAAGAGCAAGGCTTTCTTCCAGGAATTCATTTTGCATGCTTTCGCTATAGCCCGGTATTACTTCAGAGCTTGCCGGCATGCCGAATTCTGTTATGTAAATAGGCTTGTGGGTAAGCGTTTCATATGCGTCAAGGCCTTGCGCCCACGCATTCGTGAAGTTCTCGCCAGGTGCAAGAGGCGCAGATAGGTACGCATGCACAGACACCGCATTGCAGTAATTAGCCGCGCCGTATTGCCACACTTCAGCATACCACAAATATGCCTGTTCGTCATATACCGGAGCACCGCCGAAGCACACTATCGTGGCGTTGGGTTGCACTGCCCTTATTTCGTTTGCAGCTGATTTTATCATTAGGAAATAATGGTATGGGTTGCCGTTCATGAATCCCGTTTGGAATTGCGGCACAAGGGGCTCGTTCCAGATTTCCCATTCGGTAATCCAGGGGTATGCTTCCACCGCTTCTTTCACGCTTTCGTTCCATTGCGCAAGGGTCCAGTTTCTGTTAGATGAGCCGCCCGGAAGCGTTTCATAGTCAAGTATGCCCAGATAGTGCGCGCCGTAATTGTTGTGCTCGTAATCAAGCCAACTTTCCTGGCTGCTGCCCAGGCTTATGTCTGTCCTGAAGTATTTTACGCCAGCGCGCAATGCAGCCAATTCAGAGGTTTGGTTGCCGTGCGTGCCTACACCAAGCACGTAATTTATGCGCGCAGGCAGTTGTGCTTCTGCCGAAGATTGTGCGCTTAGGTAATACGCTACCACTGCCGCTATCACCGCCATCGCAATAACTGCGACCAGTGCCTTGGCTTTTACTTTATCACCTCGTTCAAGAGTACTGTGGCGTACGCGCCTGTCGGCAATTCGAACGACAGCTTTACGTCGTTGTTGTCTATACCGTATGCCATGTTCTTAAAATTTACAAGAATGGGCCTAAACGAGCCCCTCATGCTCAGCTCCGGCATGCTCCTTATGTTGAAGTCTTGCGCCTTGATTTGCATTGCATCCAATATCTTTTGCTCGTAGTCGTTTAATTTGCTTGCTTCAGAATCGTAACCCACTATGCTTGCGGCCGGAAACTTGCCCTCGCTTGCGATTCTGTCAGTGTCTGGAAATCCGTAGAAGTTTTCTGCGCAGCGCAGTGCCGAATCGAAGTCGCCGTTTGCAACGCGCATGTCAAGCTCCTCGTTGAATATTTTTGCCTGCACAGCATGCACGAACATTATCAGCACGCCCCTAGGCACTACCCGCAAGGCACCAGCAAAATCGTTCTGGTGCTTTGACAGATGTGCAAGCATCGCGCGCTCCGGAGCCAAATATCTGGGGAATGCATCAAGCGCCTTTGCGAAATCCATTGATTCAGCAAGCTCCTTTCTCGCCGATACTGCTTCCTCGTCGGTTTCGCCGTCTGTGCTGGTGAGAAACTCCATCGCCGCTTCTTTCAGTTCGTTTCTGAGCAAGTGCATGCCTATGCTGGCGTTGTTGCCCCTTATTCCAAACCGCTGTTCGCCGAAGTAGTTGGGCATAACGCCTGCGAGCTCTTCAAGCACCTTGCCCGCATTCTCAGGGTTTGCGCAATCTGCTATTCTTATTTCGAACCTGTTTCCTATGTTGCTGCCAAGTTCTATCTTGTCCCCAAGCCATGCGCCGTTTATGCTTATGTCCTTTATGTGTACGCGCATTAGGGCTTCGGGATTTGCGCCGTATATGCTCGCGAGCTGCACTGTCATTGCGCGCCTGTCTTTTGTTCCTGCGTAGCTTATGGACTTTTTGCCTCTGCCAAGCTTTTTTGCTATGGCGATTAGCGCCTGTATTGTGTTCCAGTTCTTCTTCTGCAGCACAAGCACTGCAAATTTCGATTCCGCGTTTTCGCGTTTGCCCAGCTCGTCCGGCGCGTATTTCCTGTTAGGCTCTAGCACGATTCCGGTATCGATTATTTCCTTGACTACGAAATCCTCTGCGCTCTGCTTTATTGTGCCTTTCGTGCCTGGGCTTTTGCTAAGATATTTCATGCAGCTTACCCGTGTATGAAATCCGCAAGCAAACGCCTTTTAAATATCTATATTTGGCAGCGCGAATCGGGAAATGCATGCGTGAGCGCGGCAAAGGCGCTTGCTACAGGATCCGCGCGCGGTAGGTTTATAAGAGCGAAGCTCTTATAATGCATATTTATAATTACGTTATTGCTTTTATTATTGTTATTGTGTAGCTGCAGGCTCTGGCTTGCGTTGCAGCCTAGGCGTTTGGAATGTTTAAGGTAACGGGCGCGAATTCCGGGCAACGGTTCGAAAGGCGGTGCTTTTGCACGAATCTATAGTGGAAAGGCTGATGTATAAGGTTGTCAAGCGGCACATAGCCGGTACAACCATAAGCTCAGCCATAGAAACCGCAAAAGCGCTTAACAGCAGGGGCGTGCCAGTTTCGATTTCGTTTCTTAGCAGCAGCGTTGACAAGCTGCCTAAGGCGCGCTATGCGGCATATACATACACAGAGTTGCTGCACAGAATAGCGCGTTTTGGGCTCAAGGCAAGCGTTCACATGCCGCTCGAGGAAATAGGCTATTTGATATCTAAGGAGTCTTCGCTCTCGTATTTGAGAAACATAGTGCAGCTGGGCAACAGGCTTGGCATTTTCATATGGGCCGAGCTGCCAGGAGGCGCGCCAATGCCGCGCGCCATAGAAGCGAAGGGTCTTGGCTACGCCATAGGTATAAACGAGGACATCGATGCGCTGCCAGACAAGCGGATGCTCAAGCTCATATTTCCGCCGAACGGCTCAGTAAGCAGTAAAGAGGACAAGTCGATGTCAGAGGCGCACGAGCGCGAGCTTGCGATTGTTCGCAAGGCGCTGAGCCGCGCAGGATCCGTGGTTCTGCACGCACCGCCTGACAAGCTCGTTGGCATGCTTATGAAAAACAAGGCTTACAAAAACTCTTTAATCTTTGAGTTTCAATTAGGCTATGAGCGCAAGAGGCTCGCGGCGGTGAAAAACAAGGGGTGGAATGTCAGCATGTACGTTCCTTTCGGCAAGGGCTGGGTTGATTATGCGGTAAAAAGGATACAGGGCCATTACACTCACATAATCGCGAGCAAGCTGCTTGACGGCAAAAAGGGGTAATATGCAAAGCAACAAGCCAGGCATAGTGTTTGTAACTGGCGGCAACGGAAGGCTAGGCAGCAGGCTTTGCACCGAACTTGTTGCGAAGGGCTACGAGGTTCGCGCTCTCGTTGCTTCCAAGGAGCGCATAAACACGTTGCCTGCGGGCGTGATTCCGTTCGTCGGCACGCTTGACGACACAGGGGTTCTCGTGGAAGCTGCCGAAGGCGCGGATATAGTAGTGCATACTGCTTCTGTAATAAGCACGAGCAAGGCCACCGCTAGCGAAATGAAGCACGTAAATGTCGACGGCACGAAAAACGTAGTAAATGCATGCGTCTCTAGCGGGTGCAAGCGGCTCGTATTTACGAGCAGCATAGACGTTTACGGCAAAAAGCGCAAAGGCGTGATAAACGAGCGCACGCAGCCTAAGCCCACTGACAAATACGGCTACAGCAAGCTTGCCGCAGAGAGGGAAGTAGTGGGCAGCGGGCTTGCATATACCATACTGCGGCTTGCAACCATTTACGGACCTTCTTTTGAAAAAAGCTTTTTCAAGGTGTTCAAGGCCATAAGCGAAGGTAAGATAGCCATAATAGGCAAAGGCAACAACCATCTTGCGCTTGTACATGTAATCGACGCGCTGCGTGCAGTGGAGCGTGCCATGCAGTGCGAGCAGTGCGTGGGCCAAACATACAACGTTAGTGACGGCGTTGCGTATACGCAAGAGGGCCTTATAGACCTTGCCGCCGACATGCTTCATGTCGCGAGGCCGGCCCGCCACGTGAGCGAGGCCCTTGTTGCGCTTCTTGCAAAGAAGCGCGGGCTTGACAGCGACGAGCTCAGATTCCTGACATCGGACCGCGTCATAGACATAAGCAAGATAAGGCGCGACGCAGGCTTTGAGCCCAGCGTGGAAATGACAGTAGGCGGCGGGGAGCTCGTGCAGATGTTTCTTGGAAGCAGGTGAAGAGATGATAGGCAAAATAGAAAAGCGCATAAACGAGATGCTTGAGGAAAAAGGGGCCCTGATGTTCATGCTCATAGACCCTGTCGACTACGCCACTCCAGATGCCGCAGTAAAATCTGGAGCCGAGGCAATTGACGCAGGCGCAGACTGCCTTCTCATCGGCGGCAGCATAGGCGCCCAGGGCGAGCTCCTGGATTACGTTGCAAAAGGTGTAAAGGAAAAAGCAGGATCGTCTGCGCCCATAATACTGTTTCCTGGCAACATTGCAACTATAACGAAATATGCCGACGCCATATATTTCATGTCGCTTTTGAACGCGCGCAATCCATACTGGCTCATACAGGCGCAACTGCTGTCTGCGCCGCTTATAAAGCACATGGGCGTGGAGCCTTTGCCCATAGGCTACATAGTCGTGGTTCCTGGCGGCACAGTGGGCTGGGTCGGCGACGTTAACCTCGTGCCCAGGGAAAAGCCCAAAATAGCCGCTTCTCTGGCCCTTGCAGGCCAGTTTCTGGGAAACAGGTTTATTGTTACCGATACAGGCTCAAATCCTCGCCTGCAGGGCTACGGGCCCGTGCCGCCTGAGATGATAAAAGCTGTTAGAAGCGCTGTTGACGTTCCGTACATCGTAGCAGGGGGTATGGTCAGCGTGAACGACGTTCGCACTTCGCTGCGCGCAGGAGGCGACATAGTGCAGATAGGCACAGCAATGGAGCAGGCTAGCGACGTAAAGAAGCTTGTAAGCTCCTTTGCCAAGGTAGTTAAGGAAGAGGGCGCAGCAAAGAAAAGATGATTTGTTGCGCGAAATCGCTTCTGCGGAAATATTCGTAGTAGTGCGCGAGCTGCGCGACAAGCTCGTTGGCAAGCGGCTCAACAATTTCTACGACCTGGGCTCCGGCTCATTCAGGCTCGATTTCGAGGGAAACTTGTCAGTTTACGTGCTTCTTACCAAAACACTAAACGAAACGAAGTTCAAAGAGCGCGCTCAGGAAGCCACGCCTTTTTCGATTGCACTTAGGAAGCGCATAAAAGGAAGCAGACTAGCTGGCATGGAACAGAAGGGCTCGGACCGCATAGTCGTTTTCGAGTTTGCAGGAGCAAGCAAGCAGCTGCTTGTGCTAGAGATGTTCGCAAAAGGCAACATGCTGCTGCTAGATTCGCAGAGAAACATAGAGCTTGTTTACGCGAGCAGAAAGCTCAAGGAGCGCGCGCTTGTGGCAAAGGCCCGTTACTCTTTTCCAAGGAGCGACGCCATTGATTTCAGGTTTGACGAAAAGGCAGTGCTAGACGCGATTGCGCGCGCAGCAATGGAACAAGATGCAAAGCTCATAACTGCGCTTTCAAAATATGTCAACATAGGCCCTATCTATCTGGAGGAGCTCATTAGAAAAGCAGGGCTTGATCCTGTTGCTAGCTCGTCAAAGCTGCTGGACAAGCAGCGCGAACTTGCTGCGGCGCTTTTGGATTTCAGGTCGGCGATGGATGCGCCAAAGCCCGTTGCATATTGCGACGAATCCGACAAAGTGGTTGACTACGCAATACTACCTATAAGCAAATACGCTGGCTACAAGCGCATCGAATATGCTACGCTAAGCCAGCTTCTAGACGACATTTATGCACAGGAGCGCACTAAGACTGTTGACGAGGAGCGCGAGCGCGCCCTGAACGAGTTGCGTAAAAGCATAGAAACGCAAAAAGAGCTTGAGAACGAGTACGCGGCCAAGGCTGGCATTTACCGCGAGATAGCCAACAAGATTTTCGAGCACATGAGTGCAGTGAACGAGGCCATAAGCGCAGCAAGGCAGAAAAAAGGCGAAGAAGAAATAGCAATTCAAGGAATAAAAGTATTAAAAATAGACAGACAGAATAAGGTTATGCATATTGAAATGGAGTAGTGTTTGCATGATTGAGATTGTCGCATTGGGCACTTCCGGGTCTACGCCTACAAAAGATAGGCACATGCCCAGCTTCGCGCTAATTTATGACGGCGACACGCTGCTGTTCGACTGCGGCGAAGGCACGCAGATGCAGATGCTTAAGTTTGGCATAAATCCGGTGAAGGTAAAGGCCATTTTCCTGAGCCACACCCATGGCGACCACGTAATAGGCGTGGCAGGGCTTGTAAGAACCATGTCTATGGCTGGAAGGCAGGATCCCTTGCTCATATTCGTGCCAAGCGGCTACGAAAGCACAGTAAACAACCTGCTCGTTTTTGACAAAGCGCTGCTAAGGTTTTCAATAGTCATAAAAGGAGTGAAGAAAGGAAAGGTGTACGAGGCGAAGCCCTACGCCGTTTACGCCTTCAGGCTAAACCACACGATCCCGACCTACGGCTATGTTTTCAAGGAGAACGACAAGCTCCATTTTGTCGCCGAGAAGGCGAAGAAGCTCGGAATAAAAGGGTCTATGTTTTCAGAGCTCCAAATAAGGAAAAGGCTCAAAGTCGGCAGGCGCACTGTCAGGCTCGATGAGGTGAGCTGGATCGAGCCTGGAAAGAAAATCGTCTACGCTACTGATACACGGCCTTCGAAAGAGACAGTGAAAGCGGCGATGGGCGCCGACTTGCTAATTCACGAGGCGGCATACGCATCTGGAGAGAAGAAGCTGGCAAAAGAGAGGAAGCACTCGACCGCGGAGGAGGCGGCAAGCATAGCCAAGCAGTCGAAGGCGAAGATGCTTATAATGACTCATATCAGCGCAAGGCACAGGGATGCTGTCGTTCTGGAAAAAGAGGCAAGAAAAATATTCAAGAATGCGCACATGGCCTATGATGGAATGAAAATCAGCATAAGGTAAAAAATTTAAGCTTTGTTGCAAAAAAGATATTATTATGGAATTCAAAAAACAAATGAATAAGTATGCGGTGCAAGCAGTGAGAGGAGTAGACTCTGTTCTCGAGTCGATCAAAGCAACAAGAACCAACAGGCTGCTTTTTGGGCTTCTTGAACTTGAAGCGGCTTCGCCGGAGGCGCTGTCAACTACTTCTGCATACCTAAGCAGCCTTGGGCATGTCGTAGAAAGCAATGTGATAGCCGCAACCATTACAAGCTGGGAGGTAAGCTTCGTAATATGCATTCCGCTGGCATACAAAGTAGCGAATACAGAAATAAACGGTTTCGATTCATTATTGAAAAAACTTCTCAAGAAGCTAGAAAGGGAATAAAAGAGCCAAGGCCTAAGCCAATTCTCTGCGCCTTACTTTGCTTTTGGGAAAGCATTATCGGTTCCAATCGCCCATCGTTTCTGTAATAAAAATAGTTGATAGAGTGATAGATAGTGATATAAATATTCAAATTTACAGAACTTCGAAAAGGGCAAACAAAGCGGCGGAGGCATAGTCTAGTGGTAGGACGGCAGATTGACATTCTGCAGGCAGGAGTCCGATTCTCCTTGCCTCCATCAGAGGCCCTTGAGTATTTCCGGATAGTCTGAGGCTATGCCGTCGACTCCTTTCTTTGCATATTCCTCAGCTTCCTCTCTGGTGTTTATGGTCCAGACTATGACCTTCAGCCCGTTTCTGTGCGCTTCTTCGACGTTCTTTGTGTGAGTGAATCTGTATAGAGGAAGCACATAGCTTGCTTTTAGCGCAAGCGCAGCCTCTATCGGGTTGCTGTACTTGCCCTTGTATGTCGCATAGATAAGCCCTGTCTGAATTTTGCTATCAAGCTTCCTGACATTTTCCAGTGCGTCCTCATGGAACGAGATGATAATTGTTCTGTCCTCGAGTTTTCTCTTTTTAACTTCCTTTAGCACAGCCTCTTCGCTTCCCGGCTCCTTTATCTCCAGCAGGATCCTGTCGACTTTCGCGTCGATGAAGTCGAGCGCCTCATCAAGCGTTGGCACATGTTCGTTGCTGCCAAGTATGCCAAAGCCGAGGAGCTGCTTTAGCGTGTAGTCGCCTACTGTGCCCGGCTGGCCGGTCAGCCTTTCGAGCTTCTCGTCGTGGAATACAACGAGCCTTTTGTCTTTCGTGACCCTTATGTCGAGCTCTATTGCATTTACTCCGGATTTCAGCGCTTCCCCAAAGCTCTCGAGCGTGTTCTCCGGAGCCTCCTTGCCGGCGCCCCTGTGGCCTATTTTTAGCTCTAGCATGGTTAAGCACACAACGCCAAAGTTAATAAAAATTATCAAAACGCATCGCAAGCGTCAGCGACAAAAGGCGCAACGCATACATGAGTAGGTTTTTATACAAATACGCCATAATTTTATCAGGGCTCTTAGCGCAACGGTAGAGCGCTCGCTTTGCAGGCGAGAGGTTGCGGGTTCGAATCCCGCAGAGTCCATTTTGGCGCATTCTGCCCTTGCGATTCGCTCCGCTCGCTGCTAGCGCTGTATTATTGCAGTATTATCAAATGTGGCGTAAAACCCACTCCCTTCAGGGGTGGGATATAAGCCACCGC
>JBMFTS010000019.1:0-4437 GCA_049966915.1 Candidatus Micrarchaeia archaeon
ACTTCGTTAAAAACTTATTAAAATTAGTTTAATACGCCATAAGCTAATTAAACAAATAGCCTAAAACTTTTAATTAATGCATAGCTATTTAAACTATTTGAGTATATTGTTTATTATATTGTTTATTAAAATTTGATAATATGGATCCGGAGAACTTTGCCAAAACCGTTGGCAGGCTTGTAAAAGATGAGGAAAAGGGCTATTTCTACTTCGTGCCAGCCCAGCTGCCGGTGCGCTTACAAATAGACGACGAACTTCTAGACCTCCTGATGAAAGCGAGCAAAGAGCTCGGCGAGCTGAAAGCAATCTCTTCAGGGTTTTCGGCAGCAATAGGATTTTCGCCGCTTCTTTTCATACGCCCTTACCTAACGAAAGAGGCCGTACTGAGCTCGAAGATTGAAGGCACAGTAAGCACGTTGTACGATGTGCTTGATGCAGAGGCGTCAGGCCTTGCAGATAAAGCAAGGGGCGACCTGCTTGAAGTAATAAACTATGTGCGTGCCCAGGAAACAGGCATAAGGGAAATAAAGCAAGGCAGCGACATAAATATTGAATTAGTGGCAAAACTGCATGCCATCTTGCTTAGCAGGGTAAGGGGAGAGGAGGCGAAGCCCGGGACAATACGCGAAGTACAAAACTACATATCTCGCGCAGGATTTGCTGGAATGGAGAATGCGGTGTATGTGCCTCCAAAAGCAAGCATTGTTGGGGGCTTGCTGGACAATCTTTTTTCCTACATGTCATCTGACACTGCTCCCAACCTTGTTAAATTGGCTCTGATGCACTACCAATTCGAGGCAATACATCCCTTCCTTGATGGAAATGGCAGGATAGGCAGGCTGCTTATAATACTTTACCTTATAAAGTTTGGGGAGCTCCCAGAGCCTTTGCTTTATGTAAGCGAATACTTTGAAAGAAACAGGGACGAATATTACGAACGCCTGCTGGAAGTAAGTACGTTGGGGAAATACGTTGAATGGGCAAAGTTCTTCATGAAAGGGGTAATAGAGCAATCGGAAAACGCCATCGATAAATCTTCAAAGCTTCTCGAGTATCACAAGGAAATTGCAAGTACAATCAGGGGCACAAGGCATGTGGCGCTGGTTAGGCTTATTGATTTTATTTTCGCACATCCGATATTAACCATACCCATGGTAGCAAGAGAACTCAAGGTGAGCTACCCTGCTGCAAAAGCTGCCGTTTTGGAAGCGGCAAGACTGGGCATTTTGCAATACAAGGAAAGCACTGTTGCAAGGCGCCCAAAGAGGTTTGTGGCACAAAGAATACTCGAGATTTACAACGCATAAAGCAGCATCTCTCAATTGGGCTTTGGGACAAAATTAACCACTTCTCCTTTATGAACAAGCAGACTTCTAAGCCACAGGCGCGGATTCAGCTTTGATGAAAGGAAGACAGGCTGGTTTTCATTCCCGTTAGTAGAATTTCAATGTGCCTGCCAAAGATTTATATTTACCAAGGTTATAATAAAATATAATCTTGGTGAAAAAATGCCATTGCCTATAGCGCAGAAACTAGGGAGGCAGGAATACATAGATGTTGCAAACCTACAAGACCTGTTTGTAGACTCATTATACGCCTTTGACAAAGACGCTGTGCTGCACGGCGGCACGGCCATCTGGCGGTGCTATGGCGGCAACAGGTTCTCATACGATCTTGACTTCTATATAACTTCAAAAGAAGAGGCGGAGCGCATACGCAACCGCCTTACATGGGAGCTGCAGAAAAGGGGAGCAAATCTTGACAAGCTGGCCGCAATAGACCGCTTTGTATATGCCACTGTATCCAACAGCGCTGTTAAGCTCAAAGCGGAGATGAAATATGAAACCAAAAGGCTAAAGCCCATAGTAAAGGAGTATGAAAGGGCAGACGGCACACTGCTTAGCGTGCTTACACTCAGCCCAGAGCAATTGATACTTGAAAAAATAGCGGCCTATGAGAGCAGGAGGTATGTGAGGGACCTTTACGACATATACCACCTATTGCATTATGTGACGAGTGAAAGGGAGGTGAAATCTGAGCTGAAAAGGTTTTTGGACGAGATTGAGCCGCCAGTGGATGAGAAAGGGCTTGCAGGCATATTGCTAAGCGGCGTTGCGCCATCATACGATGACCTGAAAGAAGGCATAGAGGAGGCGATAAAGTGAAGTACATAAATGAGATCAGGCGCCGCTTCAACGATCCCAGGGTTCCTGTATTCAGATCCAGCGAGCTCAGGCTCCTGGGGATAAACACAGCTTACCAAAAGCTGCTTCTGCACAATATGCTTAAAAAGGGCGAGATAAAGAGAGTAGCAAAAGGCGCATACACATTCCACGACACTGCCGATGTCGTATGTTTCGCGTTTATGCCAGCATATTATGGGCTTGAAGACGCACTCTCTATAAGGCACATATCAGATCAGGCAACAAACCCTATTGTTGTTACAGTAAGGAACGTCAGGCAAGGCGAGAGAACGTTTGATGGCAAGAAGTACCTTGTTTACCGCATAGACAAGCGCCTCTTTTTCGGCTACGGCCTTGTCCAGCGCGGCGGAATGTGGCTCCCGGTTTCTGACGTAGAGAAAACCTTGATAGACATGGTGTATTTTAAGATAGGCATAAGAGACGAGCTGTGGCACAGCATTTTGAAAATTATCGACAAAGGCAGGCTATACGAATACCTGGCAAGATGCAACGACAAGACAAGAAAAAGAGTTGAGGAAGAGCTGGCAAAGCATGGCTCTGCCTGAATGCTAGGCTTCGGCTTACGCGCCAATTAAACAAATATCCAAATGCGCATATTGCGATGATTTTATGGAGCCCGGAGAGTTTGTGGAAGAGTTTGTTGCCAAAGACGGCAGGCGCATAACTATAAGGGCGCCTGAGATGAAAGACGTGCAAGGCTACCTGCAATTCATAAATGACCTTGTTGCAGAAGGCGCGCCGATCATGCTCAACACGCCCCAAAGCTACGCCGATGAAATGGCATATACTGCTGGCAAGCTGGATGGCATGGCCTCTGGCAAAGAGCTCGCGATAGTGGCCACAGCAGAAGGCAGGGTAATTGCCGACGCAAGCATAGCAAGAGGCAGGGGCAGAGAGCAGAATGTCGGAACCCTCGGCATAGCGGTATCGAAGCAGTACAGGAACATAGGCCTGGGCTTCGAAATGATAAGGCTGCTGCTTGACATGGCAAAAGCCGAGAAGTATAGGGTAATAGTGCTAACTGTATACGCAAACAACCCTGCGGCAAAGCACCTTTACGAGAAATTGGGATTCAGGCAAACAGGCACAATACCCAAAGCCGCTGCCTTTGGCGCAGACCTTGTCGACTCTCTGCTGATGTACAAAGAGTTATGATTTCGCAATTTGAAAGGCGCGCCTGCCATACATACCACTATAAATAGGTAGCTAAACATAGAATATGCAGTGATAGAATGAAAGGAAAAGTGAAAATGTTCAACTCCGCAAGGGGTTTTGGATTCATCACAGGAGAGGACGGAAAGGACGTATATGTGCACAGCACAGCAATACAGGGCGGGGCCACATTGGCCGTAGGTGACAGCGTAGAATACGAAGTAGAAGAAGGAGAACGCGGGCCAAGGGCCAAAAACGTAAAGAAGCTATAATATAATCGCGCACTATTTTTGGTCTCAAAACGTTTTCGCGATACATTGTTTGTTTTTGTTAGGGGCGAAAAATACTCGCCTCTTTTCCTTATTTCCCTATTTACCTATTTCTTTTTCTTGCTGCCGTGCATGCAAAAAGTAGCACGGCATAAAATGCTCGCTGAAAAAGAAACGCAAATTATTATAAATGGGCCCGGCATATCCGTATTGTGGCAGTATGTCCGACATAATGTTCAACAACTGGAACCGGGATCCGAAAAGCGTCAAAAGGAGACAGGACCATGCCAAAGAAGTCTGCAAAGAACTCGCAGGCCTTAAAGAAATCGCTAAAAAGAAGACGTCGCCGATAGGCGAGGAAGCCGTCGAGTCGTTTTTCGATATGCTTATCGGTTATTTTTCGCGATTTAATGATTGGTTTTTTGAAAACAACGACTGGTATTTTAAAAAGCCCGTGGAAAACGCTCAGGAATTTTATCTATCGTTTTTCGAAAACCTAGAGTATGACATGCCGCGGATCCGCAATAAGGCATATTTTGAATTGAACGCACATGAACAGGATTACGAAAATGCAGGCATGCTTGTCAATGCGGCAAAGAACCTCGCTCTTGAGCAGGAACTCAGCGCAATTAAAAAGTGCAAAAAGTCGCTCAAAGGCGAAGGCGCAGACTTTGATGGCGTAATTGGGTCTTTTCTAGAGGCCACTTCCCAGAACATGGAGCTGGTGTCTGCATTAGTGACCGAACTAAACTCAGAATTGCTGGAGAGTGCGCATTGGAATCCTGAACAATATTTGGAAGAAGTGAAAAAGA
>JBMFTS010000019.1:4537-9711 GCA_049966915.1 Candidatus Micrarchaeia archaeon
AAAAGAGACTGCAAACCGATGATAAAAAAGACCCGTTTGGAAGCGCAAAGCGCAAGTAGCTAGCGCCATGCATAAAGCCACGCCTGGTCAGGCAGGTGCTTGGGCTCCTTGCTTGTTTTGAAGCCCTTGTTTTTCAGCAGGTCTTCGAGCACGCTGGCGTTGCCGAACTTCGGATATACGCAAATCTGCATCTTGTACACCTTGCCAAGGTCAAGCTTTTCGTCAATTACGAAGAATTCGCCGCCGTCAACGTTTATCTTTACTGCAACGCTGTTGCCCTGTATGTCGCCGAGCGCCTTGTCCATGCCTATTACCCTTACCTGCCTGCCCTTTCCCTGCACCAGCGCCTCGTCGGCCGCGTAGGCGCTTTCGCTCAGCGTTATGGCGTAATCCGAACCCGGCTTGCCTATGGCGTTGTTGAAAAGCTTTATTTTTGCCTTTCTCCTGCTCTTTTCAACGTTCTGCCTTAGCGTCTCGAACACGGCAGGATACGGCTCGTACGCCCTAACCTCGCTTACGTTGTCCTGCATGGCAAAGTATATCGCCGTGTCGCCAACGTAAGCGCCTATGTCCAATACCACCGTGTTTGGCTTAAGGCCGCTTGCAAGCCAGAAATAATCTTCTTCCAAGAACGTGCTCGACAGGATCTCTGCCAGACTCTTGCTGGGGCCCCTGCCGAACAGCAAATCGCTCAAAGCCATGCAATACGTTTATGCTTATTCCCAACGCCAATAAATCCCTTTGCATAAGCACTGCAAAACAAGCACAAGCGAATGGACATAAACGAAACTGGTCAAAAACCGTATAACAATTATGCATATAAAAACATTGCATGGATGTTTTCAAGGAATACGACGTACGCGGCATTTATCCGAATGAGCTTGACGAGGCTGCGGCGCTGCGCATAGGCGAGGCGATAGGCAGTTACGCAGATTCGGAAACGGTGTTTTTGGGCAATGACAACAGGAAAGGAAGCCTGGCAATAAAGCAAAGCTTTGTAAAAGGGCTCGTCAAGACGGGCAAGCAAGCCATAGACTTGGGCACAGGTCCCGTTTCATTGCCAGCATTCGCGTCGTTCAGGCGCAAATCGCATGCGGTGTGCATAACCGCATCGCACAATCCTGCCGAATATACGGGCATGCTGCTGTATCGCGACGGCGTGACTGTGCGGCCAAGCTTGTTCAAACCGTTCTACGACCATGGTCATTTCGCCGCAGGCAAAGGACTCTATTCAGAATATGATTATTCTGAAGAGTATGCAGAGTACGTAACAAGAGGCATGCATAGCATTGAATTGAACATAGGCGTGGACTGCATGGGAGGCGCAGCAACAAATCTTGCAAAACGCATTTTGGAAAGCGTCGGCAGCAGCGTGCGCATGTACCACGCGCGCATGAGCGGCACGTTCTACGGCAAGGCGCCGGAGCCCAGTGCCGAAAACTGCGACGCGCTCGGCAAGCTTGTAGCAAAGTCGGGTCTAGATTTCGGCGTTCAGCTAGACGGCGATGGCGACAGGGTTGCGTTTGTCGATGAAAAAGGCTCGTTCGTCAACCCTATGACAGCCGCAATGATTTTCATAAAATACCTGTCGCTCAAGAAGGTAGTTGCGACAGTGGCATGCTCGCGCAGACTCGAAGACTATGCAAAAGTGTCATACGCAAAGGTGGGAAGGCCGTATTTAGAGGAAAAGATAAAAAACGAAAGCTGCGATTTCGGAATAGAAACATCAATGCATTTTTACTTCGGCAAGTACTACCCGTTTTCCGACGCCATACTGGCGTCGCTGCTCATGGCCAGCGTAATTAATGAAACCCGAATGAAACTGAGTGACATAGCAAGCGAATTCCCGAAGATTTACCAAGGGGAATTCAAGGCGAGGCTAGAAGGCGAGCAGAGCGCGCAAACAGTAATGGAACGCGCGGAAGCTATGGCGCCAAGCGGCAGCGCCATAGACAGGACCGACGGCATAAAGATAATCACGGAAAGCGGGTTCATGCTGATCAGGAAGTCCAATACCGAACCCTTGCTAAGGGTCTATTATGAAGGCGATACCAGGCAGGCGATGGAAGCCATGAAGGAACTGGCTTCAAAAATAGTAAACGCAAAGTAAAGCAAACAAAAGCAAACAATCGGCACAAGCCTCTGCCGCTGTGCAGCGAAAGATTCACAAACCGTTTTATGCCTTATTTCGAAAGCCTCTTGTAAAATGCGAGCGTTTTGAGCGCTGAAGCGCGCCAGCTGAATCCCTTTGCATATTTAACAGCTTCATTTGCCAATTCCGGCCTTTCTCTGGCGAGCCTGCGGATCGTAGCCGGCACATCCTCCGGCTTTGCCTTTATCGCATATTTGGTGACTATTGCCGGTATGTCGGCATGCTCCAGCACCACGGCGGGAGTGCCAACGGCCATGGACTCGAGTATTGTCAACCCGAAGCCCTCTACAAGGCTGAAGTGCAACAGCGCAATACTCGACTTGAGCTTTGAAATTATGGCGCTGGTGCCTGCTCCAAGCACTATGCTTACGTTCTTTGCAGAGAAATACGCCTTTGGTATTTTGTCCCTGCTGGTAGGCGTGAATATGTAGAGCTTTTCGGCAACGCGCGAAGCCTCGAACGAGTTTATCAAAAACTCTATGTTCTTATGCGCAAACTCCACCGAGCCCACGTAAACGAAATCGCGCCTTTCGGCGCCGTGCGATACGCGCTCCTTGACGAACGCTTCGTCGATGCCTTCGGGTATTACTGCGCTCTGCTTGGCGCCGATACCGGGCACATGCCGCGCCAGCCGTCTTTTGGTTTCTTCGCTTACGTATATTATGCCGTCTGCGCGCTTTGTGTTGCGCAGCGCGGGCAGCACCACGCCGAAATAATGGTAGAAGCCTGCGCTGAATGGGTTTTTAGTCAAGTACCTGCTGAACACGTTTGCGTCGTGCCACGTCACGGCTACAGGCGCGCCGGTCAATGGGTATGCGGCGTTTGGATACATCACGTGCACCACCTCGGCGTCTTCGTTTATCCTAACTCCCAGCAATCGCCTCAAACCGTAAACCGCGCTGCTGCTAAACGACCTGCCCGCGCCTATCTCGTACGTTTGCACGTCGTTGCCACTGCTCAGGTGCTTGTAAATCTCGAATGCATACCTGCTTACGCCATCCTTGTTCCTAAACCCGAAGTCGTTGCCCACAAGCGCTATGCGCATAGCAAAACCTTGCCGCAAGCATATACGCTGGCTTGTTTTATAAAGCATAGCCTCGACGCGCACACGAAGCCGCGGCTCGAAAACCGGCAGAGTCAGTTCAGCTGCTTCAGCTCCGCGTATTCTGTTATTTTCTGGGTTTCGTGGTCGAGACCATAGCGCTTCGCCTTTTCTATGTCTACGTGGTTCTTCTTGGCGAAGTTTTCTATGAGCTTCAGGATAAGAAGGCCGCCCATTGTTATTATGCCAGTGACGCCTATTCTCGCTATGGGGTTGTTTCTCTTGCTTTCGGTCTTGGCGTCGCGCAGCGCCATCTTTGCAAGGTGCCTGTAGCTTGCATAATATACTGCAAGCTGGGATTGCGTGAGCTGAAGGTTTGCAAAGCCCCTGCTCTTTATAAGCCCCATAGGCACGTTCTGCATTGGCGTTACAGTGAACTCGAAAGGCCTGCCTTCGACATAGGAATTGCTAAGCTGGTTTATAAGCGCGACTGTGTCCCAATTGTCTTCGTCCGTTTCCTCGGACTGGCCTACCTGCACAGTGAATGCAGGGCGCCACCAGTACTTGTTGAAGTTCCTGGTGCCATTCCACACTATCTCTTTCCAAGTGCCGTCAGGACCTATGTGCAAAGGCAGCGTTTTGTTTGGCATGTGCCTCTTAGCAAGCCTGTCGCTTCCCGTTTCAACGCCCACTTGCACGCCGATCCAGTTGTCAGGCCCTGCTTTCATTATGCCTGACAACTTGCTTATCAATTCTGGATACGCAGCAGGTATGGATACGCGAGCGTGAGTCGGATTTGTCCTTGTAACGCCAGGCGTGGACATTACCGCAGTGAACAGCTCTACAAGCGCGTCCTCGTTAGGCTCGAACCTTGCGTTGAGGTGCTTGTAGCCGAATATCTCGTCGCTGTGCAGCCATGCGTTTGTTATGCCTGCCGCGACGTTCACCGCTATTTCGCGCTGCACTTTGTCAACAGGATAAAACCTCAGCGGCCTAAGCGTAACCTCGCAAAAGTCGCAGCCTATGCCGCAGCCGCGCATTACCTCAGTAAGGCCCATTACGCTGGGCTTCACTATTTCTGGTATTTCCTCTATTGGCGGCGCAGTGCGGTATATCTGCTTCCTTACTATGAACTTGCTGTGTGGCACGAACGTTCTTCTGAAATTGTCGTCTATGAACAGGTAGCCTTCGAAAAACTCGTTCGGATCGAACTTGCCGCTTGCGACCTGCTCGAAAAGGTCCGGCGCTATGTCATCTACTTCCCCTTGGAAGGCGTAATCTATGCCCTCGTTCTCAAGCTCCTCTGGCCTTATGGTGAAATCCCACACGCCTGGCCCGCCGACGAGCAGCTTTGCCTTTTTGCCGGCCCTTGCCGCATTTATGCGCTTCATGAGCGTTTCCCACTCAACCTGCACCCACGGCTTGCCCTTGAGCCCTAGCAGCACGTTGTAAGACATGGTAAGCGGGCCCAGACCCAGGGGGTCCATTGTTGAAACTGCGATTACCTCGGTGTCGTTGGTTATGAACTTTTCTATGTGGTCTTGGTGCGCCACAACAACGTCCTCGGGCTTGTTGCGTTTGAGCAGCGCCGCCTCGAGCTTCCTTACCGAATATGGCGCAAACTTTGCCTCGCCGTTCGGAAGCGCTGGAAACGGCTTGCCCTTAAGGAAATAGTATATGGGCTTTGGGACAGTGTCAGGCGCGCTCGGAAGGAACTGCAGCAAAGGAAAGTTCCTGAACGGCGAAGTTAGAGAAGTATCTGATATAAGCACGTATTTTGCCATGTTTCACACCGCTACATTGTTTTACTTAGCAAAGCACGTTTTTGTGCAGCGTGTTGCAGAAACTGCTGCATGGTGCATAACTGTATAACAGAGTGTTAAAAACAGATTACGCAGCAAATATTTATTAAGATTTGCCGGCAGCTGCTTTGCCAGAATTCGCAGGCGCGCCTGGGCTTGCCTTCGCTGAGCTTGCCTT
>JBMFTS010000019.1:9811-12193 GCA_049966915.1 Candidatus Micrarchaeia archaeon
GCTTGCCTTCGCTGAGCTTGCCTTTGCGCTTGCACTGGCGTGCTGCTGCTCTTTCTGCGCAGGCTTCTGCACGGGCTTTTGCTCAACCTTCTGCGCGCCCTGCTGACCTGGCTCTGTGTAAAGGCTGGCAGTGGCCTTGCCTTCCTTGACCTCAACCGACACCTTTAGCCTTCTAGGCTTCTGGATCATGTAAGCGACTATGCGCCTGTTGAGCGCGCTTGACAGCTTTACCTGTTCTGGCTCGAGCTTGAGCTTTTGAGCTAGCACGCCCTTCAGGTATGAGCTGGCCTGGCTCCTTCTCCTGTTCTTGTGCAGAGTCCTGAGCTTTTTCGCCATGTTCACAGTTACGATAGTGGCCGTTGCATCACCCTTTTATCTTCAGCTTCCTGTGGCGCCAGTCGCGCTGGAACTTGTTGTAGCTTATCTTCCTGTGCGTCCTAAGCATCGCCAGCACAGGCACTCGCCTGTTCTGCTTGAGCTTCTTGCCCAGCATTAGCTTCTTTTTCAAGCTTTTCTTGCCCATTTTTTGCACCTTCTTTATTTATGCCTTATTTGAATAGAAGACTCTGGCCTTGAAGTGAGCTGCATCAGCAAATTCTTGAAATCTGCCTCTGAAACTCTTCCGCGTATCCTGTTGCTCTGAACCATTGCTATGAGAATGTCAAGCAGCTGCTGGTACAGTTCCGGGTTTGCTATGCGCACGTTCATCAGCCTCTCGTATGCTGCGGGCTCTAGCACCTTCCTGAGCACCTGCTTCTTCTGCTCCTCTATCTGCATTGCCTTGAGGCGCTTCTGCAGAGCCTTCTGCATCTTTGCCTCTTCGTCGTTGCCAGCGGCGCTTTCCTCTTGCATATGCTTTCACTTCGCAACAAGCTCGTTTGCAGCCTTGTCGAGCAGCGACCTGCCTTTAGGGGTAAGCACGCGGCCCTGCTTTGTCTTGGCGACATAGCCGAGCTTCTCGAGCGCGTTGAGCGAATCCGTTATTATGCTGCCGCCTGCCTTGTAGTGGTGGTGCCTTACTTTGCTCACGTGCCTTTTCCTGCTTCCGAAATAAGTGCGAAGCCTTGAAATGCCCACTGGGCCGTTTATGTAAAGCCTCCTGAGAAGCGAAGCGGAGCGCACATACCAGAAGTCTTCCTGGCTTGGCACGCGTTCCTTGCCGGCCCCGCTCTTCACAATGCCGACATAGCTTTTGGCAGGCATGTTCTGCTGCTTTAGCTTAGCCGCAACGCTTTCCACAAGCTTCTGCGCGTTGACCTCGTTTATATTAGCCATTCTTGCACCTGAAAGCAACAATTATAAGCATATTATTAGAAAGAATATTTATATAAGCATTTAGCGAATTTGCGCTGTGCTTGTGCTTTAGAGTGGTAAAATGCCAATAAGCATAATAGAGGACACGCCTAAGAGCCTTGTCATAGAGTTTGAAGGCATAGACAGGAGCGTAGCTGAGCTCATAGCGAGCAAGCTGTCTGAATCAGGAGCAGTAGAGTTCGCTGGCGTGGAGAAGGAGCACCCTGAAACTGGCAAGCCCAGGCTGGTTGTAAAGGCTGAGAAAAGCCCAAGGTCGCTTGTGGAAAAGGCAGTGGAGCAGGCGGAGAAGGAAATAGAAGAGCTAAAGCAGCAGATGGGCAAGAAGTAAGCTGCATGAGAGCGCGCTTCTTTGCCATGCTGTTTGGGTGAGCTGGTGAAGCAGGGAGTGCGCATGCTTGCGCTTGACGACTCAATGTTCGCGCGTGGAGACAAAAGCGCACTTGTCATGGGCATGCTAGGCAGGCGGGGAGAGGTAGAGGGAGCGATCTCATTCAGGGTGCAGGTTGACGGCACAGATGCGACTGAGAAGATAATAAAGGCAGTAAGCAAATCAAGGTTCAGGAACGAGATAAAAATAGTCGTTTTGCACAGCGTGCTCTTCGCAGGCCTGAACATGGTAGACATGACAGAACTAAGAAACAGGCTCGGCGTAGAGTCGATGGCTATAACACGGAAAAGGCCAAGCAAGGAAGCGCTGCTGAAGGCGTTCAAAGCCGCAGGCACGACAAAAATCGAGTGGCACAAAAAGGTGCTCGACAGAATGGAAGCACAGACAAACATGTTCTGCGCTGCGGGCTTTTACGCGCAATGCACAAAAGGCATCGCTAAGGCAGAAGCAGTGCGCTTGCTTCCTGAAGCAGTAAAGTTGCTAAGGCTTGCACACATCGCAGCAAGCGCAGCAAGCAGAGGCGAGTCTAACGGCAGGCTCTGACGCCCGCGGCATAATGGGCAGCACGCTATAGATTTACGCCACGCGGCGGTTCCTGCCAAGGCTGTCGCCGGGTATTGTGTATACGCGCATGCCAGAGCGCGGCGTATAGCCGATGTTGCTCTCGAACAGCTTTGGCT
>JBMFTS010000020.1:0-12077 GCA_049966915.1 Candidatus Micrarchaeia archaeon
GGGCGCTGAGGTCACTGACTGATGAATCAAATGCCCACTAATTTCTGCGGTTCGCTTTTCATCACACCTAAATGGTGTGGGGTTTCCCGCTCACTTTGTTAAAAGTATAAGCCAAAGAATATAAACCACTAACAAGACAGAGTAATTATGCAAACGCAAGAGTGGCAAACGCAAGAGCGGCTTTTTAATATTACGAAGGACAGCATGTTTGAGCAGTTGTTGCGTGACAAAGAACCTGATGCAAAAGCCATAAACGAGCTGCTGCGTACGCTTGGCAAGTGCAAAGTAGTAGTCGATAATGGCAAAATACGCGCGGGAGTAACTTTTTCGCGAGGGCAGCAAGTGTCGTTTATGTTCGAAGATCTAATATATGAAAGATCAAATGAAGGCTTCAACTCTAAGGCGCTCGAATTAATTGCCGAGGCGGCTGAGGAGGCCACGACGTCAGTGTCGGTCCTGGGCGGGTTGACTAATATTCTCGAGATAATATCTGAAATTAACAAGAGGAACAAGCGCATAAAGCACGTCGCAGTGGATGTTAACGGCGCCCAGATACTTTATGATTTTTCACAGATTGCAAGATACAACGAAACAGGCGAATTCAGTGTTCTAAAATGCTCAAACCACGACATCGTACTAGAGCAAAAGCCCATATTTCCGCTGGAGCTCGAGGTGCATAACCTGGGTTTGGCTAAGTTTTTAGATACAGGAATAAAAAGCCGGCAGAAACTGTTTGTTTACGCCTCAAATGTCTTTCCCGTAGTTTTCGAGGAAAACAACGTCAAAAAGAAAATCGGCGGCTTTTTAGCAAGTCCCGAATCCGGGAGCCAGATATTATCTGCTTTCTACAACAATAGCAAAATAGAAACAGGAAGCAAGATGGTAGTTTCGGAACCAAGTGCGCGCGCTTCCATAGTCATTCTTGTAAAAACGGGATCCGGAATCAAAATATCAAATGCATATGTGCGCGAATAATGCTAGGCAGTCAGCTGTTTTTTACGCGCGTGCCCGCATTCCGACAGCCATTTGGCTAATGTTTCTGTTTCCTATTTTAACATTTGTGTTGTATATAGAAGCATGTACGCATACGTGGCGATAGCGGTTTTTGCGGTAGTGGCTCTCGCCGTTCCTGCTGCAATGCTCATGTTTTCGTGGCTTATACGGCCCAAGCCTGGCGTAAGCGAAGCCCAAGCCAGAAATTTCGAGAGCGGGGAGGAATCGATAAGCAGCAGGGCAAGCACAATGCATGAGTACATGCATTACTTTTCCATGTTCCTGATGGTGGAATTCGTAAGCGTAATGCTACTTCTCTGGGGCATATCCGCCAGTTCGGTTGGCAGGCAAGCCAGCCTGTTTATCCTGGCGCTTCCCGCTCTTGCGCTTTTCTTCGGCTGGATTTTGCTTGCAGTGTCGCAGCACAGGGTAAGAACATGACCGAATTCGAGAACGCCGAACAGGAAATGAGCAGGCTCGTCGGCGAGTCGCTCAAGAAGTACGGCCTTAAGCAAAACATGCTTTTCGCAAAACTTTCCGACATCACCAGAGCGGCTTCGAAAGGCATGATAAAGTGGTCCAGAAAGAACAGCGTATGGCCGTCGCTGTTCGGGCTTGCATGCTGCGCGATGGAGCTCATGGATTTCGGCTCTGCGCGAATAGACGCTGAACGCGGCAGTTACTTGCTTTTTCGCGCCACGCCAAGGCAGAGCGATGTCATGATTGTCGCAGGATGGGTTACTAAATCGATAATACCTGAAATAAAGCGCATGTACGAGCAAATGCTCGTGCCCAGGTACGTAGTCGCTTACGGTGAGTGCGCCGTATCCGGCGGCCCGTGGTTTGAAAGCTACAACATAATAAAGGGCATAGACCAGGTTCTGCCCGTTGACGTTTATGTCGCGGGTTGCCCGCCAAAGCCAGAGAACCTGTTTGCCGCGCTCATGAAGCTTCAAAAAAAGATAGGCGGTGAAATTGAAGATTGAAAAAGACAAGCTTATTGAAACGCTGGAGAAGCTGAAATCCAGCGGGTACAAATATTTGCTCAAGATAACCGCAGTAGACAACATTAGCGCTCTTACCGTGCTCTACTTTCTGAGAGACTTGCAAGCCAACAAGGACGAGACTGTGGAGCTTGACCTGGATCCGGGCAGCGCCGCCGTGCCTAGCATAGTGCACATATTTCCCGCTGCAGACTGGTACGAGCGCGAGCTTTACGAGATGTTTGGCATAGAAATAACAGGCAGAAATGTCGGCAGGTTGCTGCTTGAGAAGTGGAACGGCAAGGATGCTCCTCTTAGAAAATCTTTCGAATGGGGCAAGCCATATGAAAAGGCGGAAGGCGGTGCTAAATGACGACACGCATAAACATAGGCCCGATACATCCAAGCACGCACGGAGTTCTCCGCCTAGTCGTAGAGCTTGATGGCGACACAATAGTCAACGTGGAGCCTCACATCGGGTTTATGCATAGGGGCGTCGAGAAGCTTGTCGAGAACAGGACATACATGCAAAACATAGGCTACATAGAGAAACTCGACTATGTGGCGCCAATGGCGTATGATGATGCATACGTTTCTGCAGTGGAGCAAGCCATGGGAGTGGAGGTCAAAGAGAGGGCAAAGTACATTCGCACGTTGCTGCTTGAGCTGCAAAGGATAGCAAGCCATCTGCTATGGCTTGGCACAATGCTTAACGACCTTGGCCAATTCTTCACTATGTTCATGTGGGCATTTCGCGACAGGGACAAAATACTCAAGCTGCTTCAAGAACAGGCCGGTGCCAGGATGTTCTATGTAAATATGAGGCCCGGAGGTCTTCTGCGCGATCTGCCTCCGGGTTTCGATGAGCACGCGCTCGAAGTGCTTGACTACATGGAAAAGCGGGTCAAGGAATACGAGCACTTTATCGAGAGCAACGAAATATTTATGGAAAGGACAAAAGGCGTTGGTGTGCTCGGTCCAGAAGAAGCCGTTGCGCTCGGAGTAACAGGGCCTGTGCTCAGAGCTTCTGGCATAAATTACGACGTAAGGAGCAACGCCCCGTATTATGCCTACAGCGAACTCGGTTTCAGGCCGCAGGTGCTTGCAGGCTGCGACACTTACGCAAGGTACAAAGTTCGCATTCTCGAAATGAAAGAAAGCATAAGGTTGGCGCGTTTGGCATTGAAGAAAATGCCGGAAGGCGACGCGCTTGGCATGCCGATAAAGCTCATACTGCCCGGAGCAAAGAACAGGATAGTAAAAATAAGCAGGGAAGTCCCCAGGGGCGAGCTTTTCCTGTACATGGTTGCCGACGCGCAAAGGCCGTACAGGCTTTCGATACGCTCGCCTTCGTTCGTAAACCTGGCTGCGTTCAGCAGGCTTGCAAAAGGCGCGCACCTTGCTGATTTGTTTGCCATACTTGGCAGCCTTGATTTGGTGATGCCCGATGTCGATCGCTAGCCTGCTTGGGCTTTCGTGGCTCGTCTCAATGCTGAATTCCGGCAGCATAGCGGTGCAAGCTCTCGGCGTTCTCATTTACGCAATAGCAATAGGCATACTGATAGTAGTTTTCGATTATTTCCTGGGCTGGCTCGAGCGAAAGATAATTGCCAAAGTGCAGGCAAGGCACGGGCCCACGACGGTAGGCAAATACGGCCTATTGCAGAACCTTGCCGATTTTACAAAGCTGCTCGCAAAGGCGAGCTACATGCCCAAGAGTGCAGACAGGCTGCTCTTCAGCACGGCGCTGCCGCTCATGCTGTCTCTTGCAATATTTCTTGTGTTCCTCATGCCGCTAGTTCCAAGCACGGGCATAGGCAGCTTTGCCAACGGCTTGCTTGTTGTTTTCGCGCTTTTCGCTTTCATGCCCCTTATCGTTTTCATTAACGGAGTGGCAAGCGGCAACAAGTTCGGAGAGATAAGCGCACAGCGATCCGTCATAATGCTGCTCAGCTACGAGGTGCCCATGCTGATGGTCATAGCCAGCGTGGGGCTTATCTCTGGCACTTACAACATGTTCGGCATAGTTGCAAAGCAAGCGCACATATGGTATGTGCTGCTCATGCCGATAGGCTTCTTCGTGCTTTTCGTTTCAATGCTTGCGGAAACCGAGCGCTCTCCTTTCGACCTGCGCGAAGCCGATTCTGAGCTCATAGCAGGCTGGCTTACAGACGTGAGTGCGCCATACTACACGCTCGCCCTCTTCCTCGACTACACAAAGGTGCTTCTCGGCAGCGTGCTCATAGCGATATTGTTCTTCGGAGGCTGGTACGGTCCGGTGCTTCCGCCTTTCGCCTGGCTTCTGGTAAAGGCCATAGTAATAGCAGTGTTTGTGATGCTTATACGCGCAACAGCAGTTCGCATGAGGCTTGACAGGCTCCTGAAGCTGGGCTGGTTCTTGTTGCTTCCTCTTGCGCTGATTAATTTAATTGTTACATACATAGTGTTTGTATAGGTGCGTATATGCTCATAAGCTCGATTGCAAAAACCGCGAAAAGCCTCAAGGAAAAGAGGTTTACGCTGGATTTTCCCGGCGAGCGGGAGCAGCTGAGCGACCGCGAAAGGTACATGCTGCGGCTTGATAGGCCCACATGCATAAGCTGCGGCGCGTGCGAGCGCATATGCCCGAACAAGACCATAACCATGGTAGACACGCCTACTGCCAAAGGCATAAAGAAAATGCCGCAAGTAGATATAGAGCGCTGCCTGTTCTGCGGGCTTTGCGAGGAAGTATGCCCTACCAAGTGCCTTACGCTTACCAAAGGATACGACTTCGAGGCTTATGACAAAAGAAAGTTTGTCAAGAGGCCGGAGGATCTGGAAGGCTGATGAAATGTTGTATGTGTTGCTTCTGGTGATTGCCGCGCTTGTTTTTGCAGCTTCGGCAGGCGTGTTTTTTACAAAGAGCCTGCTAAGGGCTGTGGTTCTATTCGCTTTGGTTGCCACTGGCAGCGCCATACTGTTTGCCTTGGCCGGCCAATCGCTCGCCGGCGTTCTCCAGCTTGTGGTCTTTGTAGGCGGCATTTCCACCTATTTCGTGCTATCGTTCAGCTCGGATGAAAAGCGCACCCAAGAATTCGGAGTAGGAGGAGCAGCCGCAAGAATAATCGCCATAGCAATAATAGGCGCCGCAGTTGCCGGGGCGCTGTTGCTGGCGGAACCTGGTGCGCAGGCTCCTGCAATCCAAAACAGCTTCGCCACCTATGCTTCTGCAGCGTTGTCGTCTTATTATCCTGTGCTCTATCTTATCGTGCTGCTGCTTTTTGCAGTAGCGCTTGGCAGCGTGCTCGTCATGCGGGCTCTAAGGCCGAGGTCGGAAGCATGATAGGCGTTCAATTTGTGCTTGTGCTTGCTGCTTCGCTCATGGCGTCTGGGGCAATAGCGGGCATAATATTCAGCAGGCACTTCGTGCTGCTTATGCTGGCAGTGGAAACTCTGCTTGTTGCAAGCACAATCCTGCTTATTTCATTTTTCTCAGCTTCAACGAGGCCTGACAGCGCCGGCATTATGCTGCTGTTTTCAATCTGGGCCATTGCTGCAGCTGAGGCAATGCTCGCCATAACGTTTTACCTTGCGATGAGGTCTAGAGGATTCGGTTTCGATACGTCAAAGCTTGACGAGATGAAGTGGTAAAGTGATTGCGCTCGCAATATTGGTTCCGTTGCTCATAGGCGTAGCAGCGATCGCGCTTGCAGACAGGCGCAGCGCCAAATACATTGCTTTAGGCGCAAGCATTGCTACGCTTGCTATGGTTCCGTTCAGCACTGGTTCGGCAAGCATCCAGTGGCTTAGCGTAGGAAGCTATGCGATAGACATAGTAGTAAGCACTGCAGCGCTTAACCTCATGCTTGTCTCGCTCGTAGCCTTTATGGCGCCTTTCGTGCTTTTCTATGCGTTTGGCTATATGGCTTTGCCTAGTGAGCAAAAGCGCTTCTACGCCGAAATGATTGTGTTCGAGCTGTCCATGCTGCTGTTTGCGATGAGCGGCAGCTTTGTCACTTTGTTCATCGGCTGGGAGTTTCTTAGCCTGACAAGCTACCTTCTCGTGGGATTCTGGTACGAACGCGAGAGGGCCGTGCGCGCCGCCCGCAAAGTGATAAGCATAGTCATGCTTGGCGACCTGGCGCTGCTCGCATCAATCGTGCTGTTCTTTGTTGCTTACGGCACGCTGAACTTTGCCGGCATTGTCTCGGCAAGGCCTTCCAGCATGTCGCTGGCTTATGCCGCTGTGTCGCTTCTCGTCATTGCCGTGTTTACCAAGTCCGCGCAGTTTCCTTTTCACGAGTGGCTTGCCGACGCGATGGAAGGTCCGGTTCCTGTTTCGGCAATGTTGCACTCGACAACAATGGTCAAGGCTGGCGTTTTCGTAGCAATGGTGCTGTTGCCATTGCTTATCGCATTTCATTTTGGCATCGTGCTGCTTGTCTTCGGGCTTGTCACTGCCGTGCTTGCCACGTTTGACGCCATGAGGGAACGCCACATAAAGAAAGTGCTTGCGTATTCTACTGTTCAGGAGCTATCGCTGATGTTTGTGGCTCTCGGGGCAAACGCCCTGCTTGCCGCGGTCTACTTCTTCATAGCACAGAGCTTCTACAAGGCCCTGCTGTTCTTCAGCGCAGGTTCTTCAATGACAGCCACAGGCAAAGACAGCATAAACGACATAAGCGGCATGTCTTCGAATAGGCTGCTCTTTATAAGCACGGCTTTCGGCGTTCTGGCGCTTGCCGGCTTCGTGCCGTTTGACGGCTTCTTTGCCAGCGCAGGGCTCGGCTACGCCTTTTCGAGCAACCTGCTGGTATACGCGCTGCTCTTAGCAATAAGCATGCTTACGAGCTTTTTCATATTCAGGTGGCTTGCATTGTGTTCAAAGCCGGCAACAGAAGAGCGCGAAAAAATAATTTACAAGGCGCTGCCAAATAGCATGCTCATACCTGGCGCCGTCCTTGCGGCTTTGGCCGCAGCAGCAGGCATCCTTTTCCTGTTCGTGCCGCAGCTTTTTGCCAAGGTCCCTTACGCGCTTACCGGCAAGCCGCTGGCGATTGATTGGCCAGGCGCCATAGCCGAAATGCTGGCAGCTTCTGTGGGCGCGTTGCTGGCGTGGCGCATTTACAAATACGCACCTGGCAAAAGCAAGACAGCATATGCCCATTCGCATGCCGCGAACATGCTGCAAAGCACCAAGGCGTTCAACCTCGCGTACGCGCTTTTGGCGTATGCTTTCTACGCGTTTGCGTCAGGCGTTTACTACTTCGAGGAATACTTGCGCATTCTTTTCGACGATATCGCAGTCGCCGTAGGGATTGCTGCTTCGGCTACTAGGCGCATAGCTTCTGGCCAGCTTAGCGCTTACGTTGCCGCGTTTGTCATAGGGTTCGTGCTTTTGCTGCTGGTATTGGTGATTTAATTGATATTGTTGTTGTTTGCGATTTTGGCGCTTGCCCTGCCTTTTGGCAGCATAGCGTTGTGGTTCCTAGGCAAAAAGCAGAGACAGGCAGAACTTGCGTTTAACGCAGCGGTCATTGCGGCATTGGCGCTGCTCGCATACGAGCTGTTTGCTCAAGGCATTGCAGCAAGCTATTTTGGTATTGTTTCGGTAAACGCCTATGCCGCCTTTTTCGCCACTATTTTCAGCATTGGCATGCTGCTTGTAAGCGTTCTTGCGTATGCGTATTCGCAAAAATACGCCGATTTTGCCATACTCTCAGGATTCGCCCTTATTGGCATGTATTCCGTTGCTTTTGCTTCTTCGCTGCTGCTCATATTGCTGGGCCTTGAGCTTGCCAGCGTGCCTTCCGTATTCATAATCCTTCTTTCAAGGCGCAACAGCATAGAGGCTGCGACAAAATATTTGGTGATGTCAGCGCTTGCCGCTGGCGTTTTGGCATTTGGCATAGTGCTTGTTTTCGGTTCCGCAAACTCCATTTCCTTGTCGCAGGTTCCCAAGACGGCGTACGCAGTTGCCGCGCTCGCATTCTTCTTCGTCTCGCTGGGTTTCGATTCAGCGCAGTTTCCTTTTAACATTTTGCTGCCTGACGTTTATCAGGGCTCTTCGGCATATGCCACGGCAATGCTTGGCGGCGTAAACGAAAAACTGGGCTTTGCCGCGCTCATGCAGGTGCTTCTGCTTGTTTTTGTGGGAATAGGCGCAACTTTCGCTGTTGCCGCCGCGCTGTCTGTGCTCACAATGTTCTACGGTAACCTCGTCGCGCTAGTGCAGAAAAACCTAAAAAGGCTTTTTGCATATTCTTCAATATCGCAAGCCGGCTACATAATGATTGGCATAGCCACGCACACACAAGGCGGTATTGCTGCAAGCCTTGTGCAAATTTTTGCGCACATGTTTCTTTTCATAGGCATACTCGCAATAGTGGCGTGGCTTGAAAGCAGGAACCGGAACAACATAGACGACCTCATAGGGCTCAGTTCTGAGAATAAAATGGCCGCCTTCGGCCTTGTGCTTTTCATGCTTGCGCTAATAGGCCTGCCTTTCACCGTGGGCTTTATAGGCAAGTTTCTGCTGTTTCTGAACGCCACTGTTTCTGGCATGGTGTGGCTGGCAATATTGGGAATAATAAACAGCGTGATATCTGTGTTTTACTACGCAAAGCCCATAACCGCAATATTCACCAACAAGTACGAATCAAGAAAGCTCAGCATGAATTATGCCACGCTTGCCGTGGTGTCCGCGTGCATAATCGCGATAGTTCTTTTTGGCGTATACCCTGCTCCGCTTGTCGCATTTGCAAGCAGCGCCGCAAGCGCGCTGCTGCGCTAAATTCAGCCTAGCGCTTGCCGTACCTGCTCAAGAACATCAGATAGCGGCCTAGCACCATGCTTGGAGCAGAAGGCCTCGCGTTTTTGACAAGCAGAGTTATGTCTTGCATAGTTATCGGCGTTTCCTCCTCTTTGCTTATGCTCGCTTCAAGCGCGTTCATTTTGGCTTGCCTGCAAAGGTTAGATATGTCGGCGCCGGTGAAGCCTTCGGTCATTGCCGCCAATTTGGCAAAATCCACGTCTTCAGCAAGTGGCGCTTCTCCCAAATATTCTTTGAAAAGTTTTGCCCTGTCATCCGCATTGGGCGGAGGTATGTAGATAAGCCTGTCAAACCTGCCGGAGCGCAACAGCGCCGGGTCGAGCGCGTCTGGCCTGTTCGTTGCTGCTACCACCACTATGTTTTCTCCTTCCTCCTTGAGCTTGTCAAATTCTTCAAGGAATTCTCCGACAAGCTGCGCGCCGAGCTCGTTGGAAGTGTCGCGCTCGGGTATTAGCGCGTCTATTTCGTCAACAAATATTATCGAAGGCTCGTTTTCCTTCGCCCTGTCGAATATGCCCTTTACCGTTGATACCGCATTTTCCAGTCCCATCCTGCTTATGTCTGTGCCAGCTATTGAAATGAAATGTATGTTTCCAAGCTCGTAGGCGATTGCGCGCATGAGCATCGTTTTGCCCGTGCCTGGCGGCCCGAAGAGCAGAATGCCCTTTATGCCTTCGACGCCGTATTTTCTTACCAAATCCGGATGCAGTATTGGCACTTCCACCGCTTCGTACAGCGCCTTCTTCGCTTCGTCAAGCCCTATTACGTCGTCGGTTGTTATTTTTGTCTTTGCCTCTTCAGTCTGCTTTTCCGGGTGCATCATTCTTTCGAAGTCGAGCTTGAATGTGTTATATTCTTCTATCGATGCCAACGAGGTCGAAGGCTTTGTGTTCTTTAACGCATCGAGTATGTCGTTCATTGTTATCTGCAATACCTTTTTAGAAGCAAGCGCGGTTTCCGATACCTCCTGCGCCACCTCCTCTGCAAGGTGCTTTATGTCTGCTCCGGAGAACCTTGCGGTGAGCTCTGCAAGCTTTTCGTAATCTATGTCCTTCGATATGGGCAATTTGGAGAAATAGTACCTTAGTATGGCTTCCCTGCCCTTTTGGTCTGGCAGAGCAAGATATATGGCTTTGTCGAACCTGCCGGGCCTGAGAAGAGCCGGATCAAGAAGATTGGGCACGTTTGTTGCTGCGACTATCACTACCCCTGGCGTTTTGAGAAAGCCGTCCATCGAGGTAAGTATTGCAGAAAGCAGCTCCTTCACGGGTTCCGATACGTCTTCGCTTCTCTTTCTCGCAATCGCGTCGATTTCGTCTATGAACACCACCGCCGGAGCGTGCTTTTTCGCTACCTCAAAAATCCTGTTGAGTGCATGGCTGCTTTCTCCTGGGTACGCGGTTATCAGTGAAGTGGCGCTTACGTAGTAAAATCCTGCTCTGATTTCGTTTGCAAGAGCGCGCATTATCAACGTTTTGCCCGTGCCTGGCGGCCCGAAGAGCAGAATGCCTTTTGCAGGCCGCACGCCGTATGCGCCCGCAAGCTCCCTGTGCTCTATCGGCGCTATCACAGCGTCGTTAAGCTCCTTTTTGACATTGTCATAGTTGGCAACGTCTGCAAAGGTTTCGGTAGGCGTTATGAGGTTTTCATCTGCGCCAAATTTGCCAAGCATGTCTTGCTTCATGACGTTTAGCGCGAGCACGACTTCTATATTCTGGGATTCGAGCAAGAAAAGGATTACCGGAGTTATGGCAAAGCTTATGATTGCCAGAGGTATGTTTGGCGCCGTGTTCGAAGCGTAGGATGCCAATACATAGACGATCGGCACAGCCACGCTTAGCATGCTTGCCTCGGTGCCCTTGAATCCGGACCTGCTTTTTACGGCATAGCCAGCGATGGCAAATATCAGTATTAGCCAGACAAGCAGCTGCACAAGCGTAATGGGAAAAGAATACGCGAGCACAACGCCTGCAAGCGCATAGCCGCTGAATATGTTCATTGTCAGGTTCAGGCTGAAGAAATTCGAAATGCTGCTGGAAAGGGCGCTGCCGAAGTTTGCAATGCCTGGCGCGCTCTTATTGGGCACTAAGTACTTTGCCAGCTCGCTGCCTGCTATTTTGCTGTTAGCCGCTGTGGAGTTGTATGCTATCGGTGCAGACACAGGCAAGCCAGTAAGTCCGGCGAAGGCTATAATGAAAATGAAGGCGAAGATCGTGGCTACAGACGCGCGCTTGAAACCTAGTACGAGTATTGCGATTACAAATACAGGCAGTTCAAGCACAAGGCCTATCGGAGACAGCGACAGCATTATCATGCTAAACAGGAACGAAACCGTGCGGTAGTGCACCACTCCGGCAAACAGCGCGGCTGCCACGAACAGGCTGAAAGTCCAGCCTAGCAATGGAGCCTGATACATAAGCGGCGGATACGAAAAGAAAAGCAGCGCTATCAGCCCAAGCAGGGGATGTATCATCGTAAGCACGAATATTAGCACTACCAAAGGCAGAATGGCAAGCAAAGGATAGAACCTGAAAGCTATCACCATGCTTATGAATGCGAACGCCACCACCAGCGCATCAGGAAAGTGCTTGTATGTTACAAGTTCCTTTGCCAGGTCCTTGAACCAAAAATAAGAGAACGGCAGCGAGGAAACCTGCGGCTTCCGCTTGGCTTGCGTTGTCTGGTTTTGGGCAATGCTCGCAGACTTGCTCACGTACTTAGCCTTTTCCAGTTTTCCGGAAGCCATAAAACTACACTGGTCGCTATCTAAATGCTCGAATTATATTAATAAATATGCACCTGCTAATTATTTAGAACGCCCCGCAGTAGCTCAATGGCTAGAGCGACCGGCTGTAGCGTGTGCCTGAAAAGGCAGCAAAGATACCGGTAGGTTGGGTGTTCAATTCACCCCTGCGGGAAAGGCGCAAACATGCTTGCAGTGTTAATAGGGGATATAGGCGGCATACTCACCACTATTTCCATAATTCCAGAAATAATCGTTGTGTATAAAAGCAAGCGTGCGGACCAGCTTTCATATCTGTGGCTGTCTATCATCTGGGTAGGCCTGGCCCTGTGGGTGATTTACGGCCTTTACATAAGCAGCGTGCCTCTAATCTTGTTCAACATCCTAAGCCTGTTTCTTTATTCTGCGCTGATAGGCCTTAAGGCGACATATAACAGCGGTGCAAACAGCAAGAGATAAAAAGAATAAGTGCTGAATAACATTGCAGATTGCCTTGGTGGTGTAGAGGTCTAGCATGCGAGCCTGTCACGCTTGCGACTCGGGT
>JBMFTS010000021.1:0-12041 GCA_049966915.1 Candidatus Micrarchaeia archaeon
AAAATGCTCGGCGCTGAAAACAAGGTTAAGCCAAGCAAATTGGGTTATCAGACCGCCTAGCTATCTTCATCGCTTGCGCTCAGCGATCACCAATTATCATCACACTTTATAATTGTTCGATAACATTATTAAGTCATGCGCTTGCTCGACAAATACGACCTGTTCATTTTTGATTGGGACAACACGCTTGCATCGCCTAGCGCGCTCATGAACCTTACTAGATACACCAAACCCAGATACTGGAGCATTTCGAGGGCGCGAAAGCGCGCTGTGGCCGAACAGGGAAAGGGCATGGGCAGGCTGGAGCTCGAAAGTCTAGAGGAAGAGCACAGGCTGCTTTCATTTGTATACGACCTTTACCTCAAGCTTCAAAAACCAAGGCTGAAGCCGAAGGCCGCCGAAGTGCTGGAATATCTCAAGTTAAATGGCAAGAAGGTGGCGATATTCAGCGACGGCCGAAGCGGCAGGCTAATGAAGGAAATACACCTGTTTGGCTTGTCCAAATACCTGGATTTTGCCGCAGGGGCCAACGCGTTCCGCAGGTACAAGCCAGATCCTACCGGCCTTGTTTATATTGCAGACAAGTTCCGCACAAGCAAAAAGAGGAGCGTGTACGTTTGCGACATGACCATAGACGTGATTACGGCGAGGCTTGCCGGCATGGACAGCTGCGCAATAAGCGACGGGCTCAGCTCAGCAGAAGCGCTCGAGCGCGAAAGGCCGACGTATTTGTTTGCCGATCTTGCCGAATTTCTTCATGCGTTGTCGGGCAAGCGGCGCCAGCCGCGTTCGCGTATTTACGAAGCATATCAAAAACAATAAAAGCGAATGGAAACACAGCTATATCATGGAATTTAAAAAATTTGTAAGAAAGCTTGACGATGAGCACAAGCTTGTGCACGTGACAAAGGAAGCGAGCACCTCTTATGAAATAGCCGCATATCTGAAAAAATACGACGGCACGCCTGTAATGTTTGACAGCGTGCGCAATGAATCAGGAGCAATCGGTATGCCTGTAGTCGGCAATCTGCTAAGCAGCATGGATCTGCTGTGCGGCAGCCTCGGCATAGACAAAGATTCATGGATTGGCACAATGGCTCGCGCGATAGAAAATCCGCGCAGCGTGGCAGAGTCGAGCACAAATCCTTTCGATTATTTTGAGCCTGATCTGGGCATGCTGCCCATACTTAAGCACTATCCGAAGGATCAGGGAGCGTACATAACCTCCGCAGTGGTGTTTGCCGAGCACAATGGCGCAAGAAACGCGTCTTTTCACAGGCTTTCGGTGCTGGGCAAGGACAGGCTTGTAGGCAGGCTGGTAGAGCAGCGTGACCTGCACACTATGTACACTGATGCAAAGGCACACGGCGAAGACCTCAACGTTGCGATAGCAATAGGCAACAGCACAGGCGTTCTTGTTGCCGGCGCCACTACCGTGGCCAGGGGGTTTGACGAGCTCACTATTGCCTCTGCGCTCGAAAACGGCATGGAAGTTGTAAAAGGCAAAACCGCCAGCAACGTGCTATATCCTGCAAATTCTGAAATAGTGCTTGAAGGCCGCATACTTCATGACGAAACCGCAAAAGAGGGCCCTTTTGTTGACCTTACAAACACGTATGACGTGGTACGCGAGCAGCCTGTATTTGTGATAGATAAAATAGCTATGCAGAAGCAGCCTATTTACCAGGCTTTGCTCCCTGGCGGCAACGAGCACAAAATACTGATGGGTGCGCCAAGAACCCCCACTATTTACAAAGCGCTAAAGAGCGCGGGCATAGACGTTGCTAACGTTTATCTTACCGAGGGAGGCAGCGGATGGCTCGACGCCGTAATAGCGATAAGAAAGCATGACGACGACGAACCGCGGCGCGCGATAAACGCCGCCATAGAGGGCCACAAGAGCCTGAAGAAAATAACAATAGTTGATGACGACATAGACGTTACAAATCCCAACGACGTGAATTACGCCGTTACTATGTACTGGCGCGCAGGCAAAGAGCTCGTGATCGACAATGTCAAGGGGTCGTCGCTAGATCCGATGGGCACTCCGGAGGGCATGGGCAGCAAGCTTGCAATAGACGCCACAAGACCGGCAAAAGTGCCAGAGGAAAAGCTTCTCAAGATGAAGAAGGCGAGCATGGATTTCAAAATTGATGCGTGATAGTGTGGAATTGCGTACAAAACAGCAGATTTCGTGGCTTGACGACGTAGACAACGAAGGCAAGATAATAAATCCAGGCCACGAGCTGTATGGCAAGAGCATAGCCGGCGCTGTGTTGTACATGCCTGCGGCGTCGGGTTCGACAGTCGGCGCGGACAGGCTTGTCAACCTTGCAATGCACGGAAAGGCTCCTGCAAAAATAGTTTTGGAAAGGTCGGACCCCATAACAATGTGGGGTGCAATATTGGGCAAGGTCGATCTCGAAATAAGTGGCAAGCAGAAAAAGCCCGTTGACATAAGCAAGTTGGAATCGCTCGGGATCGAACCCGAAATCGCAGAGCTGCTTGCGCATGCGGGAGAGCTTCTTGGCACTGACGAATTCATACCCGCGGACTATGTGCAGATAGCTGGCGTTTCGTACAAGACCATTACCGACACGGGTCTTGAACTGAGAAGGCACTTTGGCAGCAAGTACAGGTTCAAGGCAAAGAATGTAACAATAAACCCAGCTGGGATGGACATGGAGGCATGGCAGGAACAGCGCGTGCCCGAAGATTTTGCAAAGAAGCAGCAGGAAATAATAGACATATACGTAAGAATGGGCGCAGTGCCGACAATAACCTGCACGCCATACCTTGCAGGCAACACGCCGCCGCCGTTCACTGACGTTTTCCTATCGGAATCGTCCGTGGTTGTTTTTGAAAACTCGCTGCTCGGGGTTCGCACCAACCGCGAAGCGGGATTGAGCACGCTTCTTTATGCAATAGCAGGTTACGGGCCACGCTACGGCCTGCACCTTCAAGCAAACAGGAATCCTAGGCTGCGCGTAAAGGTGAACGCAAAGCTAAGCGGCGCTGTAGACTACAGCCTTCTGGGCTACAAGCTTGGAGAGATGGCAAACGGCAGAATACCTTACATAACAGGCATAGGCTCTGTGCCGAGCATAGAAGAGCTTAAGGAATTCGGCGCTGCAGGCGCAGCCTCTGGCTCGATAGATCTGTTTCACATAGAAGGCATAACGCCCGAAGCACGATACAACATGATAAAGCTGGACGGCATAGAGGAAACAATAGAAATAGACAGGAAAGAACTTGACGAGCTGAAAGACAAGCTCAATACAGGCGTGCCTGACGACATAGACCTTGTGGCTATAGGCTGCCCGCACGCGTCGATAAACGAGGTAAGAGAAGTGGCAATGCTGCTCAAAGGCAAGAAGATAAAGGAAGGCAAAGAACTTTGGATTACGACTTCGCGCGTCGTGAAGAACTTGGCGGAGCAGCTCGGCTATCTTGCTGAAATAGAGCGCGCAGGCGGTCACATTGTCGCAGACACGTGCATGGTCGTGTCGCCGATAGAAGACATGGGCTTCAAAACTACTGCCACAAATTCAGGCAAAGCCGCAAAATACCTGCCTAGATTTTCAAAGCAAAACGTCGTTTTCAACGACGCAAAAGAATTAATAAGCAAAATTATCTAGCGCGAAACATACCTGTTTTGTCGGCGTAGAACCGGTATTGGATAAGTTTATAAGAGCGAAGCCCGTATGTCTTTGCGTATAGCCAAATTCATTGGCAGCATTTCGGTGACCGAACCAACACGGTTTCTTGAGGTTTTGTTATGAAAGGCATTATTGTTGCTTTGCCTAACGACGAAAATCTGGCCAAGGAGCTAGGAAAGAAAGGCACAGCTAACGGCATAAATTTTTTCAACAGAAAGGCTGGCGATACCACCATAACCGTGCTTACGCCTAGCGACATAAAAGAGAAATATTACGCTGTTGCTCAAAGCATAATGCTTGCCAACGTAGTGGTTCTGAGTTCCAAAAGCATAGACGCGCTTTTCGGGGAAGTGGTCATTGCCTCAGCGCTCCTCAACAAGAGGATTCTTGTTACCAAAGAAGGCGATGCCAGGAAGGTGCTCGGCGAGGCCAATGCAGATTACGAAGTAGTGCCCAGGGAAGAGCTTCTTGCAAGCATATCTAATATTGCTGCACAGCAAAAGCCCGACAGCGCCGCAAGTAACGGCTTCAAAAGAATAGAAATAGACAAGGCGTTTCCGGTTAACGGCGTAGGCGACGTTGCCCTTGGCGTAGTTGTCTCCGGCAGCGTAGCAAAGCACGACGTGCTTTTGCACAATTCTGGCGTGCAGGTAACAGTGCGTTCAGTGCAAATGCAAGACGAGGACGTTGAAGTGGCAGAGGAGGGCGCGCGCGTGGGGCTTGCCCTCAAAGGCCTTAGCTACGAAGAAATCGAAAAAGGCGATGTACTTTCAAGCAAGCAAATAAAGCCGCAAAGAAAACTGTTGGCAGACATTTCGCTCTCGAAGTTTATTAAAGATGACAAAATAGAAGGGCGTTGGCAGCTTATACGCGACTTTTCCGCAGTAAACGCCACTATAACAGCCGAATCCGGCAAGTTTGCAGTAAGCCTAGAAAAGGCTGTGCCTTTTGAAAAAGGAGACAGGTTTTTGCTGGTAAGGGGCAGCGTGCCCAGAATAGCGGCATCCGGGATTGTGTCATCAATAACGGACCAGTAGCGTGTGCGCGCATGCAAAAAGATATCTTTTTTTCTGCCGAATGTTTATTATGGAATTCGACTTCGTGAAGTGGATAGACCACGCCGGATTTTTGATAGAGACGCCAGGGATAAAAATTGCAATAGACCCGTTCAGAGTGAGAAGTCCAGAGAAGCTAGGAAAGGCCGACATCATTTTCATTACACATTCCCATTTTGATCATCTGAGCGACAAGGACATAAGCGCGCTGTCTGGTGCCAATACAACCATAGTCGCGCCTAATGAGGTTCTGGGCAAGCTGCGCGCGAAAGCATTTGGCGTGGAGCCCGGCAAGCACTATGCCATAGAAGGCATAGAGTTCGATACTGTGCCAGCGTACAACATCAAGCCAGAGCGTTTGAACTATCATCCGCGGTCTAACGGCTGGGTAGGCTACGTGATAAATGCAGGCAAGAAAAAAATATACCACGCCGGCGATACCGATTTCGTAGAAGAGATGAAGCATGTGAGCGCCGATTTGGCGCTATTGCCCATAGGCGGCACTTACACTATGACTGTTGACGAAGCGATAGAGGCCGCAAAAGCGATAAAAGCGAAATATTTCGCACCGATGCACTACAAATCGCTGCTTGGCCAGAACTACAAGCAGGCGGAAGAAACATTCAAAAGCAAAATAAGGAACAGCGTAATCTTCGAACAAGTGGAAGAGCCTTTCTACTCTTTCTGAGCTTCTAGCGCTTTGCGCATTTCCTTGGCAAGTTCAAGCAGAGCTGTTGGTTCAAGCTTGAAAACCCGCTCTTCCGGCGTTTTGCCTGCTATGCGTTCCGCTGCTTTGCTTGCATCATCCCTGCGCATTCCTGCACTTTCCAGGGCTTCGATGACCGCGTTTCTCAACGTTTTCTTCTTGTGCTGCATTATTCGGCTTATCATTTGCTCTTCGTCAGCGCTTATTTCGCCTTTCGGTTTTATGTAAACTACGCTCGAATCCACTTTAGGCACCGGCCTGAAATTGCCTCGGGGAACATCTGCTATTTTAGTCATGCTGAATGACAATTGCGACATGACGCTCAGCTTCGAGTATTTGTGCGTGCCGGGCTTTGCTAACATGTGCTCCACGAATTCCTTCTGGAGGCACAGAACTGCCTGGAGCCTGTGCCTATGCAAAAATGCAATGGTCTTGCTTGAAAGCTTGTACGGTATGTTTGCTATCATTATGTCGGTGCTGCCGAGCTCTAGTTCTTCTGCTTCTGTTTTGAAGAAATCCTTGTTCAGCAGTTTCAAATTCTCGGCGCGTATGGAATGTCTTAGGTTGGAGTAGAGCAGTGGGTCTATTTCAACAGCCACAACTTTCTTTGCGACACTGCACAGCTCCTTTGTAAGTATCCCGAGCCCCGGGCCTATTTCCAGGACATTCTTGCCTGATGCATGCGCCGCTTCTATTTCAGCGACATGCCTGCTGACTAAAAAGCTTTGGCCGAGGCTTTTCTTCGGTTTGAATTCTAGCAATTTACCACGCTTATATTATGCAAACAAAAGCAACATATTGTTTATTATTGCTAAATATTGCTAAATATGCACATACGCTTGGGTTGCATTGGCATGCGTGCACAATCGTCAATAGAGTTTCTTACTACCTATGGCTTCATGTTCATAATAATAGGCATAGTGGTGTCTGTTTTGGTATTCATAACAGTGTCTCCGCTCGTCTATTCGCCGTCGCAGTGCAGCGCATTCTCGGGCCCGTATTGCCAGTTTGTTGAGCTTTATTCCAACACAAGCGGCCACTTCTCGCTAGCTACGTTTGTGCTTACTAATTCGGAAAGCGTGCCTTTGAACATAAGCAACATAACGGTCATTATAAGCGGCACCAGCGCAACAGGCACGTGCACGCCTTTGTATTTGCTGCCGGGGCAGAGTTCGGTTTGCGTGGCTCTGTTTTACCGGGCGCCGCCATTGGCTTCTTACAGCCAGGGCTTCTACCTGCTGCGTACCAAGTTCTGCAATGCAGGCGTGTCTGGCGTGGCAAACGGAGCATGCTCCATGGAGAGTGCAAACTACTCCGGTTCTTTCGCCGCTTCGGCTTCTCCTTCTCTTGTTGTTCCTGTAACTATGTTGGCGTTGCAAGGCCCTAAAAACGTGCAGTTGGCGCCTTATTCTGCTGCCCCGTATCTCCCTAATTACGAGGTAGTGCAGAGCGGCTTGCTGTCGCTGAACCTTTCGAAGAAAGTTCTTGCTTATGCTTTTGGCACTCCAGACTATATAGGAAACATATATTTTGGGCTTAAGGTCGTTCCTTTTCCGCAGTCTGTCAGTTCGCTGAGTAACGCGCGAATTTCGTGCGGCTATCCTTACAACTCCACCTATTCCATTTTCGCCACTACCCTGTACCTGCCTTCCCCTGTAAACCTCAATTTCTCGGTGTCGGTAGACGATGTGATGCAAATCTATTACAAGGCTGCAACTTCTACCTCCTGGGCTTCAGTTATTCCTAGCAGCGGCTCATGGCCGTCTATTTGTTGCGGCAATCCTAAGAGCTATTATAGCACCATAGGCCCTGGTCTGTACAACATTGAAATTCTGTGGAGCAACGTGTGCACTCCTGGCGTGCAGGTGCTAAAAATATCAAACTTTTCGTCGAGCGTTTAGGGCGCACAGCCGGCTATCTGAGCAGCTGCTTGCCTATTGCGGCTATGTCGCCAAGCCCTTTTAATTGCATGCCTGCGTCGTCTTCGGCGTTGAATATTTCTATTTTTGCATGCTGCTCATATGCCTTGTTGAGCAGTCTCCTTATTTCCGGGTCGTTTATCGCAGAGTCGTTGACGAGGACTATGCCGGCGTTGTACTCTTCGAGAGCCTGCTCTACCCTGCCCTTGCCGGCGAACGAGGCGCCCGACGCCAAGCCGCGCAGCAGCATGTTCAGGTAGTAAAACTCCAGCTTTATCTTGTCATGCTCAAGAAGCTTTGCCACTTCCTCGCTCTGCAGCGCTTCCTTTATGCCTGACCTTTCTGCGTCGCTTGCGCTAGCCCATGCAAGCTTCTTGCTTGTTTCTATTCTATTTGCGCTAATGTATTGTTTGAGGTCGTCCTTAGTAAAGCCTGGCCCTGCCACTATTACCGTGTCAACTTGCATTGTGTTTATTTTCCCTATTACCGCGTCGAAGAATTTGTTTTTTTCGCGCTCGTACTCGCTCTGCTTCATTTTCTTGCTAAGCTTGCTGTATATCTCTGCAACTATGTCAATGCCATAGCCTCTTACATACGCGATTGTGGCCTTTTCCTCGTCAATCGCCACTATGCCAAGCCTTGGCTTCTTTGCGGCTTCTACCGCCTCTTTGAGCATATCGCGCATGTAGCCAGGCCATTCCTGCTTTGCTATTTCAAGCCTGTCGCCCTGCGCTATGTTCAGCGTGTGGTAGCTGCCTAGAGCGATGTACTGTTCCGGCCTGCCGCTTATTATCTTGCCAGTGAGCCTCAGCCTGGCCGCATTCTTGTCTATTTCTACCTTTTCGACGCCGATCTTTATGACTACTTCCTTTTGCTCGCCTTCCTTGTTCTCGTTGGGTTTGAATCTTCTGTATGTTCTTGCTTCTGCCTCGTCGCCTGCGCTTATTATTCTTGCCAGCAAGTACAGATCGTCGAACGTTTCAGGAACGAGCCTTAGCGTGTTCGTTGCGCTGTTAAACCCGAGAATGCGCATGCCATCTTGTGAAATGATATGCAACAAACATTTAATTGCCTTGCATGTCTGCTCTATTTATAAAAGCGCAGCAGCATAAAATTTACCATGGCAGTGCCGTTTATGCTGCTATCGCTGTCGGGCCTTTTCAGCCTTACCTATTCCGCTATCGCCTCGCTTGTAGCAAAATACGGCTATTATGCGTTGTTCGGCCTTCTTGTGCTTGAGGCCGCTTCCTTGCCCGTGCCGAGCGAGATAGTATTGCCTGTTACCGGCTATTTTGTGTTTGAAAATGTGCTAAACCCGTTTGTGGCGCTTGCTGTGATTCTGCTTGGCGGCTTCGTGGGCATGGCCATAAACTACTACATAGCATACTTCATAGGCAAGGACATAGTCTACAGGCACCTTAGCCTGTTCCACATCAAAAAAGAGTCGCTTGACGCTTTCGATGCGTGGTTTAGCAGAAATGGCGCTTTCGCAGTTTTCATAGCAAGGCTCATGCCATGGGTGCGCGGCCTCATAAACTTTCCGGCAGGGTTTGCGCTCATGCCGCAAAAGAAGTTCTACGCGTATTCGATGCTTGGCACCGCCTTGTGGGACGTGGTTCTTATCGCATTCGGCTATTACTTAAGCAAGTACGCCCTCAGCATGCAAAGCGCCTATGGCGTTGCCATAGTTGCAGGCATAGGCATAAGTTTGCTCGCAATAATCCTGGCGCTAGTTTACCGTTATGCCATCAAAAAAGTGAAAGCGGAATGACTGCTTATTTTGCACCTGAGCTGGGCCCTAGCGTGTAATGCCTGACTACTTTTATTACCTGCTCTATGGCCTTTTTGATCTCCGCGTTTGTCTTTGCCCCAGTGCATATTATCTTGCCGTTCTTGAAAAGCAGCAGCGCAACTTTCGGATTGTGTATCTTGTATATTGCGCCAGGGAATTGCTCTGGCTCGTAGTCAACATCAGCCGAGGCTTTTGCTATTGCGTAAAGGTCCAGTTCCACGCCGAGGTCTGCGCTTGCCACTATATTCTCAACCTTGAAGTTCGGTTTTAGCACAGGCGCCTTGCCCTTTTGCTCTTTTGGCATCATATCACACCTTTTTAAAGATGAAACAGCAATTTATATATTTGCTTCTTTATAAAACTAACTTCGTAGTGATTAAGATGGAGAGGTCGCAAGGTCTATTTTCAAGCAGAAGCAGGAAGCTTGCAAGACACCACATTCCTTCGACGCTTGGCATAACTAAAATAGTAAAGCAGTTCAATGTCGGCGACAAGGTGGCGATAGTTCCAAAGGGCAATTTTCGCGACATACCGCATCCTAGATACAGGGGCAGAATCGGAACGGTGATGGGCAAGAGGGGCAACGCGTACGAGGTCATGATACACGTTTCCAAAACATCCACGCGCCTGCTTATAGTGCCCCAGCGCCATTTGGAGAAGGCGAAATGACGAGATTAGTCCCGGTCGGATTCGAACCGGCGTAGCAGGCTCCAAAGGCCTGCGTCCTTGGCCACTAGACGACGGGACTTTGCGTGATTCTATTTTTGCGCTTCATGCTTATAAACATATTCAAACAAATATGTGGATGCGGCGATTGCTTGACCGAGAAGGTGTATTTGAGGGATTCCTACGCGAAGGATCTCGATGCCAAAATAGAAAGAGCGCAGGCAAACGAGCTTGTGTTGGACAAGACAATATTTTACCCTGGCGGCGGTGGGCAGCCATGCGATACTGGCACTATTTCCATAGGAAGCAAAGAATACAAGGTTGTTGAAACAAAAAAGAACGGCGCTGAAATAGTGCACGTGCTTGACAGCGCAGCAGAAGCGCAAGCAGATACGGACGTGCATTGCAGGCTGGACTGGCAAAAGCGCTATGCATACATGCGCTACCACACCGCTTTGCACGTGCTTGGTGGCGTAATAGCGCACAGCTACGACGCTTCAGCAATAGCCACAGGCGGTCAGATATTCTATGATAAGGCGCGTATGGATTTCGACATGCCGAGCTTGAACCGTGAACTGCTTGAAAAGATAATAAACGACGCAAACGCAGTTGTTGCTGAAGGCCGCAAAGTCACTGCAAAGGAAATTACAAGAAGCGAAGCGCTCAGTATTGAAAATCTTGCAAGGACAGAGCCGGGCAAAAAGCTCATAGAGCGCCTTGATATTGTGCGCGTCGTGGAAATAGAAGGGCTCGACATGCAGGCCGACGGCGGCACGCACGTTGCAAACACAAAGGAAGTTGGCGAAATGCGCCTGCTAAAGTTCGAGAACAAAGGAAGCCACAACAAGCGCGTCGAGATAACGCTTGCAGATTAGAGCTCTTTTGTCTGCGCGTCTACAGGCTTGTGCTCGTATTCGAACAGCGCTTTTTTAACAGCCCTGAGCGACAGGGTTGCGCAATGGAGCCTTGCAGGGCCGGGGTCTATTTTTATCAGGTCGAAGAGCGCGTCCTTGCCGAAAGCCTCTATGTCGCTAACGCTTTTGCCTTTTATGTAATCTATGAGCATGTTCGCTACACCCATGGATATTATGCAGCCGTTTCCGTCGAATCTTGCGTCTTTTATCTTGTTGTCTTCTATTTGCAAATACACTGTTATGGTGTCGCCACATGATACGTTCTCCTCATGCATGCTGGCGTTGGCGTTGTCAAGTCTGCCCTTTGCGTCAGGGTGCTCATAGTTGCTTATCAGCTCCTCTGCATACATGTCCAACGGCACGCTATCACTCCCAGAACCAGCGTTTAAGGAAAGGCAGAACGCGCAAGCCTATCCTTGCAAGCGCAGCCCTCTCTTCATATATGGCATAGGAAATTATTATGCTTATCGCCATGCCCGCAAGCACGTCGGTAAAGTAGTGAAGGCCTAGGTATACCCTTCCAAAAAGCACAATCGCAAGCCACACCACATAGGCAATGCGCACGTACTTGTACTTGCTTGTAAACAGCGCTAGCCCTGTGAGCACGCTCGCATGGTTGGAAGGGAAAGAAAAGCTGCTTTCGCACGCAGGCGCATTTATCCAAGAAAGGCCCGTGGCGCTAACATCGCAGGGCCTGGGCTCCTTTACTATCAGCTTTATGGTATCGCTCACCACATAAAGCAGCACGCCAGCAGCAACAAGCGCGAACACGTTCTTGTCATGCCTGAGGAGCAGGTAAATGACAAGCAGCGGCAGCACTACCACGAAGCTTGGCCCGAGCACCTGCATTGCCTGATTCAAGGGCACGCTTGCTATTGCCTTTACCGCGTGGAACGCCGCATCATTAATCTGGGTTATGAGCTGCATTCAGAGCCCCGCAAAATAAACAAAATTATAAGCGTGCGCGCTTTAATAAAATGTATGCAGATTCTTGTAGATACCAGTGCCATACTCTTCGCCTTGCGCAATACCAAAAACGCATTCGACGCACTTCTTGAAAGGTTTCCAGGCGCAGAGCTCGTGGTGTCGCGCGGAGTTGTATCAGAATTGAAGAAATTTGCAAAAGGCACCTCGGGAATAAGTGCTTATGCAAGGTTCGCGCTGAAAGACATCGCTTCGAGAAACGTTACCGTGGTTGGCGACAGCAGAATGCCTGATTTATGGCTGCTCGACAGCAGCGCTGGCTCTATAGTGTGCACTAATGACATGGCGCTGAAGCGCAAGCTCAAGGAAAAGGGAGCAGAGGTTTTGAGCATTTCGAAGAGTGGCG
>JBMFTS010000022.1:0-11282 GCA_049966915.1 Candidatus Micrarchaeia archaeon
TTGGGCAAGCACGGAGACATGGACAGCCCTTCGACCACGCTCAAGCGTTTGCTGCACATAAGCAGGCCTTGAGCCACGACATTTTGCGAGCGGCTTTGGGATAGGCGCATGCAAATGTTGCAGAATGCACTGGCGCGCAAAAAGCAAAAATTATTATAACTTATTCAACATAAATGTCTTGAAATCTACGGATTCCTGGTGAATAAATGAGAATAATAGACCTGAAAGCAGGTGCTAGCAACGTTGAGGTTGAAGGCACTATAACTGAGAAGAGCGAACCAAGGGAAGTAATAACCAAGTTTGGCAAAAGGCTAAATGTTGCTGACGCGGTGCTTAGCGACGACAGCGGCAGCATATCTATCTCGCTTTGGGAGGACTACGCAGCAAGCATAAACGTTGGAGACCGCATAAAGATAACGAACGGCTATGTTAATGAGTTTAGGGGCAACCCGCAGCTCTCTCCTGGCAAGTACGGCAAGATAGAGATAATAAAGAAGGCAAACGAAGCCTGAAGCCTGACTTGCCTTTTGTTTTATTTTCTTAGTTTTGGCGCTTTTCCTGGTTTTTGCAGTATTTTGTTTCCTATCTGTTTATTCGGCACGCGCTAAAAATCTATGTTAAGCGTTTCGCCGACGCTTGGCGCTACGGCGTCTATGCCCTCGAGCTTGAGGCTTTCGGCAAAATTGCTGGCTACTTTCGCGTCGCCGTGCACGCATATTACCTTTTCAGGGTTGCTTTTTCTTATGTATTCATAGAGGTCGTGCATGCCCGCATGCGCAGAGAAGTCGTAATATGCTACGGGCGTTTTTACCGCGTATTTCTTGCCGTCTACTGTAATCGGCTTGCCATCCATAAGGTTTCTGCCATTGGTGCCGGGCAGCTGGTAGCCTGTAAGAAACACCTTGGACTTGTGATTTAGCGCAAGTATGTAATTGAGCACTGGACCGCCGGTAAGCATGCCAGATGTCGTTACTATTATTGCCGGGCTTGAAACGCTGTTTCTTTTGCGTTCTGCGCCTATCCACGTAGCATTCTTCATTGCCGCAAGCAGCAAGGACTTGTTGGTGCTGTAAGCAGGGTAGTGCATCACTATTTCACTTGCCTTCTGCGCCATGCCGTCTATTACCGCGTAATCTATGAGGTTGTTTTTATACAGCAGCGTCAGTATCTCTTGGGCTCTGCCCACTGCAAACACCGGAACAAGCGCAAAGCCGCCGTTGTCTATTATCTCCTTTACTTCTTCCACGAAACTCTTTACTAGCGCGCTCCTGTCAGGATGCTCCCTATCGGCATAAGTGCTTTCGGTGATGAGTATGTCGCTTTTTACTATCTCTGCGCCTTTCTGCAAAAACTGCGGTTCGAGCTTGAAATCCCCTGTATATACAAGCCGTCTGTCAGTAAGCCTGTTTGTCAGCAGGGTTATGGCACTGCCCGTTATGTGCCCTGCGTCAAAGAAGCCGAGAGTGTAGTTGCCTATGTCGATCTCTGAGCCGTACTCGCACGGCGTATATGCGCGCTCGAAACGCCTAAGATCGCCTTTGGAAAACTCCTGCTTGACTTTCTTGCGCATGTTTATTTTTATAGAATCCTCTATCAGCAATTTCGACAACTCTATGGTTGGCGGCGTTCCGAAAGCTGGCACATAGTTGTTTGAATATAGCGAGGCTGCGAAACCGCTGTGGTCAAGATGTGCATGACTCAGCACGTAGGCGTCTGGCTTCTTGTTAGGCCGTATTGGGTATTCGGTCTTGCCGTCAAGCTTCACGCCGTAATCGAACAGCAGCCTTTTTTCGCCATTGAGCAGTATAGCAGACCGGCCTACTTCTCTTGCTCCTCCAAGAAAACTGATTTGCATTTAATTAGCTCTGTACAGTGATGAGTAAATTTGACCTTTATACTTTATATTTCTATTATATGCATTAGTACCGATTGAATGGCTGACGATAGTCTTAACAGCGTCACTTTCTTGGATATTGCATGCCTGTTGAAGATAACGCAGGATACAACGCTAGAAAAGTTTGGCGGCGTCATAAACGCAAGCGTGTTCGATGCTGCAAACATAGCCGGCACGCTGAAGCAGAAAGGGCTCATAACATTCTCGTCAGGCTTTCCGGGGCCTACGGGCATGCAGCTTACTGACGCTGCAAAAAACCTGCTTAACGACATAAACGCAAGAAGCTCTGAGCCCGCAGATACGCTGGACAACGAGATACTCGTGCAGCTATCAGGCGGCAAGCGCTTGCCGAACGAGCTCCAGAGCGCGCTTAACCTCGTCCCGAAAGACCTGGCATACAGGCTCTACAAGCTATACAAGCAGAACTTGCTCAACTACGAACTGCGCAACGGCAACGTTGAATTGCTGCTCACAGAGCAGGGCTTTCTGAAAGCCAAAGCGGCGCCGAGCCAAGCTAGCACAGTGCAGGCCCAGGCGCAAGCTAATGGTGCGCAACCGCAAGCGCAGGAGCAGCAGGAGGCTGCAGCTGAAGTTACTGAAATGTCACAGATGCAAAACGAGCTTCCAAAGCCAAAGAACGGCAATACAGTAAGAAACATAGCGGTGCTGCTTGCGGCGATAGTCATCATAATAATAGCGATAGTGCTGCGGCACTGAATCTAACAGTGGGCGTTTTCATGCTGCTGGAATATTTCGAAGCCAAAAAGATTCTCGACAAATACGGCATAAGGAGCATAGACAGCGCGTACGTTGACACTGGCAAAGAGGCCATTGAATTTGCGGGAAAAGAGCCCATAGTGCTTAAGGCGATTTCCGAAAAAGCAATGCACAAGTCGAAAGCAGGGCTTGTGAAGCTCAATTTGGAAGGCGAGGAGGAAATAAGCGCAGCATACAGAACCCTCGAACGCGAGGCAAAGCCCTTCGCGCCTTACAAGATACTTGCACAGAAAATGAGCAAAGGCGGCGTAGAGACCATAATAGGCGGTTCGGTAGACGCACAGTTCGGCAAGGTGATGCTCATAGGGCTTGGGGGCGTGTACGTTGAAGCGTTCAGGGACACGGCTATGAGGCTCTGCCCGATAACGCGCTACGACGCCGAAGAAATGCTGCTCCAGCTAAAGTCCAGGAATGTCATCACTTACAACGGCGCCGCAAGGCGCATGCTTGTTGACCTTCTGCTGCGCTTTTCGAAAATGTTCAGCGCAGAACAGGGCATAAAGGAAATTGACCTGAATCCGGTGATTGTGAGAAAGGACAGCTATGAGGCTGTCGATCTAAGGATGATAGCATAGCACAAGTGAGCGTATGAGCGTGAACATGAAGTACATATTGAAGCCTAAAAGCGTGGCAGTGGTTGGCGCTTCAAGGGACCCTGAAAAAGTAGGCCGCATAATACTCCAGAACTACATAAACACGGGCTATTCCGGCAAGCTTTATCCTGTGAATAAAAACGCAGAAGAAATAATGGGACTTAAGGCGTACAAGAGCGTAAGCGACATAAAAGGGCCTGTTGACCTTGCAGTGATAGCCGTGCCAGCGCAGGCTGTGCCGCAGGTGCTCGAAGATTGTGGCAAAAAGAAGGTCAAGGGCGCGATAGTGATAAGCGGCGGGTTTGCCGAGGTCGGCAACGTCGATTTGCAAAACCAAATAACAAGCATAGCCAAGAAGCACAACATCTCCATGCTTGGTCCAAACTGCCTTGGTGTGATAGACCTTAGATCCAGAGTGGATACGCTCTTTCTGCCCACTTACAAGCTTAGCAAGCCAGAAATAGGCGGCGTAAGCTTCGTGTCGCAAAGCGGGGCAGTTGGCAGCACCGTGCTCGATGTCATAAACGGCGAGGGCTTCGGCCTGTCGAAGTTCGTGTCTTACGGCAACGCAGCGTACATAGATGAAACAGACATACTAGAATACCTGTACAAGGACAACGAGACTAGCGTAGTGGTAATGTACATAGAAGGAATAAAGCGCGGAAAGGAATTTGTTGATATAGCAAAAAAAATAACCAAGCGCAAGCCGGTAATAGTGCTCAAGGCTGGCCGCACGCAGGCCGGCGTAACCGCTGCGCATTCGCACACTGCTGCGCTTGCCGGCAATTACGCTGTGCACGAGGCGCTATTCAGGCAGTACGGCTTCACCATAGCAAACGACCTGAACGACCTCATAACTTATTCAAAGGTGTTCAGCACCGGTCTTGAGCCAGCAAGCAACAAAGTGGCGGTAATCACAAACGGCGGCGGCACAGGAGTTCTTACGGCAGACGCAATAGCGGACAGCGGTACGCTTGAGCTTGCGCAATATGCCGATGCGACTAAAAACAGGCTAAGGCAGGTCATGCCAAGCCTGGTAAACATAGCGCAGCCGCTAGACCTTGCCGGCGATGCCGACGCTAAAAGATTCGGGGACGCGCTGTCCATATTGGGCAGCGACCCGGGCATTGACATGCTCATAACAATAGTGCTTTTCCAAACGCCTGGAGCCGATTCCTCAGTAGCAGCGGAGATAATAAGGCAAAAGAACAGCATAGGCAAGCCGCTCATAGCGATAAGCCCTGGCTCGTCATACACCCAGATGCACAAGGAAATGCTCGAAGCAGGCGGCGTACCCGTATACGACTCGCCTGCCGCTGCAGTAAAGGCGCTGGCAGCACTGCTGGCATATTCCAAATACAAGAAAAACAAGCACTAGCTCAAAGCGCGCTCAGCAGGCCATGCGAAAATCACAGGTTTTCCTCGAGCCACTTCTTGAACTCCTCCTTAGGTATTGCGCCAACCGACATGGCTTTTGGCACGCCTCCTTCGAACAGCATGGCAGTGGGTATGCTCATTATGCTGTATCGCATTGCTATGTCCTGGTTCTCGTCCGTGTTCAGCGAGCGAAATTCTATTTTGCCTGCGTACTCCTTTGCCACCTCCTCCAGTATGGGCGTGAATATTCTGCACGGCCCGCACCACTCGGCCCAGAAATCGACGATTACGGGCTTGTCCGCTTTCAACACTTCCTTTTCGAAATTTTCACTTGTAACCTCTTGCATTAGATCACATAGCTCAAATAAAAATGTGTGCAGAATAATTTTGCGCATACAAATATATATTTGTTTTGCAATATTTGCGCAGATGATGAGCACAATCTTCTGATAAATGATGAGGATCTTGAGTGCTGAAGAGAAGAGCTGGTCGCATGGCAGGTTTGCCCAAGGAAGCCATAAAAAAGATGGTGATGAAGTACGCGCACGCCAGCATAACAAATGACGGAGCCGAAGCCATAGCAAAAATGCTCGACAAGAAAGCGGAAGAAATAGCGAAGTTTGCTGTAAAGAACGCTAAGAAGAACAAGCGCAGCAGCGTAACAAAAGAAGACATACAGGCATACATTTTCAAAAAGGATGTTTAGATGCCTGCAACGCTGAAGGCATACGTCAGCACAGACATGCGCATACGAACAGAACAATACGAAACAGGCGGCAAGAGAAGGTTCAGCATTGCGGAGCCTACGGCGATTGGCACGCTGCTTACCGAATTTTCACAAAACGGCGAGGTGCTGCGCCAAGAATACAGGAAAGGCAGGAACGCGCTTGTCGAACTCGCGAGCTTCACCGGCGCGCAGATACGCGCCGAGGAAACAGGAAAACAGTACGAAGGCGTAAAGGTAATGGCAAAATGCACGAAATGCGGTGGGGAAATAGCCAGGGAGCTGGACCTTGTCGAGCCTGGGAAGATAGGCAATGCGCCGGTAGTGCCGACTTATGTATGCAAGGCGTGCAAGACAAGGTACTATTCGATGAACGATGAATTCCTGCGATGGCTGATGGAAGGAGCAAAGAGCCTTTTCGAGCCTGACGAGCTTGAAGAAAAGAATGCCGACGAGCGGGCTTTCGAAGAGCGCATGCAGGCAACAATATTAAGAATCTTCGCAACCAAAAAGATATTCAAGCTAAGCTTTGAAAAATAAACAAGCTGATAAAATGGTAAACGTATCCGAGCTTTACGGCAAACGCATAATTTCCACAAGCGGCCACTGGGTGGGAGAGGTTCAGCATGTTGTTTTGGACGTAGAATCTGGCAGCGTATCGCATTTGCTTCTGCACAGGATTGACGCAGCGAAAAGCGAGGACATGCTCAAAAGCATATTCAAGGACAGCGTGAAGTACGAGCGCGTGAAGAAAATAGCAGACACCATACTTGTTGCTGATAAATAGACAACACAAACAGGGTAGTGCATGCAGCCTGCTTCTGCAAAATCGCTTGCACACATAAAGATCGCGCTTGCTTCTATAGGGCTCGCGGTTGCAGCGTATTTGATCATAGCCGAGCCTGCCAATGTGGCAAGCACTGGCACGGGCTTCTTTTGCCCGGGCCAAAGCTCAGGCAGCATAATAAACTGCTCTGCCGTGCTTACCAGCAAGTATTCGCACGTGCTTGGCGTGCCGCTGTCGGTTTTGGCTGGCGCGTGGCTTGCGCTTATTATTGTTCTCTCGCTTGTGCAACACAGAAGCTACACGCTTGGCATGGTTTCGGCGTTTTTTAGCATTGCGGGCGTTTTCGCTGTAGCGTATTCTGCGTTTGCAATGTGGTCTATAGGCCACGTGTGTGTGTACTGCTCGGCAATAGACGCAATTCTCCTGATTCTGTTTGCCGCGGGAATAGTAGAAGCGAGAAGGATCATAGGCTCTTTTGCAAAGCCGCCGCGGGCGTAAAACCTTTGCGGAAAGCAGAAGCAAAAAGCAAAAGCAGCTAGTCCGTAGAAACTTCTTTCGCTATGGGCGCTCTCTTCTTGGCAAGCACCCTGTAGCCGCAGTACGGGCACCTAACTGCGTTTTTCTCCAACTTTGTTATAGTTTTGCCGCAATGCAAACAAACGTATTCCATGACGTCACCCTTATGATTGTTTTATGTTGGCCTTGAGCCAATTTACAAACTCCTTGTGAAGCTGCGAAGCGCTGGTATCTATGACTCGCACGCTCATCGTGGCTTTGTATTCCTCCGCGTCGAGCGATATTATGTCTGTGTGCTTTGGCATCTTTGCAAAATGCACCTCCAGCCAATGGATCTTGCCGTTGAGATAGTCGTCAACTATCGCGTCGGTCATAGGCAAGGAAGAAAAGCTAAATAGTATGCCATCGCACCAGTACAATGGCATGTTGCCCGCAGGGGTTATGCGCTCCCTTATGAGGTCATCCTTGCTCATTTCCACTACTTCATGCACCACGAGCTCCTTTATCGGTGCAAAGGTTATTTTCACCATATTATCGCCATTCGTCACGCTTGCGCACTCCCGCCCTGCTGCGGCACAGCCTGGTCCTTGCTTGTTGCAGATGCCGAAGCGGCCGAAGCCGAAGCAGCGCCTTGCGCCATACTAATAATGTGCTGTGCGCTTCTGCCGGCCTCTGTGCTGGGCATGAAAGCTCCGCCGGCAAACGTCGCGCCGCAGCTCTTGCACTGCCATATGCCTGTGCTTATGCGCCTGACCGCCTTTTTGCCGCACACGCTGCACACGTAAACGTCCTTCTTCTGTGCAACAACGGACAAGTAGCGCTTTCTAAGGCTTGCGCCGTATCTTACATTCCAGTTTGCCAATCAATCACCAGCTATTGCTTTTTCTATCTCGCTTCTCAGTAACTTAGATTTCTCGAAGGAAGTATCTATAAGCTTTTCTATTTCCTGCCTTGTGAAATGCCCTGACAGGCCTTTTTGCATGGCTCTTATGTATTCGCCATCACTAGCTACGGTGAACCTCGCGTTCATGAACGCCTCCTCGTTGCCATTGGGATCCAGCAGAAGCGAATCTCCTATCCTTGCAAAGGTGCACGACGTGACAATGCCCTTTGTTTTTAGCAGAGGCAAATTGCCTTCCCTTATCACGTTATTGCCTTCGAGCCTTGGCAGCTTGCACGTCTTGAGCGCTGCCACGCTTGCCAGCGTGCCTGCGTCAAACAAATTGCCGTCGTAGTTGAGAACATATATGTCTACATATACATTCCACACCTTGCCCTGCTCTATGAAAAGCGAAGGCATGTCTATGAGTTCGGCGGCGCGTATGCCCCTATCGACAACTCTTGCAAATTCCACTGCTTCTGGGCTTGGCGGCCCCTCCTCGTATTCAACGCTTGCCAAAGGCAAAAGCTCGGCGGAAGTTGTGAGTGCGCCTTCGTCTGGCTTGTCCCTCATGGGCTCGCCGACATCAAGCTTAACCCCGGCAAGCACATAAGTATCGCCGATTTTCACGCTTGCAGAGCCTTCTGCATGCGGCATTGTGCCGGTCTTTATGCTTATGCTCCTGTAGTCCATAAAGCCCCTTTTGTCTATGCGCTCCTTCTTTTCAAGCAACGCCGACATGTATTCTTTCGATATTGTTCCTATTTGCATAACATCACTTGTAAATTCCAAGTATGGCCTCGCGCTGCGCTTCCATTATCTTGCTGCCTGCTTTTTCTATCATGTCCATTAGCCTCTTGAACTCGTCGCGCGTGAGCCCGCCGTCCATCTGGAGCAGCAGCACACGACCAAGCGACGGACTTATTGCCACTGGCACGTCAGCATCTGAGTAGTTGTCTTCTATCTTGTTTACGTCTATGACCAGCTCGTCGCCTATCTTGCCCCCTGAGACTGCATAAGGCATGTCCCGCATTGGTATGCCGCTGTTTGCAAGGGCAACACTTGCAGTGGTTATGCCTGCCGCGCGGGTGCCGCCGTCGCTCTGCAAAATTTCTATGAAAATGTCGATTTCGGTGCTTGGGAATTGCTCAAGCATTATCACGTTTTCGAATACCTCCTTTGTGACTTTCGATATTTCAGTGGCGCGCCTGTTAGGGCCAACGCGCCCGTGCTCCTCCACCGACGAGAATGGCGCCATCGAATACCTGCACTTGATTATCGCTTTCTCGGGGTCGGCAAAGTGCTTTGGAAACACCTCCTTCGGGCCGTATACCGCGGCGAGCACCTTGTTTTCGCCCCATTCCGCATACGCCGAACCTGTCGCGTTCTTTATGACGCCTGCCTGTATCTTCAGCGGTCTGAGCTCGTCAAAAGCCCTGCCGTCAAGCCTCTTTCCATCTTTTATCAATTGTGGCTTTTCCATTTAAACACCCTCTGCATTTTCCCATGTGTCTCTTTTTTGCACGTGCTCATCGAGCATGCGTTTTATCCTTTCGGTAAGTCCGGACACGTGCGCTTGGGCCTCTATTTCTTTTATTGCTGCGGTAGCAAGGCCTATGTCACCGCCCTTGAGCCAGATGGTGCCGTTCATGCCAACAACTATTGAAGACTTTGTCGCCTCGGCAATCTGGTTTAGCATAGTATTTCCCCTTCCTATCACCCTTGGCACCTTTGGCGGCTTTATGTTGAGCAGTATGCCGCCGTAAAGCTTTCTTGGCCTTACAAGCATGACTGCCATGGCATCGTCAAATTCTCTGAACTCCCTCACCGTGGCTTCTGCTATGTCGCCTTCGTCGAACCTCGTGCGTTCGTATTTGGTAAGTATTATGCCCTTATACGGCGATTTAAGGTCCATTATGTACGCGCTCATGCGCTTCGTTTCTATTCTGCCTATCACTCTGTCGTTCTCTTTTGGGTACCAAAGCCCCTCAAGCGGTATGAATTGCTTGCGCTCGTCGTTGAGCATGCCAACTACATCTGCGTAGGTGTCGCCGCCTTCGGTATAGACGCCGTTCGCCTTGAGCACGCCACTCATTACCTTGTTTCCAGGTAGCAATATTTCTGCCATTCTTATTCCTCTTTTGTTGTTAAACGCCAATTATTTTGGTGATGGCCTCGCCTTTTGTAAGGCCGTTCAGCCTATCAAAAAAGTCAGACTGCAAGCCAGCAGGAAACTCCAGGCTTGCCGAAAGAGAACCGTCTGAAAGCCACTTCTCTGACTTGAGCCCGAACTGCTTGAGCAAAGAGTAGGTTCTGTTCGCGTATTGCGGCGGTATGGTTACTTCTATTTTAACCGAAGCGAACTTTATAGGAAGATGCAGCGACAGCTTCTTCACTATCTCGTCGACCTGCTCGCTTGCCGGCTTGAACGGATCTACTGCTATTTTGAACTCGTTGAATGCGTTCTCTATTCGCTGCGGAGGGTGCGGCGCGTTTGTTCTTGGATCTATGGAATTTCTCGATATTATGCCTATTATCTCCCTGCGCTTCTCTTCCAGCATCTTGTTGCGCTGCTCGGTAGTCAGGGGCACATTGCCTTCCTTAAGTATCTTCGTGACTATTGCCACAAGGTCCTGCGTACCGAACGCCTTCTCGATGGCTTCCTTGCTCTGCCTGTCGCCCTTGTTGGCATCCTTGAAAATGTCCTCGGCTTCGAGCGCTGAAAGCGGGTCCTTTATCTTGCCCGAAATGAAATCATACGCCTTGTCCGAATCAACAAAAATCTCGAAGGTCTCTCCGCCACGAGCGTATTTTGCAACAACTGTTTTAGACATAAATTCACGCTAATTCCGCTAGATAGCTTCAGAAATACTTGGCCGTTTCGCTGGCGTTCAGAACTTTGAACGGGCTGCTGTCTGTAACGTAGCCTATGTCAACAAGCTCCTTTGAAAGCTTGCCTTCGTTTATCTTCTTTATTATCTTTACGCCCAGCTCTATGCCATCGTCAATCGACATGCCATCCTTGTACTCTTTTTCAAGCATCTCGTTGGCAAGCTTCGCGCCGTTGCCAACGGCAACTGCCTTGTAGCCCAGCAAGGCCGCGCCGGGATCTACCATGAAAAGCCTGGGCTCTGTGTCTATGCCGCCGATCAGCAGAGAAATGCCGTAAGGCCTTACTCCGCCGTAAAACGTAGCCTGAAGAATGTAGTCGCTTATGTCCTTAGTTATTGCCGCGACAGACTTTACCTCGTCGTACACTAGCCTGTGCGTCTGCGCGCTCTGCCTAGCTATGTCTATAAGATGCAATGCGTCAGCCTGTATGCCGGAATAGGTTGCGCCTATGTGCGCGTCTATGTAAAACACCTTTTCAAGGCTGTTCAGAACCGCAAGAGGCTCGTCTATGTTCTTGTGCGCGACAAAAAGCACGCCTTTGTCAAGTACCATGCCAAGCGCTGCACCGCCCTTTCTTACAGCTTCCCTCGCATATTCCACTTGGAAAAGCCTGCCGTCCGGGTTGAACATTACGCCTCTGTCGTACGCTTGTATGTTTGGATACATATTTACACCAGAATTACGCATAATATTGGAAACTAAAGGAATAAATTAGTTTTGCGTAGCGTGCTGCAGCAGTGTGTGCGGCTGACAAATCCGTAGCGCGCAAGCGCACACTCCGATCCGGTCACGGCGGCGTGTAGCCAGACCACCAGTTGCTCACAAACATAACGTTGCTTGGC
>JBMFTS010000023.1:0-11184 GCA_049966915.1 Candidatus Micrarchaeia archaeon
CGCAGGCCGGATTTGAACCAGCGACATCCCGGTCTTCAGCCGGGCGCTCTCCCTGTCTGAGCTACTGCGGCATGCTGCGCATAGTTTATAGTTTAGTATGCGCTTTTTAAATTTCTTTTCCTATTACTCGCGATGGAATGCAAGACAATGCGGGCGACGGCAGCTACGCCTGGCGCGGTTTGGGTCCTTATGCCGAGCTTCTGAACATTTCCGGCATGGAATTCCGCAGCTACCAGTATAACATAATAGATTCAATAATACAGCACGGCAACACGCTCGTTGTTTTGCCTACGGGTCTTGGAAAGACATTCATAGGCGTTGCGCTTGTCGCCAGGTCGGTATATGAAGGCAAGCGCGCGTTGTTTATGGCTCCTACAAAACCTCTTGCAGAGCAGCACTATAGCGTAATTAGCAAGATGCTCAAATTGCAAGAAGGCCAAATAGCATTGCTTACCGGTGCTATGAGAAAGGATGCCAGGCGTGCGCTCGAAAGCAGCGCAAGCGTGCTTGTTGCTACGCCACAGACAATAGCCAACGACTTGCGCGCAGGTTCGCTGTCCCTTTCGGGCTTCGGCGTGGCCGTGTTTGACGAATGCCATCATGCGGTGGGCAAATACGCCTATACCTACATAGCGAACGAGCTTGCCGCGCTTAACGTGCTAATAGTTGGTTTGACGGCGTCGCCGGGCAGCAAGCCCGAACGCGTCATGTCGCTTGTTGAATCGCTCAACATACACCACATAGAGTCGAGAACTTCGACCGACGAGGACGTCGTTGCATACGTCATGCCAAAGTACATGCATACAATGGAAATAGAGCTGAGCGAGACCGTGAAGCGCGTGATGTCGCTTATAAAGCCGGTTGCAGAAGAAAGCATGAAAAGCCTTAGGGGCATGGGCCTGCTGAACTTCAAAAGCTTCGAATCGATGCCTAAGGGCAGGCTCATAAAACTCGGCGACGAGATAAAAAAGATAAGCGCCACCGGCTACAGGTTCGGCGCCCTATTTAGCTATATAAAGCTGTTGCATGCTGTGCACGTGTACGACCTTGTTGCCACAGAGGGCCTTTACCCTTTCATAGCGTATCTTGAAGCGCTTTCTGGCAGGGAGCACAAGAGCAGGGCTGTCGAGAGCTTCATAAGCAATGCGAACGTGCGCGAGGCGCTGAGAATTGCAAGGGAAGCCGCAGGCCGCGGCGAAGAGCACCCCAAGGTAGCGGCGTTGCTTGGCATTCTTGCGGCATACAGAGGCAAAAGCATAATGGTGTTCGCGCAGTACCGCGCCACGGTGAAGATGCTTGCGGAGAGGCTGCAGCATGAAGGCTTTGGAGCAATGGCCTTTGTCGGCAAAAAGGAGGGCGTTACGCAGCAGCAACAAAAGCAGGTAATAGACGACTTCAGGTCTGGCAAGTTCAACGTGCTTGTTGCCAGTTCCATAGGCGAGGAAGGCCTTGACATTCCGAGCGTAGACGTGGTGGTGTTTTACGAGCCCATACCAAACGAGATACGCAATATCCAAAGGCGCGGCAGAACAGGTAGGTTCAGAGCAGGCGACGTGTTCATTCTGGTGGCAAAGGGTACAAAGGACGAGGTGTATTTGTTTGTATCAAGGTCGAGGGAGCGCAAGATTGCTTCGTTGCTCAGCAGCGTAAACCGGAAGCTCGAATCGCGCTATGCCGGAACGGCTAAGGACGGCCAAGCTACGCTGGAATGAAGGTGGAATGAAATAAGGTGTGCGCATGATGAATGTAAACGTGCTTTTCGTGCTTATCGCCGGAATAGTTTTCCTTGGCTACATCCTTACCGAGCTTTTCTACAAGCTCAAAATCGCCGGCGTTTTGCCGCTCATGCTGATAGGCGTACTTCTCGGGCCTGTGCTGCACGCGATAAACACCTCCAGCGGCAGCGTGGTCGTAACGCTTGTTCCTTATGTAACCGCGCTTGCAGTGGCATTCATACTTTTCGACGTCGGTCTGCGCATAAGGCTCAGCGACCTCGATCTCCTTTATGCATCGCGCTTCACGTTTGCGCTGGCAGCGGCGACGGGCCTTGTGCTCGGCTTCGCCATCGCCATAGCTACGCACATGGGCATTCTGCTTTCGTTTGCAGCCGGGTTCGGCCTTGCGGGTCCAAGTGCTGTAGTAATTCCCGTAATATTGCGCTCAGCCAAAATAAACAACAAGCTCAAGACAACGCTGAACTTCGAGAGTGTGGTTGTTGACTCTGTCACGCTGATTGTTCCTATAATTTTGATAGAATTCATAGCCGTAAAAGGCATAAGCCTACACGCTGTGCTGTCCATGATAGAAGGGTTTTTCATAGGTTCGGCGATTCTTGGAACAGTGTTTGCGTTCTTCTGGGTATTTGTGCTAAAGACGTTCAAGGAGCACAGCAAGGAGTACAGCTGGATGCTTACCATAAGCATGGTGATTGCAACCTACGGAGTGGCCCAGGCGGCAGGCGCCAATGGAGCAATGACTGTATTTGTTTTCGGGCTCGTGCTTGCTAACCTGCCGAGCATGGGCAAGTGGCTTGCGGACTATACCAAGAGCATAGAAAGCGTTTTTGCGCACGTTTCGCGCTATCAAAAGGAAATAACGTTTTTCGTAAGCACGTTCTTCTTCGTATACATTGGCCTGCTTTTTGAAATAAGCGAGCAGGACTATTTGCTCATGGCCATTGCCGTGGGCATAACCGCGCTTGTATACCTGCTTAGGCGGCTATTCCTGCCAATGATAGAGAGGCTGATACAGGCAAAAGACAAGAATAGCCCAGAGCGCATAGCGTCAAGGTATGCTGTTGCCCGCGGCCTATCGCCCGTAATAGTCGCGACGCTGCCTTTGGCCTTTGGAGTTTACGCGCCGCCAGAGTTTGTGGGCTTGCTGTTCCTGTCTGTGCTATTCACCAACGTGCTTACCACATTCGGCATGTACAAGTTCGCAAAGGCGGTTTCAAGCCAGTCGATAGCAAAGCCCGAAGTTCACTAATCGTATTTAAAAGTGTTTTTTGCATTATATAAGTTATGCAAGCAAATATGCAGCCAAAAACACGCGCAGAGCGTCATGCCACTAGACGCAACGCAAGAAAAATTGCGACATACGTGGTTCTTGCCGCAATTTTGGCATACGCCCTGATATACTCGGTTGTTAATGCGGGCGGGCCTTCTTTCTACGGCGATGACACAACATACCTTGGTCTAGCTAACAGCGTGCTCACTCACACATTTGCAGAAAGCAGCTATATTTTTAGCATAAGGCTTTTGCAAATCTATCCCATTGCATTTTTCTATGCCGTATTCGGCGTAAGCAAGCTATCATCCTCGGCGTGGGACATCTCGGCATTTGTGCTTACGATAGCGGTCATTTTCTTCATAGGAAAGGAGCTTTATGGCGACCTTGCAGGACTCATTTCCTCATTTCTATACAGTGTCTTTCCGCTTGTCGTAAGGCTTTCCGCAACAGTAAGCGACGACGTAACCATGACTTTTGTCGCTTCCTTCGCGGTTCTTGCGATCATCATGGGCGAAAAGTACGATTCGCGCAAATGGTATTTTCTTGGCGGCGCCCTTGCTCTTGCTTCGCCGCTGGTCACTCCGGAAGGCGCGATAATAATAGTTTTTCTGGCTCTGTTCCTTGCCGTGGAATTTGCAAGAAAGAAAATCAAAATCAAGAGCGGTTTGTTTGCGATATGCGGTTTCTTCGTGGCTGTATCGCTCCTTTTGCTGATCAACTCTGTGCTCACGAGTCCGCCCAATCCGCTCGTGACGCTTACTGTTTCAAGCCATTTCTATGGCGCCGTAGGCAAAGCGAATACAATACCTTCAACCAACACTAACCTAAACTTTTACATACAAACAATGTTTCCATATGGAATAGTGCAGCAGGTTGTTTCCGGGCTTCGCAATGGCAATCTCGCAAGCGCCTTTGTATTTCTCAATCCTTTGTATTTCGTGCCCAATAGCAGAGTGGGCTTTTTCATGTATGCCTTTGTAGCGGCTTTGGCATACCTGTTGATAAAGCGTGAAAGGCGGGCATATGTACCCATATTCTGGTTTTTTGTATGTTTTCTGTACTTGGAACTGGGTCCTATGCATGTAAGCATATCCCCTTTCAGCTACCTGCTTTCTTATAGGCTGGGCCGTTTTCTTGTGCTCATAGCGCCTCCTGTCGCATTGACGATTGGCATGGCTGTGGCCAGGTCGGTTGAGAAGGGCAAGAGGGCAAAACGTTATGCAGGCATAGCAGTTAGCGTCATAGGGCTCGCTGTCCTCGTATACAGTTCCGTGCTTATAAACAACTTCTGGCACGAAACGCTGGTTTCGCAGACATACGACCAAATAGAAATTGCCAAATACATTAGCGGGCTTCCTAGCGCTACCAAAATCTACTTCAGCGGATTTGCGTCGCTTGTGCCCATATATTCGCATTTCGACAACCTTTCGCGTTTTTTTGCCTATGACAATATCAAAAACTGCTCAGGCATTCCTGTGGGCTCGTATGTTATACTGCCGTATTTCAACCTATTTGGCCTGAATTACACCTATGATCCAAGCGCATATTGCCCTGGCTGGCAGCTTGTATACGCTCCACAGCCAGAATACTTGCCAAAGCAGTTCGAAATGCTTTCTGAACAGCTGAGCGAGCCGTTTGAAGCGAGACTTTATTTCGTCGCATATAACGGCGTCAAGCCGGTTCCGATACACGCGTCTAACAGCTCCGCCACTAACCGCTCCTTGGCGCGCAACGCGTTCAACTTTTTCAATCTCACCGGAGTAGGCGTTTACAACTCTACGCTTGGGCGCCTTACAAAATTTGTTCTGGTCAACAACGTGAGTAACGTAACTGTAACTCTTAATAAGACAGTTGCCGCCCCAGGAAATTACGTGTCTTTGACCGTTACTTTTGCTGGCCACTTTCTGTGGAGCGGTGGTACGCCGGCAAGCATAGAAGCCGCGTCCGCGTACTTAGCAGAGCCAGTTATAAACATACATTATTTTGGGGTAGAGCTGGCTAACGAAACTTCGCGATTGCTTGTTCAAAATAACGGTCCTTGGCAAAAATACGTAACCCAGATAGGGGAGCCGCACCAATATCTTTCGGTTAACGAGTCGAAATACCTGCCGATAGTGTGGGTTATAACTCCTAACGCTACGCTTGTTGGCAAAACTCTGAAGATATGCGGAGGTTATTTCGCAGCTTATGAAAATACTTCGCTGGACGGCGGCTGGGGCAACCTGTACGACAAACTCGCATATGAACGGGCAATGGTCGTTAACGAGTCTGTAATAAACGTGCCATCGCAAACGTGCGCAGAGCTGAACGTTTCTTGATGCGTTGTTTGCATAAACGCAAAGTGCGATGTGCGGGCCTTTACGCACTGCTCGCAGAGCCGCGCTGCTCGCGTCTGGCAATCTCGTTTGCTTTTTGCCTGTATTCTTTGCCACGTGTCGCGGAAAGAACGCCGGCTATGAAGAGAATTGCCAAGCATACGACGAGAGCCGCGTGCACGCCCCCTAGGAACGCGCTGGAAACTCCTCCTATGAGCTTTGACGTGCCTATAAATACTGAAAATGCAACGTTTCTCGGTATAGCCGCGGTGGCCGCAGTTATTGCGATTACAAAACTGCCGAGAGTGCCTATGTTTGACATGAGCCGCAACAGACCGGACGTGCTTCCGTAATGCTCGTGAGGCGCGCTTGACATTACGGCGCTGCTGTTTGCCGGCCAGAAGAGCGAGCCGCCGAGCCCCGTAATAAGTGAAGCGACTATTATTATGTAGTATGGGCTGCTGAGCCCTATGCTCAAATACACGAGCACAGCAACAGCCATGAAGCCAACGCCAAGTGTGGCCATTATCCTTGCGCCGAAACGGTCAGAGAGCTTGCCCATGAAAGGCGCCACGAAGCTGCTTACAATATAACCCGGCACGAGCAGCAGCGAAGCTGCAAACGGATCAAGGCCTCTTATGCCTTGCAAATACATTATTATGATAAAGGCGACAGAAAGGAAGCCAAGGCTCTGGAAAAACGAGGCAAAAAGCGAGTTTCTTAGCACCTTGTCCTTGAAGGCTTCAAGCTTGATCATGGGAGATGCATTTCTTTTTTCATAAACTAAAAACAAAGGCACCAATGCAGCACCAACAAGCAACAGCACTATGTTCAGCAGGCGCAGGCCGAAAGAGGCAAAATCTATCGCCGCATATGAGATTAGCAGCAGCGCCAAGCCTAGAATAACCATGCCGATTATGTCTGTTTTTGCTTCGACTTTCGGATTGTCGGTCAAGTACTTTATGCCCAGCGCAAATGCCACAATGCCTATGGGCACGTTTATGAAAAATATGTAGCGCCAGCCTATGAAGGTTGTTATTACGCCGCCGAGCAGTATGCCAAGCATGCCTCCTATGTTCCAGCCCATTGCGGTGTAGCCGTAAGCGCGGCCGCGCCTGCCTACTTCAAACGTATCCGCGATTATTGCACCACTTGTGGCCTGCATTAGCGCACCGCCTACAGCTTGCACTATCCTGAAGCCTACAAGGTACATGTCTGTTATCGAAAGCCCGCAGAGGAGCGAGCCTATGGTGAATACGGCAAAGCCGAGGTTGAACATCCTGCTTCTGCCGAAGATGTCGCCAAGCCTGCCGAACTGTGTTGACATTATCGCTATTACCAAGAGGTAGGCAAGTATAACCCATATCGTTATTGCAAGGCTGGAATGCAGCCCTTCCGTTATTGCAGGCAGCGAAAGGAGAACTATCGTGGTGTCTATCGCGCCCATTAGCGTTCCAAGTATCAATATGCCCAATATGATGTTTTCGTGGGGATTCATGCAAGATTACCTGTTGTTGGTCGTGTACTCCACAGATTTTTGCGCTAGCGCTTATAAAATGTTGCAATTTGACGATTATCGCCGCTTGTCCAGCGCAAACGCGAGAGCGCTTGCAGCGCCATAAAGCTTGTTCCTGCCCTGCAGCCACGCTACGGACTGCTTGCCTTCAAGCACCTGTTCTGTTATTTCAAGACCTCTGTGAGCAGGCAGGCAGTGCATCACCACCGCGTCGCTTTTTGCTAGCTTGAGAAGTGCCGCATTTATCTGAAAGTTTTTGAAGTCGTGCATGCGCTTTCTTGCTTCTGTCTCTTGGCCCATGCTTACCCAAACATCCGTGTAAAGAACATCTGCGCCTTCCGCGGCTTCGGCAGGCGAGTTGGTCATTATGATTTCGCTCCCCGATGCTTTTGCCAGCTCTTCTGCCCTGCTGATTGTAGCGCTGTCAAAAGAATAGCCCTTCGGGGTTGCGATGGCAAAGTCCATGCCCACAAGGGCAGAGCCGAGAGCCAGCGATCGGGCAACGTTGTTTGCATCGCCTATGAACGCAAGCTTCAGCCCTTTCAGCCTTTTCTTTACTTCGAGCAGCGTCATGAAATCAGATATTACCTGCGTGGGATGCTCTATGTCGCTGAGCGCGTTTATCACCGGCAATCCTGAATACTGTGCAAGCTCTTCAAGCGTTTCATGCTTGCGCACCCTTGCAACTATCGCATCGAACCATCCAGAGAACATCCTTGCCACGTCTTTTACCGGTTCGCCCCTGCTGGTTTGCAGTTCGCTTGAAGGCAGGTATATCGCTTTAGCTCCCATACTCTCAGCCGCTATCTCGAACGAAGAACGCGTGCGCGTGGAGGGCTTTTCGAAAAACAGCGCAATAAACTTTCCTGCAAGCGGCTTTGGCGCTTTTGGGTTGCGAAGCGTGCGCTTGTATTCCAGCGCCTTGTTTACTATGCCGATAAATGTTTTGCTGTCGACATCAGTTATGGAAATCAACGAGGGCATATTCACAACATTGAACGCTATCTTATATATTATTTGTTATGCTGGGCGGTTGACTTTTAATTTAACTTCGCCGCTTCGAGTATAAGAATTAAGTAGCTACTATTTGAAAGTCAGAGTCACTTGCTCCTAGCGAATAGAAACCGTTACTGCACAATGTGAACCAGCTGTGAAATTCCTGCAATATACTCTGCCGTATTTGATATATTCTGCCCTGTTTATTTAGATATATGCCTCTAAAACCATCTTATTTATTTATTCTCGTCAATCTTCTTACGTGAGTAAATGATACCGGACCTTCGTGAGGCGTTGAGTATTTTAGATGAGAAAAAGGAGATAGTGCACATAAACAGAAAAATTGAGCTTGATGATATAGGCAAGGTTTTGATGAAAGCATATCACGATCCAAGACAGCCCACCATAATGATAAGCAATCCCGGAGGCACAAATATGCCTTTCGTTGCCAACCTTTTTACCTCCAGAGAAAAAGCGGCGATATATTTTAACACAACTACTGACAAGCTTTTTGAAAAATTAAACCATGGCTTGGCAAAGCCAATAAAGCCAGAAATTGCAAGTAATCCAGAATGCCAAGAAGAGGTCATAACAAGCAACATAGACCTTGATAAGCTGCCAATACCAAAATACAGCCCAGATGATGGTGGCAGGTACATAACAGCAGGCATAACAATAAGCAAGGATCCAGACACCGGTACATACGACATGGGGCATTATAGATATATGCTGCTTGGTGGAAACAAACTTTCCTTCCTTGCACAACCTTTCCACAGATTTGGCATCAACATACAGAAGGCAAAGGCAAAAGGGGCGAAGTGCGAGGCTGCAATAGTATTGGGCTATGAGCCTGCGCTAGGCTTTGCAGCACAGGCCAAAAGCAGCAATCCAGATGATTATGAAGTAGCCGGAGGGCTTTATGGAGAACCTTTACAGGTTGCTCATGCAAAAACTGTAGACTTGCTTGTACCCGCAAGAGCCGAAATGGTTTTTGAGCTTGAAATTGACTACAACACAACAGTGGAGGAAGGTCCGTTGGGAGAATATACTGGCTATTACACGCCATCGAGCTCAAAGCCGATAGCCACAGTGAAAGCGATTACACAACGAAAGAACCCAATAATGCACGGGTTACTCACCGGAAAGCCTTCCCCTATCACAGAGAACCACGTACTTAAACAGATACCATTCGAAGCAGCGCTGCTTAGCGATATGAAATCCAAGTTTCCTACCGTGGCTGATCTTACAATCCCTGCATTCGGCGGCGTCCAAGCAGCGGTAATATTTTCAATCAAGCCGCAGTTTGCTGGCCAAGCAAAGCAGGCGATACTTTATGCACTCAGTTCGTTCATAGCCCCCAAGTACGCGATCGCTGTCGATCCTGATATCAACGTACGGGACATGAATGATGTCATGTGGGCACTCTCTTTCAGGGTAAAGGCCGAAAGGGACATCTTCACAATACAAGATACGCAGCGCGTGCCGCTTGACCCGTCATCCCACGAGGGAAGATCGGAATTGGTTACTGACACCAAGACAGCCGTAGGCATAGACGCAACAATACCCGTTGGCGTAAGTTATCCGAAGGTTGCCGACGTGCCCGGTTGGCAAGAATTTAGCATGCCAGAACTTGATAGTAATTAATATTAAGATAACAGGTATAATAGGATCGATACAATGGCTTCGTTAGTTATCGGCGCTATATCCTTGATAATCCCACTAGTGGCATTATTTGTTTCCTTTATGATCGCAAAGCTCGATGCTTTGAAATCAGCATTCGTAGGTTTCATTGTTGAACTTGCAATGGTAGCGCTGTTTTATCCTTCTACCCGGATTGTAGACTCTTCCATATGGGGAACATTCGAGACCTATTCCATATTCGGCGTGATATGGACCGGCATGATATTTGGTGTCATGTACAGGGAAACAGGGCTGCTTAAGCGTCTTTTAGACGCACTCCACGGAGTCATACATAGCGGTTGGGGGCTGGTAGCTTCGCTCGGCGGCGTGATACAGGGCATACTTGGTGCATTCAACGGTTTCGCTGTCTACCCTATAGCAATACCGGGCATAAAAGAACTTGGCTATGAGCCTTGGCGTTCAGCCGCAGGCTATCTGGTGCTTGCCTCGTGGACTATACCTTTGGTAAGCCTATGGATAGCAGGCTCGCTCGCTACCGCGGCATCACACATACCAATATCAGTAATGGCTAAATTTATAGGAAGCATAACCATACCGCTTGTTTTTGTCGCGGTATTTGGAGGTATGAAAATATTGAATGAAAAATTCAACAGAGAGAACCTGACCGTTGCAGCTTTGTACATAGTAAGTGCGATACTGAGCATAATAATATTCGCAATACTTATACCAAGTGCATATCTGCTCACCTTGATGGTTTCAGGGTTGCTTACATTGGTTTTGTTTGTTGCCTATTCAAAACACCTGCACCAAACGCCTACAAATATGCCTGCAATGAGCATACCTGAAATGCTTAGGCCTTTTGGACCAATAATCGTAGGCATAGTCCTAATAATACTTTGGACGTACCCTCTTGCAGGTGTGGTATCAAAGGCCAACTACTTGCTTAGATTATGGACTTATCCACCAGTTTCAATAAATCTGCTCACTACGCCTGCATTTTACATATTCGTTGTGGCACTTAGCGCATACCTTTTTAGGATAAAACCCACTGCACAAAATGGCAGGCAAAAAACTTCCGCACCTGCGCAGAAACCTCTTGGAGTATGGGGCGCGTTGGTCAAGGGCAGCAGGCTATCTGGAAATTCCTTGCTAACAACCTTCCTTGGCGCAACGTTTGCAGGCATTGCCGTTATAAGCGGCCAGGTCGCAGCGATAACCAAGCTAATGACAAGCGCAGGCAGCCTACTATATCCGCTATTGCTTAATATTTTCTCGTGGGGAACTGGCATAGTGTTTGCAACAGGCACAGTTGCGGCATTCCTAATTAGTGCCTCGCAAGTTGCAGCCGCCGCTACGCTTTTGCTTCCTGTAGGACTGTTGCTAGGAGTGGTTGTAGTCATGACGATGGGCCCGGCAAATCCACTCAAACCGTCCTTGATCTCATATACTGCAACACTTGCCGGTGCACCTTCGAAAGACCAATCCAAAATATTCAACACTGCGCTAGTCTGGATGACTATCGAACTTGTCATAGCTCTTGTCACTACGCTTGCGCTTACCTATCTGGTAATATAGAACCAGTACCTGCGTCGAAAAAGGTGTAGAATACTACGGGTTCGATTTCTGTGATGAATGTAGGAAGAAAAAGGCGGAGAGGAGAAAATTCAGTTAGGCGTAAGTATAGATGGTCCAAAAGAAATACACAAT
>JBMFTS010000024.1:0-11051 GCA_049966915.1 Candidatus Micrarchaeia archaeon
CATGCCCACCACCCACTAATAAAATTTTGTTTTCGGCATTTAAAAGCATTGCCATTTCGTTGCGAAGCTGCAATATTTAGGCATTGCGTTTCGCAAGGTGGGATTTCCTTTCTGCATTAGTGTTTCGTTTTATGAACACGCTTGCTTTCATTTCGCACCGAAGCGCGCAACTTTTCTAGCCAGTGTCATTTAACGGCACGACTTCGTATGCTGTCAAGTACTTGTTCTCCACTACGCACATGCTACGCGCGCAACGCACATATACTCCAGACATTTCCGAAAGTGCACCGACAGCGTAAGAGCCGTTCGGCGCTGACGCGAGGTAATTTGAGTATACGCCAAGCGCCACGCTTTCTGCAGTTCTTGCGTAGCCGATGCTTATTGGTCCTGCGTAACGCATAAGCGTCGAAACCGAAGCCATGCAAATTGCAGACGCCACAGCAACTCCCAATAAGAACAGCCCGTAAAACGACATTCACCCGCCCGCCTCTATACACACAACTGAATTTGAAACAAGCAGACAGTAGGTTGGTGGGCTCGCATTTCCGACTCGAACGCCGTCCACCGAAATGCCGATGCTTACGCCGTAAACGCCTTCGTACGCGCGAAGCAGGCTGTTCATGCACGTGATATTTAAACCGAGGACACATGCCCTTGCGGTTGCGTTAGATTCCAAAGCGGAGTAAAAGTCATATACAGCGCCGCCTTCCTTGAGCCGCATGACTCCAGAGCCAAGCTGCGCGCTAAAACCGCTTGACAGCCTTACCATGAGCACGATACCAGATACTGCAACCAGAAGCCCAAGCAGCGCTTCCACAGTTGCAAGCTGACATTTCATGAAATCAGCCGTAAAACAAATTTACTACTGAACCCATGTATTGCATTGTTTCGTTGCCAAGCCCCGTCACGTTCTCCACATAGGCGTTTATCACGTAATCGAAAGGATATTCAGGATCAGAAATTATGGCGTTTGCGATTGCTACAGCGTGCGCTGCCTTCATGCCTGCTATGAGCGCTTGCGCCGAAGAATTGTATTCATAAAGCGCCTGATAAATTTGCTGGGAATAGCTCAATGTGGTGTTGTAATAGTTCAGCACAGAGTACAGATTCTCCTTTGCCTGCAAATAAGCATCGTAGGCGCTTGCGTTCGCCACGTACATCTCGCTGGCATTGGAGAGCACGCCCCCTTCAAGCAACTTGCCTATGTAGCTTACGTTCTCTACTTCGGCGTATCCGACTTGTCTGTTGCCCAGCATAAGCGGATTCTTTTGCCTTGAACTGCTCATTCTTGCAGAGAGCGCGCCAAGCGGCGAGCTTATGCTAAGCGTAAATGCGTATGCGTATGTGGCGTTGCCCAGGCTGCTGGTATTGTACTGCGTGTCGTGCGGGTATATGCAGGTAGTAGTGGTAGTAGTGCCGCCCACGTTATAATAGCAGTAGATTGAAAATACGCGGTATTCCCAAGCATCGGCTGTGCCGCACTGGTACTGTATCGGCAGCGGCTGATACCAAAAATTGGTCCTGGTGCAGCTCGTGCTTTGCGTAGTGTAGATTATCGGACTCGTTTGCTGGAGCGGGTAATCCACGTGTTCGCTCCTGTTGCTAATCGACATGGAGTATAGCGCGGAATAGTTTGAAGCGGCGCCTGATGCAAACGTGTAAACTGTTTGGTTGCTGCTCAGAGTGCGGTTGCCACAACTGAGCGAATAGTAAATGCTTGCGGCATCTATGCCTTCTTTTGTTGGCACAAATGGCAGCGATTCCGTAGCTATGCCTTCAACGCGTTCCGAAGCGCTTGCCTTCTGAAAGAAAAGCGAAGCCGAGTTCACAGACATATTTGCCGAGCCATCGCTGCAGTTGTAAAATACCACGTTCAAGTAGGAGGCCTTGCTTATGGTGGTATTGGGCGGCATAAGCACAACAGCGCTGGGACTTTCGCTCACGCTTTTTGAACTGTTAACCTCTACAACCGAGCTGTTCGCGGCGAATGCGCCAAACATCCTGTATTGCGGCATAATGTTTTTGACGTAAGCGCTTATGGCCACGAGCGCCAAAGACGCAACAACGCTCAGCAACACCAAAAACTCAAGACTGGTTTGTATGCGCATAATCTACCACCAATATACGAAGCTGCGTATGCACGGGTATTATCCTGCACACCGCCAATGCGCTGCATGCGCTAATGGATCCGTAAGGAAGCAGCTCGGCGGTGATGCTGCTAGTGTCGGCATGTTTCACAACCTGCGACGCCTGGCCAGGATTCATATTCGCTACGCTTGACGCAATTGATTGAGAATACTTGAAAAGCGCAAGATATCGCGCCGCACAAGATTCTGAATTAGCAACAGCATATAAAATCCCGTGCGCGACGACGAACAGCAACAATATTGCCATAGCCGCAAAAGGCAGCGCAACGAGATAATCTGCACCTATCAGCAAAAAGTCACCTGTCATTGACTATTGTTCAAAACTATTGCGACCGCACGCGCAGCGTGCATTGTTGCCAGTTCTGTGCCATTTGCAAGCGCAAGCGACAACGCAAGCAAACCTAGTGCCAAAGCCATGCCTACCATGACCTCGAGCGAAAGCTGCGCTTTCATGAAATACGCCAAAGATGCGCAACTCCTGCCGAAACGTTTATGCCAATTTCGGCTCGCATGCCATCAGGACACAACGCGTTGCCCGCAACAATGGGCAAGACTAAGCCATAAGAGCCCCAACGCGTTGAAAGCGTTGTGCCTGAAATCGTCGCGTTGCAAATGCCGTGTGGCAAAAAAACAAACACCGTGGAGTTGCCGTAAAGTAGTGCCGTATTCAGGCTGCTTGCAAAAGACAGCACAGAATAAGCACCTGAAGATTCCGAAGCCGCATGCAATACCTGCGGCACGGCCCTGCCGGCTACTGCCAGCGACAAGCCAGCAAGACCCACGTACAGCAGGAACTCCAGGGAGAGTTGAGCTTTCACTGAATCGCGTTTGCAGTCAACGAACCAAGCTCTTTTGAAATTGCTTGCGCTATGCTTTCGTTTGTGCCGTTCACGTTGACAGTGGTCACTACTGCTCCTTTGAGCTTTACAACCATAGCGACGGCAAGCACTATTACTATGCTCGCTGCGGCTATCATCATTATGTACTCCAGCGAGCTCTGTGCCTTCTTGCTCCTTGCTAGCGCAAGGAACGCCGACGCTTCCGTGCCTGTCCATATGTTCAAGTTCATTTTTTCACCTCATATAGCAGTACCTACAAATGAATATGCCGCGGCAAATACCGCTAAGGCCAGCAAAGCGTAAGGAATTGCATCGATCGCGGCGCTAAGCCGTTTCCTGCCGACATTGGCAAACGCCACGGAAATGTAAAGCATGACAAACACATAAGCAATGGACAGCACTGCAAACCTGAACGCGCCATCCGAAATTCCAAAGCCTACTTGGCCGTTCAACAACGCAAGGCATATGCCGCTGAAAAGAGGGAAGAAGAACGCGATGCCTGCCTGCGTAAGCATGGCGCTGCCGTAGGTTTTTGCTTTTAACTTGTTTCTTGCTGTTATATCCCGCTCTAGCGCTTCCACAAAAACTTTCAATGCGTTTTTGGCGCTAGTTCCGCTCCGCAACGCTGCCCAGACAAGACCTAAAAGACCGTCTGCGCTCGATACCCCAGTAGATTCCATGCCGATATCGCACGCAAGAAGGTGGCTTTTTACCAGTTTGCCAAGGCGGAGTGCCAGCGCATCGTTTTTGACCGCTATGCTGTCGAGCACAGCAAGAGCCAGGGGCGCATGCCGCATGTTGCGCAAAATGGCAGCGGCGTACGCAAGCACATCTTCATCTTTAATTTTTTCACGCATAAAGCCGCCTACTCATGAGCAAATTCCCGAAAGCATATGCAAGTGGCACAGCGAACAGCAAAAGCACAGAAAGCAGCAACATATTGCTGAATGCACCTGCTATTACCGCCGTGCCCACAAACGCGAATATAACAAAAGACGGCGCTATTGTTGATATGAACATGTTAAGAGTGGCGTAGGTTTGTATGCTGCCCTCCGTTTCTGAAGCGTGCCTTTCGTCATGCGTTTTCAAAGAAGCTACGGCCATGGCTATGTTGTCGCCCGAAACTTCTATGCCTAGCTGCGCTATGGCCTTGTCAATAGGCATGCCGAGTACCACGCTATTTTTGAACCTGATAAGCTGCTGTTTTACTTCGCCGCTTTCGTTCGCGGCAACAACGTTTACGGCTACTGCAAGACTGAAGCCTTTTTGCAAGTAATAATCAACCTTTTCCAAAGCCAATAACATTTGCTGAACGAATCTGTGCTTTGCGTATGTTTGGCGAGCACGCGACAACAACACGCTAAGCGCACATGCAAAGCCAAAAGACGCAAAAATCACAGCAACAAGCACAATGCCGTTTGCTGAAACAGCAAAACCTGCGGCTGCTGCTACTGCCAACGCAATCGCGAAAACCTGCAGCTTGCTGCAATATTTCGTTTTATCGCCCTATGTATTCGCTTATGGCTTCTTTTGCTGCATCGGGCTGCATGGTAGAAACCTGCTTTAGCAAGCTGACGCGCTTTCTGAACTCCCCTGCGGCACCTTTTTGCGTTATGCCTTTTGCTTCCGCATAAGCCCGCATGACCTTTGAATCTGCGAGTGCGCCAATGTCTAGAACTCCTGACTTTGCCATTTCGCGCACCTGCACGTTGTCTGCTTCGTTTATTTCTATGCCTGATTCGGTTTCGGCCCTGCTGAGCCACTCATATTCGTAAATGCCAGATAGCACCCTTCTAGAGATGTCAATCTGTTTCATGTAAAGCGCGACGTCGAGCATGCTGATGGAAGCAGCGTCAACGTTCATGGGCTTCACGCTTAGTTTCTTGAGTATGTCTATGGCACCCTCGTTGCTGTGCATCGTTGTAACGAATGGTATTCCGAGGTTCGCGCCAGCAAACATCTCCCTCGCCTCTTCGCCTCTTATCTCGCCCACCACAAGCCTGTCGGGCCTCATCCTGAGGGCGTTTATTGTCTGCTCTCTGGCGCTTACGCCGCCGTATTTGGAGCCGTAAAGCGACACTACGTTGTTAAAATCAAAATCCACTTTCAGCTCGTTGACGTCTTCCTCTATTATGGCCACGCGCTGGTGCCTTGGCACTAGTGACAGGATTGCACTAAGCAGCGTCGTCTTGCCGCTTGCAGGCGCGCCGGAAATGATCATGTTAAGCTTGGCATCAACAGCGAGCCAGACATATGCCAAAGCCTCGGCGCTTACCGTTTTCTTTGCAAGCAAGTAATCAACGCCGGCCTTGCCGGAACCGTTGAGCCTTATCGTAGCGATGCCGCCGCTTTGCGCGTACGGCCTTATTTGTGCGTGCACTCTTGCATTGCCTACCTGCACGTCTATTATAGGAAAGTCGTCATTGAGCTCTTTGTCTGCCTCGTAGGCCATCTTGTTTATGGCATGTCTGAACTGCGGTTCTCCTGAAAACGCCAGATTTGTGCGACATGCACCATAGTCCGGACGGTGCACAACTATCGGGGAAGTGGGTGCGTTTATCTCTATTTCTTCTATGCTGCCTTTGTCCTCAAGCAGCATGCTTATCGGCCCGTAGCCTACAGTGTCGTGCGCCAGCAAATAAGAAACATACTCGGCTCGTGTCCTTTCAAGGCTTTTTGAAAGCTCGTTTAGCGCCATGCCGCGCACCTTGTCGAACATGCCTATGGAAACGTCGTTCCCTGCAGAAAGCGCATTTATGATTAGCGCCTTTACCCTACCGGCCTCTTTCGCTTCATACGCACTAAGCGGCTCGAGCCCGTAGCCAAATGCATACATGTAGGCGTTGCCGATTTTGAGTATGGCCTTTGGCACGAGTCCGCTAATTTCTGCCACGGGTGTGCCTGAAGCGCCAGTCACGCAGAAGTCCATGTTGACGCTTTCTTGGATCTGCTGCTGAACAGCGGTTTTGTTCAGGCGCGTGCGCAGACTTCCAAATTTACTCAAGATACCAATATATTTACTAAAGTATAACATATTATATATTTATATAAGAAAGGATTTTTAATACTTTCGACACGAAGCCGTGAAGAAGCAGACAGTGTGCATAGAGTCGGTGAAAAGGCAGGCAGTGCTCGGTAGAACAGTAAAAAGTGCCTATTTTTATTTGACGTCATTGATCAACCGAATATTATGACAGAGCCGTGCGCTTCGCGCAATGATATCTTTATAAATTTTATATACGATGTTAAAACATGCCTAAGCAAAAAGAGAACGACGAAATATGGCTCTTGAGGAAATTGCTAAGCAGACCCAATTATGCTGTTTTGAAACTTTTGCTTTCGAAATCTCCCAGAACAACAAGAGAGCTTTATTACATACTTGGTAAAAAGTTCACAAGAAAGACGCTGATAATAACGCTCAGGACCCTTTCTATAAACTACAACGCGCTCCAGCCAACGCACATAAGAACGGACCGCGGCTACGACCTTGGCTACGACCTCAATGCCAAACTGAAGGAAGTTGTAAAGAGCATAGACAAGCTTGAAAAGATTGCAGAAGAGGCCGTGCTCAACAAGAAATAGTTTGCTGTTCCTGCTTTGCGCCATAAACACGCGCTTTCGGCATGGCGTCCAATATGCAAGACCAAATAACTGAAAAAATTTATACGCTTGCTGAAAGATTGGACGAAACGCCAGAGGTGCTTACGCTCAGGTTCGAGCCGGAAGATGGCAAGCCTCTCGATTTTGAGCCAGGCATGTTCATAATGATCTCGGGCATAGACGCAGAAGGCAAGCAGCATGTTGCAAGAGCCTTTTCAATTGCTTCAGACCCAGGTTCAAGTACGCTTGAGCTCTACGCCGTGAAGCAGCCGCATCCAGGCACCGCAATGGCGAGGACTTCGCATTTTGCTGAAGCGGCCATAGGCAGCAAGTTTTTGGTAAAGGGACCGTACGGCCAATTCAAGTTTGACCCTTACAAGGATCAGAAAGTGCTTTACATAGCAGGCGGCACGGGAATAGCGCCATTCATGTCAATGCTAAGGCACATAAAGGCGCTTGGCGCAAACACTGACGTAAAACTGATATACAGCGTAAAGTATCCCAGCGAAATAATAAGAAAAAGTGAGCTCGCAGAATTGCAGAAGCGCATACGCCTTGAGCTCTTTGTAACGGTTACAAGGCCTCAGCAGGGCGACGGTTGGACCGGACTGACTGGACACATTAACAGCGATATGATCAAGAAAATTGTGCCGGATTTTGGAGAAAGGATGTGCTATATCTGCGGTCCGCCAAAGTTTGTGCAAGCGATAAAAGCGGCGCTAGCCGAACTCGACGTAAAACCAGAAAAAATCATGGCCGACGTCTGGGACACCGGCACGTAGACGGCCGCAAAAACTCGACGTTTAAATTGACGTTTAGAGTGCACAAGCACAAAAGCAAACCAAGCCAGTTACTTTCCTTTGACGACTATCATGTGGAAGTCGTTTTCAAAACCTAGAGCCGACTTGAACGACTGCGCGTCCAGTGTTATCGTGCTGTCAGAGTAAGGATCGCTTATGTAGAAATTGTCCTTGTCATAGCCTTTCACAACAACCCAGTGCGGCATGGAGTCAAGATAAGAATCTATCGCCTTGACGTCTATCAGCACTATGGGTATGTGGCCCGAAGACAGCGCCTTCTTTATAGGCAAAAGGTTGGCACCCTGTATGTATTCCTCTTCTATGCCCATTGTCTTAGACTTCTGCTTTATCTCGTTAAATGAGGCATCAAGCGCGTCAAGATTGACGTTTTCGTATACTGCCATGCGCCGTTCGTAGCCTTCGTCCTGCGTATTGCTCATTATCGCCACTTCTGCGCCTCTCTTGGCAAGCGCGTAGGCTAGGCCGTACTTTGATCCGTACCAGACGCTCCCACTTACGGCTTCCTGCCATATGCTGTACTCGTTTTCCCTCTTAAGCCTGAAATTCTTGTTGAGCGCCTTCAGCACAATCATTGCGCATGCGGCAGAGCTTGTAAAGTCTTCTGTCTGCGGATAGTGCGGCAAGTCCAAAAGCACTTTGTCCTTTATTTTGGCGGACTTTATCCTACTAATCAGCGAAGACCTTCTCGAACCTGTTTTCGCATTACTGGCCTTTCTGACGCTTAACGAAGCGCGCCTTGAACTTTTATTCTTCATGCTCCTCTTTTTCAAGTTTTTAGACACCATATCACCGATATTATAATCGCAAATTTTCAAATCTGCTTGACAATCAAGACATGCAGGGAGGGAGATTTGTTCAAGCATTGAACTCCCGCAGGCCTGAAGCCAACAGATCTTGAGTCTGTCGCGTTTGACCAAGCTCCGCCATCCCTGCACTTCTACTAATTGCCAATCATGACTTTATATATTTTGCTCCACCACCGTTATTTTTATTGCCACTATTCATAATGCAAGCTTATATTTATTCTTTGCCGTTATTTTAGTCATATTTTATCGTAAAAAGGCGCGTTTATGGACATTGCTCTGGAAAAGCAGAACGACAACAAGTTTGTGATAAAAAAAGACCCAAGCAGAGGCATGAATACAGACGTGGTTGTTTATGCGGATGACACGCTCATGGGCTACATGAAAAAAGACAATACGCTGCAGCAAGCTGTTAACGCCACTACGCTGCCTGGTCTTGCGGGCAACGTTCTTGTAATGCCAGACGGCCACGAGGGCTACGGCTTTCCGGTTGGCGGCGTTGCTGCGTTTGACTCAGACAACGGAATTATATCGCCAGGAGCTATAGGGTTTGATATAAACTGCGGCATAAAAGTGATAAAAACCAACCTTACCGAGAAAGACATAAAGCCTAAGCTAAAGCAGCTTGCCGACATGCTTTTCAAAAATGTGCCAAGCGGCGTAGGCAGCAGGGTAAACTGGGGATTCAGCGACACCGACATGAGACGCATAGCAGAGGAAGGAGTGCCGTACATAGTCTCAAAGGGGTTCGGGATAGCAGACGACATAGAGTGCATAGAAGAGAACGGCGCAATGGCTGGCGCCGACTATGACAAGGTAAGCAAAGAAGCCAAAACAAGGGGCATACGCGAGCTAGGAACGCTGGGGGCAGGCAACCATTTTCTAGAAGTGCAGAAAGTAGAGCGCATTTTTGACGAGGAAAAAGCGAAGGCGTACGGCCTTGAAAAGGGCCAGGTTGTAGTAATGGTGCATTGCGGCTCTAGGGGTTTTGGGCACCAGATCGCAAGCGATTACCTTATGCTGCTTAACGAATACCGCGCCAGGCACGGCATAAGCCTTGTGGACAAAGAACTTAGTTATGCGTTTGTGCATGACAAAGAGGCAACGGACTACTTGGCGGCGATGAAGAGCGCAGTGAATTTCGCTTTTGTAAACCGTGAGATCATAGCACACTCGATAAGGAAAAGCTTCGAAGAAACTTTCGGCAAGAGCGCCGACGCGATGGGCATGCTTACGCTCTACGACGTGGCGCACAACATAGCAAAGCTCGAAGAGCACAGGATAGAAGGCAAGCTCAGGAAGGTTTACGTGCACAGAAAGGGCGCCACAAGAGCGTTTCCGAAAGGCATGCAGGAAGTGCCGAAAATATACAGGGGCATAGGCCAGCCTGTGCTAATTCCAGGCAGCATGGGCACCGCAAGCTACATACTGTGCGGCATGCCGGGCTCGATGGAACAAAGCTATGGCACGACATGCCACGGCTCCGGCAGGGTAATGTCAAGGCACCAAGCAGTCAGAGAAATACCGACAAGCAAGACTCTGGACTCGCTAAAAAGCAAGGGGATAGAGCTCAGGGTAAAAAGCAGAAACCTGATAAGCGAAGAGGCAGAGTGGGCGTACAAGGACGTCGACGAGGTAGTGGGCGTTGTTGAAAAAGCCGGGCTGTCAAAGATAGTCGCAAGGAACGTGCCTATACTTGTGGTAAAGGGCTAGCACAATAGGGCAAAGCCAATGCATAAATACCGGCTTTTGTCATATTCTAGTGCCATTGGCATGAAAAGCGTGAGCAGCGATCGGTGAATTATGTGACTGCCAACAAAATACGCACGGAGCCTGCAGGCTACGCAGAATGGCTGGCCTGTTCAGAGTCTACAGAAAAACTTGAACTCAACATAGCGCTGCTTGCGATGGCTAAAAAACTCAGCGATGCGAGCAGCGCAGAAGCCAAAGTTGCAGGCAATAAGATAAAAGACCTCAAAGAAATAGCAGGAGAGCTTGAAAAAGAAATAAAGAACTTACGCAAGTACAACGAACTAACGAACAATTTTGTAAACGAGCTAAGAAACATGCGCGACGCGAAACTACGAAAAGACTCAGCAATGTTGAATTCGACGAAATCAAAAATAGAGGACCTTAAAACGAAAATAGAAGAGCAAAGCGCAAGTTACAAAAAAGCCGACGAACTAGTAGCAAAGGCGTATGGCGCTGTTTTTGGCAGTTCGTACAAAATCGAAAACGAGTATATAGATGAATTTTATCAGGCAATAGAAGACAGCAAACACATGATAGTAAACAGCGCATACTCCACCGTATTCGACAAAGCAACAAAAATCTTGGCGGGCCTTCTAGAAAAACGAAGACACACCGTTTACTATATGCTGAATCCCAAGAGCGCGTTGAAAGAAATGGTAAGAAATAACACCGCATATTTACTGCGGAAGCGCGGCGAAACCGAAACCGCGCGGCCATTCAAGTCGTACGTGGAGGCCGCGCTAAGAGACAGCGGAAAAGACACGAACAGGTCGGATTCTGCAGTGCAAGTAGTATCAGAACAAGAAGTGCGCGGCATAAAATTGGAAATCCTGTCAAGTGTAGAGTCGTCGATAAGAAATTTGACAGAGCACGGCGCAGTAGAATATAATTAGACCACGAGAAGCAGGGCGTAGGCATGCCAGCGCAAAGTAATCGCGTTGGTGGCTGCAACGAGAAGATTGCAGATAACGTTCAGATTCCTAATTCTAAATTTATGCTTTACATGAATGAATCAATTGGCTTTATCGAAAGCAGAAAATGGGCCCGCGGAGAGTTGAACTCCGATCTCCACTCTGTGAAAGTGGCGTC
>JBMFTS010000025.1:0-10571 GCA_049966915.1 Candidatus Micrarchaeia archaeon
CAGAAGGTATTTATAACTTAGAACAAAATTGTGATAGAGCGATCGTAGTCCAGCCTGGTAGGACCTTGGCCTTCCAAGCCAAAGACCCGGGTTCAAATCCCGGCGGTCGCATGACCGCTATTTCAGGGCGCAGGCATGAAAGCGCATTACATAGTACGCGGAGTTGTGCAGGGAGTTGGCTACAGGGCGTTTGTAATGGGTCTGGCAAAGCAGTACGGCATAAGCGGCTTTGTCAGAAACCTTACCGACGGAAGCGTAGAGATAATTGCAGTTGCAAGCAGCGAGGTGCTTGCGCAATTCAAAAAAGAGCTTGCTGCGTATTCCGAAGGCGGTGCCAGCGTCGACAACATAGAGGAAACAGACTACAATGCAGAACAAAACGACGCTGAATTCGATGGCTTTCGCATAAGATGACATTTGGGCATTGTGCTTCATTGATTGCACTAGCCGCAGAAATCATTTTACAACTCAAGCGAAGAGCCAAGAGTAGGCACATGCACAGCGTACTTGTTCTTGATAGCGTTTGCGAACTCGCCCATCTTTCCCGCTTCGCCATGCACTATTATCACGCTTTTTAGCCCGCTTACCTTGTCCATGAACTTCACGAGCGAAGGCCTGTCGGCGTGCGCGGACAGCTTGTACTGCTCCACTTTCATGCGTATGTCAAGCTTTTTGCCGTTTATCTCTATGTTCCTGTCGCCTTCTATGAGCTTCCTGCCCGGCGTGCCAACCGCCTGGTAGCCCACAAAAACAAGCTTTGCGTTTTCGTTTGACGCAAGCTTCTCTAAATACTTCACCACAGGCCCACCCTTGAGCATGCCGCTCGTTGTCACCACTATGCACGCCTCTTTGCTCTCTATAACGCTGCTTCTTTCGCGCCTGCCGTTTACCTCGTGGAAGAACTTACTCTTGAACGGGTCCTCGTCGCTCATAAGGATCTGCTTTTGCAGCTCTTCTCTGCAAAATATGACGTTGTGCCTGTATATGCGCATTGCCTTGTTTATCATGCCGTCCATGTATATGCGCGTTTGCGGCAGTATTTTGGAGCGCATGTAGTCGTTAAGTATGAAAAGCACTTCCTGCGCGCGGCCTACGGCGAAGCTTGGTATTATCAGCTTGTTGCCTGAGTTTATCGTTTCCTTTATGCTGTTTATGAAAGCGCCAAGCACAGCCTTCTCCGACGGAAACACGTCGTTGTCGCCGCCGTAGGTGCTCTCGGTCATGAGCACGTCTGCGCTCAGATGTTCCGTATATGCCGGCGGAAGCAGGCGCGTGCTCCTCGTATTCATGTCACCAGTATAAAGCAGCGACTTGCCAGTGAGCTTGTCAGTCACCTTTATCATGGCGCTGCCGAGTATATGCCCGGCAGGATACAGCTTTATGGCAAAGCTGCCCACTTCGAACTCCTTGAAATAGTCCACGTTGCGATAATGCTTTACCATCTTTGCCACGCCGGCTTTGCTAACCTCGTCTGGCTTTGATATTTTAAGGTAGTCGCTCACTATGACGTTCGCCAGCTCAAGCGTCGGCTTTGTGGCGTAAATGGGCCCGTCAAAGCCAAGGGAAACGAGATGCGGAAGATAGCCGCAGTGGTCGAGATGCGCGTGCGACACCACCACGGCGCTCAACTTGCTTGCCTCTTCCTTAGGAATAAGCGGCAACTCTATCTGCTCGCCCAGCTTTACACCGGCGTCGAGCAGAATTTTCGTGTCCGCATTTTCTACAAGGAAACAGCTTCTTCCCACTTCGCCTGCTGCGCCGTAAAATGTGATCTTCAACAAAACACCTAGACCTGACCTTGAGTCTGCTGCGGCTGCTGCTTGGCTTCGTCTGCATTCTGCTCCTTTGCGTTTGCCTTTTTCTTTGTCTTTATTACTGCTATGTCCTGCATGCTTATGGTGAGAGGCGCTGCAGCGCTTTGCGGCTGCCTGTGCTGGCGTTCCCTTTTCGGCCTAGTGGCCACTCCCAGCTTTGCGCGCAACATGTCTATCTGCTTGCCCGTTTCGGCTATTGCAGCGTTAAGCTCCTCTTCGCGCTTGGTAAGCTGAGCTATGTCCTGTTCTACAAGCTGCGCCTTGCCCCTGAGCTTCTGCGAAGCTATCGCCTCGCGCAGCTGCGCCTCGACGTCGCCAAGGCGCTTGAGCAACGAGCGCTCCTCGTCAAGCGTCCTTGCTTCGGTGGAAATCTTGAACTCAAGAACCTCCTTCATGTGCTTGAGCCTGCCTATGCTCTTGTACTTTTCGTCAAGCGAAACGAGCTTCGACAGTGCTTCTGCCTCGCTCTTCTTGTAAGCAAGCCTGCCGCGTATGCGGCTGACCTGTGCTATAAGCTCGCGCCTCTTCGAGAACGCGTCGTCTATCTCTTTTTGTATTGCTTTCGCAGCGTCCGCAGCTCCGGCGCGGGCTTCGCTAGTGCCTACTCCTGCTTTTGAATTTGCCGCAGAAGCAGAGGCGCTCTCGGCTTCGTGCTCCGCAGCGTGTACTCCTTCTTTTGCTTCGTTCAGTAAACCGCCTTGTCAATCGTATTTTCATAAACCTTTTCCAGTCTGTCAGTAACCTTTTCAATAGAAAACATGCGCGCAGTGCTTATTGCGCCTTTTTTATATGCATCAACGTTATTTAAAACCTTTTCTATGCCTCTCGCGCAAGCAAGGTAATTGCCGCTGAAGCGCTCGCCGCTGTACTTGCTCTTGACAAACTCGTTGAGCACGGGCGTGCTTGCGGCAACGACTGGCTTGCCAACGCTCATGGCCTCTAGGCACACTATGCCCTGCGTCTCGAACGTCGAAGGTAGGCAAAGCACGTCGCTGGCAGCGTAAAGGCTAGGCAGCAGCTCGGGCTTTACGAAGCCCAAGAACTTGACGCTAGAGCCTATGCCCAACTTGTGCACAACGCTTGTGTATTTGTCAAGCATTGGCCCTGTGCCTCCGATTATGAACTCTATGTCATTCCTCTTCGCCGCAATATATTTTGCGGCTTTTATTAGCGTGTCTATCTTTTTCTCGTGGCTTATCCTGCCGAGGTAAAGCACGTGCCTCTTCTTCGGGCTTATGCCAAAATGCTTCATTGCAGGCCGGGGGCTCGCGTTCTCGTTGAAAACGCCGGTGTCGATGCCGTTTGGCACGACCACTACGTTGCCTATCCTGCGCTTTTCCAGCATGCTTTTTATGGTGTTGCTTGGCGCTATCACCGTGTCGCACCTTCTGTAGAAAAACTTTATGTATTTCCACAAGTATTTCTTGTAAAACCCGCGCATGCTCCTGGGATAGTATATCTCCAGCGACCTGTCATTGAAAAGCGTGTGGAAAGAGCCCACAAGCGGGTATCTGCCCAGCCTTGCGGCAAGCAAGCCGTTGAAGCCGAGCGTAAACGGCGTCTGCGCGTGTATTATGTCTATTTTCAGCCTGCTGAGCTTGAGAATCGAATGGTACGGAAATATTGCCGCGCTGTACTGCGGGTACGGCTTGAACTTTATGCCAGTATGCACAAAAACGTCGCTTGTTTCGTATTTTTTCTTGCTAGAAAGAGTACCTGATGTGAATATGAATACCTTGTGGCCCCTTCTTTCAAGTTCCTTCTTGAACGAAAGCATTGAAGTTACAACGCCGTCGACAGCTGGCAGGTAAGTATCAGAATAAAACGCTATGCGCAAATTTTCACCGAAATTCGAAAGGTTATGCAATATAAACAAACAACGTGATTACAAACGGCGCCATTCAGGCGCTGGCCTGCTCTGGCTTTTTCTGCACGGCCGCGCTCTCGAGCAGCACAGGCGTGCCACCTGCTGAAGTTATTTTCTTCTTGGCGTTTGCAGAAAACGCGCTGGCTTTTACCACCGCTGGAACAGTAATGGCTCCGCTGCCAAGCACCTTGTAGCCTATAAGCTCTATTGTAGGATTTTGGCCCAGAGATTTGGCCTGTTTGTCAAGCTCTGACAGGCTTATTTCCTGCAGGCGCTCCGCCTTGCCCTTGTAGCTGAAAAAGCCTTTCGAATACATGCTTTCGCGCTCGTAAACGAGCCTGTAGGTAAGCTTGTGCTTCCTGCCGGCCCTTCCTACGCCGCCCCTGTCGCCAGCACCGCGATTGTTTTTTATGTTTCCGGCGCCCCAGCGCCTGTTGCCCAAGTATTTCCTTGACTTTTTCTTTATGCGCAAAACCATGACAGCACCTACACCATGCGCCTTATGAGCTCGTTTATCGCATTGCCACGATAACCCAGCGCGCCGCCGTGGCCGTAGGGTTTCCGCGTACCCTTATAGCCGTGCCTGGGAGGATGCAGCCTTATGGGCATTTGCACAACGTCGCGCAGCGGCTTTGCGCCACTGGCTATTGCGGCAAGCTCTTCGCTGCTGAGCTTCAAGCCCTCGCTTTCGAGCACTTTTGCCAGAACGTCACTCGATATCTCGCCGTATGCTATGTAGCTGCTGCACTTGGCTATCATGCCTATGCTAGAGTCGGTAGCGCGCACAAGCGCAAGGTTGTTCGGGTGCTTCAGGCCGAGCCTGTCAAGCGTCTCTGCTATGTCCTTCCTTACGCCGACGGTGCCCCTGACTCTGACTATAGCGATTAACGAATCCTTTTTCACTACCATAAGAACACGTTTTCTAAAAGCACATCAAGTGTTGCTTGTAATATTTACTTGCTACATGCTTTTTAAGCTTGCTGTAAATGCGTGGCTGCGCTTGCACATGCGACCATACGCTTATCCTTTATAACTTTATTGTTGTAATTGCTAATATGAATGGCGTTGAAGCTAAGCTCTTGCCCGTTGTGGCGCTTGCACTCGTGTTCGCGCTGCCTGCACTCTCCTTTGCGTACTTCAACGTAACAAGCCTCACTACAAACGTGTATTTAGGCAACAGCACAAGCGCGCAGGTTTCAGAAACTTTGCAGATATTCATAAGCAACAGCTCGATAAGCAGCTACCTGCAGGACCGCGCAGCAGTAAACCAGACTCTTGGCAATTGGCAAAAGGTTCTTGGCACCAAACTTCTTATGCAGCACATATTCAACCCCAAGTCGAGCATAGCGAACTTTACGCTACTGCCCGGGCCTGTGGAAATGCACGGCAATAACGCGTCTACCAGCATTACTATGAGCTACGTTGCCGAAAACGTCACCACGGTGAGCGGCATAGGCCCAAGGCAGTTCCTGTACACGTTCAACGACTCCTGCTTCAATTTCAGGCATACGGCAAGCGGCGAAGCGCTGTTTCCAAACGCTACTCTCAACATAATTCTGCCCAAGGGCGCAAAACTCGACCTGCCTGTCTATCCCATACCAGACTACCCATACAACTATGCCAATGCAACGCAACTGTCATGGTTCGAAGGCGAGCCCCTGAATTCTTTTAGGCTTTCTTACACGATTACAGAATCGCTGCAGCAAGAAGTAATAGGCTTTTTCACTCACATGTACCCCCAGCATGCGGCAGTGGTATATGTGCTAATCGCCTTTGCGGCGGCGTTGGCAATAACCTATGCTTACAGGAAATTTGCTAAATAAGGCAATGTTATGGCGCTGCACAGATACGAAGCACTTTTGTTGCGCGTACTGAGTGCTAGCGGCGGCTCTGCGGGCATGGCCACGCTCGTGGAAAAATCCAAGCTAGGAAAAGACGCGGTGCAGTGGGCGCTCGAATCGCTCGCAGAAAAGAATGCGGTAAGGGTAGAACGCGAGGAAGAGCGCGAAGTCGCGCTAAGCGACGAGGCGAAATCCTATGCGGCTTCCGCTCTGCCCGAAGACTCCTTGCTTGAAAGACTCAGAAAAGGCCCTGTCAGGCTGAGCGAGTTGAGGAGCGAGCCGGAGCAGATAGGCATGAGATGGCTCAAGGCAAAGGGGCTTGCGCGCATTGCCGACGGCATGCTGCTGCTGACCGAGCAGGGCAGCGAATCAAAGGGCACGGCTGCCGAATCCGTGCTAAAGCAACTTGCAAAAAACCCAAGCCAGGAGACGCTAAAAAGGCTTATGGACACAAACGCGGCCGAGATAAAAGAACTGGAGAGCAGGCACTTGATAAGCATAACGAAAAGACAGCGCATAATCGCGGCTGCGCTAAGCGAAAAAGGCAAGGAGCTAGCGAAGCAGGCAGAGACAGAAGCGCAGCACGCTAGCGAAATAACGACGCTTACCAAGGAAATGATAGCAAGCGGCTCTTGGAAAGGAGCCAGGTTCAGCAGCTACAACCTGCAGGCGCAAGTGGAAGGCGCCACGCCTGCAAGGGAGCACGTATTCAGAAGGCTTGCCAACCAGCTCAGGCTTGCTTATCTTGCAAACGGCTTTACCGAAATAAGAGGTCCGATAGTAGAGCCGGCATTCTGGGTATTTGACTACTTGTTTGTGCCGCAGGACCATCCGGCAAGGGAGGTGCAGGACACGTTCTTTACGGAAACGCCTAGGGAACTGCCGGTAAACGACAAGGCGCTCGTAAAGACGGTAAAGCGCTCGCACGAAGAAGGCTGGCACATGGACTGGCGCGAAGACGTGGCGAGGCAGGCTGTGCTAAGAACCCAGACTACAAATGTCACTGGAAGATATATTTACAAGATAGTGAGCGCTCTAAACAAAAACAAATACGCTTATGCGCTGCCCGTAAAGCTTTTCACAATAGGCAGGGTATTCAGGAACGAAAACCTGGATTACAAGCACCTTGCCGACTTCTACCAAACCGACGGCATAATAATAGGAGAAAACCTGACTCTGGCCAAGCTTTTCGACACGCTTCTCAAGCTCTACAAAGCCATAGGCATAGAAGTAAGGTTCAAGCCGTCGTATTTCCCATTCGTGGAGCCTGGGGTGGAGGTGGACATGCGCTTCGGCGGCGAATGGCTCGAAATGGGCGGAGCTGGAATTATACGCAGGGAGATAGTGGGCAATACAAAGAAAAACATAAACGTGCTGGCATGGGGCCTCGGGATGGAGCGCATTGTGCTCGCGAAGAACAAAAACATAAAAAGTATAGTAGACCTTTACAGCGAAAGCGTGGGCTGGCTAAGGAACAACAGCGTGTAGTGGTGCTATGCCGACAAGCGTTCACAACAAGGAATATCTGAAAATGCTCATAGGCGCTGAGCTGGGCGACAAGGAGCTGGAGAAGCAGCTCGACAAGCTCGGCATGAGCGTGGAGCGCCAGAGCAACGACAGCATAGAAGTCGAGTTCCAGGCAAACAGGCCCGATTTGATAAGCACGACAGGCCTGGCAAGAGCCATTCGCTATTCCATAGGCAGAAAGAAGAGCTTCGATTACAAGGCGAAAGGCGACAGCAGCCTGCAAATGCACGTGGGCAGCAAGACTGCAAAATTCAGAGAATACGTAGCAGGCATGCTAGTAAAGAACGTAAAACTAACCGATGAAGCGATGCTTGATCTCATAAACTTCACCGACAAGCTTGCAGAGACGTACGGCAGGCACAGGAAAAGAATAGCAATAGGATTGCACGACATGCGAAATGTACAAGCACCGATATACTACGACATGTATGGTGATGAAGAGTTCGAAGCGCTTGGCGGGAAAAGGCAGAAATACAGCGAAATACTGAGCAGTAGCGAAAAGGGCAAGGCTTACGCCGAGCTCTGCGCGCACAACGGCAGATATTGCGTGCTCAAGGATTCAAAGGGAGCGATGGCGCTCATACCAGTAATAAACGCGGAGAGAACCAGGATAAGCGCAAGCACCAGCGAGATGTTTGTGGACATAACAGGCACTAACGAGTACGCAGTGGATGAAACCGCCAACATCGTTGCCGCAAACTTCATAGACATGGGCTTTGACGTGTACACCGTGGCCGTGGTGCAGCACGGCAGAAAAACAAGGAAAACGCCAACGCTGAAGCGCAGGCAGATAGAAGTCGAGCTTGAAAAGTTCAGCGAGGAAATAGGAGTCAGGCTTGCTTTCAACAATGTCATAAGCCTTGCGAACAGGATGGGCATTGAAGCTGCGCTGCACGGCAGAAAAATAGCATTTTTTGTTCCAGCGTACAGGTCGGATATCATAAACGACCAGGACATAATAGAAGACATAGCTGTCGCTTACGGCTACGACTACATACAGCCCATCCCTGTAATCTCGGTAGCTGAAGGCAGGCTTGACGAGCAGGAGCAGAAGAATGAAGAATTGAGGAGCATAATGACCGGCTTGGGCTTCTTTGAACTGCTGAGCAGCTATATGACAAACGAGGAAACAAACTTCAGCAAGATGAGGCAGGGCGAAAGCGGCCCTTACGTAAAAATAAGAAACGCGAAGGCAAGCACCATAACCATGCTAAGGACGTGGCTCCTTCCCTCGCTGCTGGCAAGCCTTTCGAGGTCGCAGCACGACAAGCTGCCGCACAAGCTGTTCGAGCTAGACATGGTCTTCGGCATAAAGAACGGCGCACCGGCAGAAAACTACCACATTGCATGCGTAATATCCAATACCGAAGTGGACATGAATGATATGCAGGGCATAGCCGAGACGCTCGCCAAAGCGCTATCAGCAACGCTCGAGATAAAGCCTGCTGAAAACCGCGCGTTCATAGAAGGCAGGTGCGGGTCGCTGATGTTGAACGGCAAACCCGCAGGCATAATGGGCGAGCTGCATCCTGAAGTGCTTGTGAATTTCGGAATAGAGGCGCCTGCCGTAGCACTGGAGCTTGAACTCTGACTGCGCTTATAGCAGCAATGCTATCTCTTCTTTCTCAAGCCCAAATTCGGATTCCAGCGACTTGGCAACTTCGTCCTTGCCGAGTGTCTTCGCCTTCGACTCCAGCATTATTCTGAACAGCGGCAACAGGCCCGTAAGCAACTCGCGTCTGCTGGCGTGCACGCGCTTGGCAAGCTTGGCTGCGAGCGAGTTGAGCACAAGCCTCTCCTGCTTTGTGCTGCTGAGATACTTCACCTGCTTTGGAAAAGCGTAAGAGCCGAGCCTTTTCACGCGGCCGGAGCTTGCTATCGAAACCCCAGAGGAAGCCAGTATGCTCGCATAGCGAAGCAGAGAATAGTAGCCTATCCTGCCTGCCTTGTTCGAATACGCGCTGGCAGTGGCAAGGCGATCGTATGCGTTGCCAAGCGAATCATATGTATAATACCTGTTAGGTATGTTCTCGTCAATCCACTTTACAAGCATGTCAAAGTCCACGTCGCTGTTGTCGAATGCTGATTTGGCAGTTTCGAAGCTGCATGTCAGGAATATGCGGTCAAGCACACGAAATATTTCTAGCTTTTGGTTGCGAACTCCCAGATAATCTAGCGCGTCAGGTCCGGCACCCATGGCGAATTCAAGGTCGTTCAGCGCCGCGCGCAGGTCGCCGTTGCAGCGCTCTGCCACTGCCTTGAGCACCTCGTCGTCGATTTTTGCGCCTTCCTTGCCTGCTACGCCTCTTATGAACGACAGTATTTCTTCAGTGCTGAGCTTTTTGAATTCGACGCGCTCCACGTATGCTCGCAAAAACGATATGCTCTGGCTCCAGAAATCGTTTGCTATCAGCAGCACGGGCTGCCTCGAATGCTGGAGAATCTGCACTATGACGCCTTGCGCGCCCTTGTCGAACTGGCTCGAAAGCTCGTCTATTTCGTCGAAGACTATCAGGTTGGTTTTGCTGAAAAGGCCCTTAGAAACCGTCGCGGGTAGAAGCTTCTTCCTGAGCGTGTCGGCATCGCGGTAGTCGCTGGCGCTAAGCAAAATGAGCCCAAAACCGAACATGCTGGCAAGCGCCTTTGCTGCAGTGGTCTTGCCCGTGCCCGGCGGACCGTAAAGCAAAATCGGCTTTGGCTTTTTGCCGGCAAGCACGTCCTCACCGAACCTCTTTATGGCTGCAACGGCTTCGCCGTTTCCTATTATGCCGTTGAGCGAATAAGGGGTGTATTTCTCGTAAAGCAGCACAAAAGCACCGGAAAGAAATAATAATAAACCGCACTCAAAATATATAAATGCGGCTCCGATCGTCTAGCGGTCAAGGATAAAGCCCTCTCGAGGCTTAGACCCGGGTTCAAATCCCGGTCGGAGCATTGAGCTGTGCGGTTCTCTTCACTACTGCTTATTTCGCGTTTTACCTGGAAACGAATCTTGACCATGGATTCTTGGTGTATTGATAAATATCATTTGATATATAATGAAACACGTATATTCTTGGCATAGTATTGGATATATGCAAACCAAGGAATTTGTTCGATTTCTAAAAAGCAAAAATATTAGTGTATTTACTTTAGAAGACGCAACTAAGATTCTTGACTCTGGAAATAAGTATACCAGCCTTTTCTTGCAAAGGTGCGTAAAGAAAGGCATAATCGGAAGGGTGAAGCGCGGGCCTTTACTTTATAAATACGGCCAATGAATATGAAATTGCTTCGAGCGTGCTCAGGCCCTCTTATATAAGCATGGTATCGGCTCTTGCATACTACGGACTAACTACTCAAATATCCCGCTTTATCTACGTCGTTTCAACAAAGCGGCACACGCCGATAAAAGGCATAAATGGCTATGCTATAATCTTCAAGCACGTAAAGCAAGCCATGATGTTCGGCTACCACAAAGAGGCAAACGGTAACGTGTTTATAGCGGACCCGGAGAAGGCAATAGTCTTTCCCAGTTTTGTA
>JBMFTS010000026.1:0-10424 GCA_049966915.1 Candidatus Micrarchaeia archaeon
GTCATTGGCATATGCCTACAAATTGAAGGAGCTTCTTTTCTGGGGCAACGCTTACATAGCCTTTGCAATGGTAATACCATTCATTTATGGCGATTTTGTCGTGAGCGCGCATCTTGCCTATAGCATAATTGTCATATCTGTGATGATATTCTTTGCAGGGCTAGCTCGCGAGATACACGGCACAATAAGGGATTATGCCGGGGACACCACAGTAAGGAATGCCAGAACAATGCCGAAAGTTATAGGCATAAAGGGATCGGCCGCGCTGGCGCTTGCCCTTTATTTAATTGCAATAAGCATAAGCGCGTACATTGTGCTTGCCGTAAAGCCTTTCGTTCTCAATGCGCCATTCGCTGTTTTAGTTGCGATTGCAGATGCGATGCTGCTATATACTGGCGTTGGCTACATGATTTACAATACCAAGCAGTTTTACACAAGCGCAAGGAACATGAGCCTGCTGGCAATGGCCGTAGCGCTGCTTGCGGTGTTGGCGGGCGCCATGCTGCCGGGACTTGTGCTGTGAAAGCGAAAGCAGCAACAGTCTCAGACCTTTCGCGCCTTTCTTCTTTTTCTCCTGTGGTGCACCGAACGCGTCAGTCTTTGCTCCGCAACAGCTTCGCTATCTGGCGCTGCGCCTCGATCCTTATTTCTGCCGCCAACGAGCAGCGCTATCATGACCACGAGCACTGCAAAAAGCAAGATGAGAACAACAAGCAGTAGCGCAAATACCTGCTGCATCTCAGTGCTTATTTCGCTGATCTGCTGCAAAAGCGCCGGCGTAACAGCCGCAGAACTCGATATTATGAAAGCGGCAGCTATCTTCTCATTGGCAGCTTCCAAGTCCTTTGCAAGCACGGAAGTGGCATATGCCGTGTTAAGCGAAGAGCTGTTGCCAAGCTTGTACTCGTTAAGATAAAGCAGCGCCTGCTCGGCAAATTCATAAGGCCACGTGCCAACAGTGCTATTGCGCACATTCGCATATGTCGCGTTTGCCAGCTGCGCGTTCGTCATGTTGCTTGTAAGATCTGGATTTCCTAACGCGCTGGCGTACGTAGCCGCATAAAGAGCGACTGCGTAGTTGCCGGCGTCGTAGCTTCTTATTGCAGATTCCAAGTAGAGGTTGTTGCCGAATCGGCTTGCTTTGTTTATGGCGCTCGCTGCTTCTGCCTTAAGCTCCGGCGAGAATGACACGTAATTGCCACTTATGTTGCTGGAAATGTTGTACAGCTCTTGCGAAGCCTTGCACCATGCCAAGGACTCCGCGCCATAATACAAGCTTTCTATGTAGCTGTCGCTCGTAATTTCGCTCGAATTCAGAAGCGCCTGAGCCTGCGAAAGGGTAATGTTAGCGAACTGCTGCCGTAGCTCGCCACCTATTACGTATTCGTAATTGCTGTTTGTAAGCATCGGGGGCACAAGCGACGAGCAGTACGCGCTTATGTTGGCAAGTACCGAAGCGGAGCCTGCCTGCGTATAGTTGGCTTTGTTTGCAAGTGCAAATGCCGACAAATACTGCAAGAACGCAAAATCCGCTGCGGAATAGGCGTAGCCCTTGCTTGCCAGTTCAGCATAGCGCCGCTCATTGCCTAGCATTTGCTGCTTGGCGGAACTGAAGTTGTCAGGTATTGCGTTTATTTCCGCGCCGGTAAAGTTGAGCGTGTAGTTTACAAGCTTGTCAAACAGGCTTTCATTGCAATCGCTGCAGGTGAGGTTAAGAGATGGAAGCTCGCTCAGATGATAATGCTGCGTAATATTGAAGCTGAAAGGCGTTATCTGCGTAGCGGTGCCTAGCGCGTAAGGCAACGCCTGCGACACGTTTTCCACCTGTACTATTGGCACCTTGAACACGCTCTGCGAAATGTAGTAAAGCAGTTCTTCAAGTATGCCGCCGCTGCTCGCGTTAGGCAAAAGAAACAAGCGCATATGGCCGTTCGCCGCGGCCTCCGCCTTGTCGTAAACCCCTCCGATAAGCGAAACAGATCCATTGCTCAGTATTTCCCCTGAAACTGTGAAATTGCTCAGCAACGGCACGTGCTCGAGCGCGGATATGCTAAGCAACGTAAACGCCAGCCCTGCGCTGGGCCCTGAAACGCTCACGTTTCTGTCGCTTATTGTGAACAGGAAATTGTATAGCGATTGATTTACTTTCAGATAGCTGCTTGCTACTGCTACTGCTTCTTTTGCCGAATCCAGCGTGCTTGCGCCAACTGAAGACGGGCCTGTTATGCTGACCACGCCTGTTCCAGGTGTTAAATTAAGAGTTATTAGCGTAAGCGTGCCTGTGCTTTCGTTTGTTATTACGGCTGGCGCGTGTATGCTCGTTATGAAAGCCGCGCCTGCGCCAACGAGCAAAGACGCTATGCCAAGACATGCCAATAAGACAAAATACGGCTTCATCTAATCGAATAAAGTTTTGTTTGCTAAAATATATTAACGTTATACGTGCTTTTCGCTTTTGAAATCGCCGATTGTTTTTTGCGCCATGCTGCTGCCGGCGTGCTGCTCGCGCCCGTTGCTTTCGGTAAGCTTTACTATCCCGAAAACGCCGTCATATCCGGGCTCTACGTAAACCTTGTCGTTTCTTATGCTCTTTATGGCTCTTGCTACGCCTGCGTCTATTCTTGAAATTTCATCGATGCTTGCATTTAGCAAAACATTGAATTCGCTTCCGAATTTTGACACCAGCAAAGAGTATTCGCGCTGCACCGCTTCTGCCGCCTCGGCTTTGCCCATGGTCTTGGAAATTACTTCGATAAGAGGAACGGCGTGCACAAAAGGCGCAGATCCTTTAGGCAAATAGCCTGCGGGCCTGTCAGCCATATCGCACACTCTATGCAAAACGCCGAGCGTCAGGGGTTTGCCGCACACCGGACAGATGTTGTTGTACTTTTCGGATTCCTCTGGCGATAGCGAAACGCCGCATTTTCGATGGCCGTCATAATGGTATTTGCCCTCTTCCGGGTAAAATTCTATTGTGTATTTTATGCTTTTGCAAGCGATTGCAGAAGCAATGGCTTTGAAAGACAGCTTTTCTTCTTCAATCTCGAACACTGTTGCTTCCCTGCCTATCTTCTGCAACGAATGCGCATCGCTTGTTGATACCAGCGCATACTTGTCAAGCGCGGATACGCGCCAGTTCATTGGCGGATCCGAAGACAAGCCCGTTTCCAGTGCAGGTATGTTGCGCTCCTGATCATCGTACGCCTCTTTCATGGAGTCGTATCCTGACACAGACCCGAAAACACCATACCATGGAGTCCATGCATGCGCCGGAAAAACCACCGCTTCGGCGCTTACGCCTTTTACTATTTCAACCAACTCTGCCGGACTTATGCCGACTATCGGCCTGCCGTCTATGGAAAGGTCGCAACGCTTGCCCAGTTCGTCGTTTATCTGTGCAGCCTCTTCAAGGCCCGGCGCCAAAACCACGTGGTGCACTTTTCTGACCTTGCTTTCTCTTTTTGTTTGCGCGCTGTGCACGGTTGCTATTTCAACTCCCAGCACGAACCTTGTTTGCGTGCTCGAGCCCTTTACCCTGTAGAGCCCGCGCTCCGCCTCTTCCAGATTGGTTTTGAGATTTTTGAACCAGACAGGATGCGTAAAGTCCCCGGTTGAGATTATTTTTATGCCCTTCTTTGCCGCCATGGCGTCTATGTTTGCAAGCTCCATCTGGGCGCTGGTTGCCCTGGCATATTTTGAATGTATGTGCAAATCCGCAATAAATTCCATTGCATCAGTTGCTTTTTACGACGCCGTTCCTGGGGCATATGTTGCTGCCATTAGGGCCAATAACGCACTTGCTGCAAATGGGCACAGTGGATTGGCACACCGCTTTTCCGTGGCTTTTCAGCACATATGCAAAGTTGTGCCAATATTTCTTGTCTACAATTTGCATGAGATCCTGCTCTATTTTGTCCGGGTCTTTGTTGCCGCTCAGCCCGATCCTGTACGCAAGCTTTATTACCCACGTATCGACAGGTATGCCTTCTACGATACCGTACGCGTTTATCAATATAGTATTGGCGGTTTTTCTGCCCACGCCAGGCAGCTCTAGAAGCTGTGACATGCTGCTTGGCACTTTGCCGTTGTACTGCTTTTCTATTATCTTGCAAGCAGCTATTATGTTTTTCGCCTTGTTGCCCGCGAAGCTTACGGGCCTTACTATCTCAATTATGTCTTCCAGACTTGCAACGGCATAGTCATGCGCAGTCTTGTATTTTGCGAAAAGCGCAGGCGTGACTTCGTTTACCACAGTGTCTTTTGTCTGCGCAGACAGTATTGCGGCAACAAGCAAGTCTATTGGCGTTGAAAAATTAAGATAATATTTTGCGTCTTTGTATTCGCGCTCCAGTATCTCCACAACGCGCTTTGCGCTTTCCTTGTCCAAAGCCTTGAACAAATAGTCACCCTAGCTTGTAGCCGATATCTCTTAGCAGCTTTATCCTTTTTGCCTTGTCTTCGGCGCCTTCGATGCCCTTTGGCGCGGATCCGTCGACAACGCCCAGTATGCCTTTTCCTTGTTCCGTCTTCGCCACTATGACCTGAACCGGATTTGAAGTTGCGCAGTATATGCGCGTAACTTCTCCGACCTGCTTTATGCTATTGAGAACGTTTATTGGGTAAGCGCCTTCGAAAAGGATAATGAACGAGTGGCCGGCGCCTATTTTCAGCATGTTTTGCTCTGCTTGCTTCTTCAATTGCTCATCGTTGCCCTCGCTTCTTACAAGGCAAGAACCGCTTGCCTCTGCAAACGCCAAGCCGAATTTCACAGTGGGCACTGCACTTACCATAGCCTCGTAAAGGTCCTCTGCCGTTTTTATGAAGCCTGCATGACCCAGTATGAGCTGCGTGTCTTGCGGCTTGTCCACAGGCACGACTTCGAATTCTGGCATGATTTCTTATCGTATGCAAAGAAATTAAAACATATGCAGCGTTATATGGAACGTGAAAACAGTCAAGGAAATAATGCAAAGGCACGTGCTTGCGGTGAATGCGAGCGCAAGCGTGGGCACTGCAATAAAGCTCATGTCAAACGCCCGCGTTTCAATACTGCCGGTGCTCAACGGCTCAAGGCTTGTCGGCATACTGACAAAGAAAGAAGCAGAGGCGGAGCAAGCGAACGCGCGCATAGGCAGCCTCAAACTAAAGCTCTTGTACGCTACAGAAGACGACAGCATAGAAAATGCGGCAAAGATAATGGTAAGCAACGCAATAACACGCCTGCCTGTTGTGAGCGAAGCCACAACGCTACACTGCGTAGGCATAGTTTCTTCTACTGAAATAGCAAGATATCACAAAAACGTCAAATAGGCGTAACAAAAACAAAGTAGGCATAACAAAAACAAAAATAAAAGGAAAAGAAACTTGCAAAGTCAATTATTGCACATTATTTGGCGAGGATTATTTCTATCGTGCTTACTTTCGACTTTGTACCGTCCTCGTTCTGGAGCTCTTCCGAGTTTATTGCTATGTTGTCCACTCGTACGTCCTGCAAGAACCTGTTCCTTGAAATTTCAGCGACGTCGACTGCACGGGATATGGTGTTGCCCCTTGCCTTTATCTTCACGTTCTTGGCTCCGTTATTGAACTGCGTAACTACTGCAAGGACGTAGCTCATGGCGGGCTTCTTGCCCACATATACTACGTTTTCCGGTATGCCCTCTTTCGTCGCGTTGTTTGCTTGTGCGTTTTCCTCGACCATTTTAGTCACCTATTAGCATGTCTGAATGTCAAATGACTTCATAAGTTATATGCAGGAGAATTTATAAAGATTCGTGCAATATCATCGTGCGCGCAACACGCGCATGCGTTGCGTATATAAAAGTTAATTGCGATAAGTCTGCGATTGAATGAAGCAGGTGCACGCAAGCGAAGCCGGCAAGTACGTTGACAAGGCAGTTGCGCTTTCAGGCTGGGTTTACAGGAAGCGCGAAAGCGGCGGCATCATATTCGTAATAATAAGAGACAGCACGGGCATCTTGCAAATTGCAATAAAAAAGGAAAACGTTGACGAAAAGTCGTGGCACGACGCCCAAGAAACAACCATAGAATCCAGCGTGATTGTTTCTGGCACCGTGAAGCGCGACGAACGTGCGCCGGAAGGCCTTGAATTGACCGCTGCGCGCTTCGAGAACTTGCAAGTGGCAGAGCCGTTTCCGATTACCGAGTACCAGAGCCCGGAGCTTTTGCTAGACAAGCGCCATCTTTGGCTAAGAAGCAGGAAGATGACAAGCATACTCAAGGCGCGCTCGCTCGTGTTCCGATATGCACGCGAATTCCTCGACAAGCACGGCTTCTACGAAGTTACGCCGCCTCTTATAACACTCGCAGGGGGCGAAACAGGCTCGGATCTGTTTGAAGTAAACTATTTTGGCCAAAAGGCATATCTTACGGAATCTTCGCAGCTTTATGTAGAGGCTTTGATCTTTGCGCTTGAAAAAGTTTATTCCTTTGCGCCGTCGTACAGGGCAGAAAAGTCGAGAACGACAAAGCATCTTGCCGAATACTGGCATCTGGAACCGGAAATGGCGCACTATGACCTCAACAAGAGCATGAAGCTGCAGGAAAGGCTAATAAGCCACATAGCCACAAAACTGGCCGAGCATGATGACATACTCAAGGTGCTTAACGTAGACGCGAGTTATTTGCGCAGCATAAGACCGCCTTTCAAGCGCGTAACTTACGAGCAGGCGATTGCAAAAATAAACGAGAAAGGCGGCAACCTCAAGTGGGGCGACGATTTCGGCGTGCCCGAGGAGAAGATGCTTACCGAGGAAGAGCAAAAGCCAATTTTCGTCACCGACTGGCCGAGAGAGTTGAAGGCGTTCTACGCAAGCCCGAACCCGAAGGATCCGAGGACTGTGCTGTCTGACGACGTTCAGGCGCCTCATGGCCATGGTGAGATTATAGGAGGCACTGTGCGCGTCTGGCGCTATGATGAGCTCATGCAACGCATAAGGGAGTTCGAGCAGGCCAAAAATGTGAAATTCAACTTGGAAAACTACGACTGGTGGATCGACTTAAGGAAATATGGCTCTGTGCCTCATGCAGGATTTGGCATGGGACTGGAGAGGCTCATCAAATGGCTCCTCAACCTCGAACACATACGCGACGCTATACCGTTTCCAAGGCTCATAAACAGGCTCAAGCCATAGGTGTGAAAATGTCTGGCACAACCATAATAATATCGTGCATGGACAGGCGGCTAAACAAAATTCTTGACAGCATGAACAGCGGCGATGACAAGCGCGTGTTCTTGAGGAATGCCGGTGCCGCTGTGCCCGGGCTCGAGCGCACAATAAGATACGCCATCGACAACGGCAATGTCAGCGAATTGCTTCTTGTGGCGCACACCGATTGCGGAGCGATGGGCTACGTGTACAACGCAATCAAAAATGGCAAAGACGGCCTGCACGCCGGGCTCGTAAGCCAGTTCGACAAAGCTTCTTTTGCATCAAGACTTGAGCTGGAGCAGCTCAACGAAAAGCGGCAGAAGGAAGCATTAGAGCGCATGTTTGGCAACAAGGGCATACGCATAAGCTCGCGGCTTGTGGAACTGAGCGAAAGCGCCGACAACGGCAAAAAGCACATCCTTGTGGTTACAAAAACAAGCACCAAAAAATACGCGGACATAGCCGACGCCATTGGGGAAAATGCGGAAGACTGCTACTTCATACAGGCCAACGACATAGAAGAAGTCATTCCGGACATAGCCGTAGGCACTGACCTGCTCGGCATAAAAGACGTGAGGCTTGCGGCGCTAGAAAGCTCGCAGTACAGGCAGGTGCAAAACGACTTTGAAAGGCTGAAGGCGAGGGGCGTTGAAAGCAAGGCAAAGCTTTCGATGATCAGACTAGACCTCTGAATAAAGGCAACACGCGGCTAGCGGTCTAGCGGTACATGCTGTTTGGCTCTTCCTTGAAGCGCTTTATGCGCTCGCTCACTTCTTTTGGTATTGCCGGCTTTATATCGGCAAGAGCCCTTATGAAATCGTCCCTTTTCACTGTAGTTCTTTTCTCCCTTATTGCGTACATGCCTGCTTCCCTTACCACGTTCTCTATTTCCGCGCCGGTGTAGTTGTCGGTGAGGTTGGCGATCTCAGCAAGGTCGACATCCTTTTCCAAGTACATGCGCTTGGTATGCACTTTCAATATTTCCAGCCTTGCAGCAGCATCCGGCATAGGAATTTCTATTATTTTGTCGAACCTGCCAGGCCTGAGAAGAGCCGGGTCTATATCTTCCGGCCTGTTAGTTGCAGCAAGCACCACTACATTCTTGAGGTCTTGCAAGCCGTCCATCTCTGTCAGCAGCGTGTCAACTACGCGCTCTGTCACCCTTGAATCGTTTATTTCGCCTCCGCGAGCGTTCGCTATAGCATCTATCTCGTCTATGAACACTATGCAAGGCGCAGCCATGCGCGCCTTCCTGAAAAGCTCCCTTACTGTTTTCTCGCTTTCGCCCACATACTTGCTCAATACCTCTGGGCCTTTTATAGATATGAAGTTTGCTTCGCGCTCTGTAGCAACCGCCTTCGCCAGCAGGGTCTTGCCGGTGCCTGGCGCGCCAACAAGCAGTATGCCTTTTATCGGCCTTATGCCCACTTTCTCGAAAGCCTCAGGCTCCTTCAGCGGCAGCTCCACGGCCTCTTTTATCTCGCTCTTCACCTTTTCCAGATCGCCTATGTCATTCCAGTGCACGTTCGGCCTTTCCACGAAAACTTCTCTAAGCGCGCTTGGCCTTATGCTCTTGAGCGCGTCCATGAAGTTTTCCTGGCTCACCGATAGGTTGAGCAGTATTTCTTCCGGTATGCGCTGCTTGCCGACAATCTTGGGCCAAACATTGCGCAGCGTTGACAGAGCGGCCTCCTTAACAAGCGCCTGCAAGTCTGCGCCTGTGTAGCCGTGGGTAATGTCAGCCAATGCGTCAATGCTCACGTCTTTTGCAAGCGGCATGTTGCGCGTGTGTATAAGCAATATTTCCTTGCGCGCGGGCCTGTCCGGCACGCCTATTTCTATCTCCCTGTCGAACCTGCCAGGCCTTCTGAGCGCAGGGTCGATGGCGTCTGGTCTGTTTGTTGCCGCAAGCACTATGACATGGCCTCTTGCCGGCATGCCGTCAAGCAGTGCGAGCAGCTGCGAGACCATGCGCCTCTCGACTTCGTTTGTCGCTTCTTCCCTCTTGGGCGCTATTGCATCTATTTCGTCAAAGAATATTATGGAAGGCGCCTTTTCGTTCGCTTCTTTGAATATTTCTCTTAGCTTTTCTTCGCTCTCACCAACGAACTTGCTGACAAGCTCTGGGCCTGAGATTGCTATGAAATGCGCATCGCTTTCGGTTGCAACCGCCTTCGCCAGCAGGGTCTTGCCTGTGCCAGGAGGCCCGTAAAGCAGCACCCCTTTTGGCGGGTCTATGCCGAGCCTTTCGAACAGCTCGGGATACCTTATAGGGTATTCCACCATTTCGCGTATCTTTTGTATTTCGTTCTTGAGCCCGCCTATATCCTCATAATGCACATCGTTTACCCTTACCTCTGCCTCTGATACGGGCTCTTCCCTCACAGTCACGTTGGTGTCTTTAGTGACGACAACTATGTCATGCGGCACTGTCTGCACAACAATAAAGTTGAACACCAAGCCGAACATTGGTATGGGGATTATGTCTCCGCGCGTAAGAGGCCTGCTTTCGAGCCTTCTTTTGGCATATTCCGGAAATTCCGGTGATACTGGAGGCTTCTGGCCCACAGGCGGCGCTATTGTTATTTTCTCAGCGTCTGCGGCATGCGCCTTTGACACAAATACCTTGTCGCCTATGCCGACGCCTATGTTCTGCCTTATGTAGCCGTCGATTCTTATGAAGCCTAGGCCTTCGTCGCTAGGATGCGCCTGCCACACTATTGCTGCAGTGGACTTGGACTTGCCTTTAATTTCTATTATATCGTAAGGCTCAACGCCGAGCAATGACCTTGTTTTGGTATCTAGCCTTGCTATGCCCCTGCCAGTATCGGTAATGAGGGCATCACTCACTATTAGCTCTATTCCGTTGGTCATAAAAGCACTGCAATACGTTTTTGATTAAAAAGAAATATAAAATCATTACCAATCGGAGCCTAACAAAATAAGCGGGAAATCCCACGCTCAGATGGTTTATATGGCATATTACGCACGCCGCGGCTTCGGCAGCTGGGGGAAATGCGGAGAATATTGCTCAGAGTATCTTTATTTTTTTAGGTATTGATCGGTAAATGCTATTTATGAAAACGCCTTGCCTGTGGCTCCATTCCTTGTTTGGCGTCTTTTTTACATATTCGGCGTACAAATCGATGTAGCTCAGATTGCCCAGCAGGTTGCGATGCTTTTCTTCTTTGAGCCTTTTTGTGACATCCTCCCACGACTGAAGTCGTGGGCTTCCAGGATGGCTATGATTGG
>JBMFTS010000027.1:0-10192 GCA_049966915.1 Candidatus Micrarchaeia archaeon
ACATTCTTAAATTGCACCGAAAAGGATATGCATGGGTAAAGCAACCAAAGTCAAAAAGATAATGTTATATATCTGTTATACATATATTATGTATTGATTATATGTATACAACCATACAAATTACGAAACAAACGAGAGAAAAATTAAACAGACTCAAGCCATACAAGAGAGTAACCTATGATGAGTTAATATCTGCACTAGTGGACTTGATTCCTGAGGGCGATGACGAGGGCAAGTATGCCGCTGAGTTCAGAATGTCAATTTTACGCGGCCTCCTAGATCTGGTGCACGGTAGAGCGTACTCCACTGCAGAGGTCAAAAAGCAACTAGGGTTATAGTTTGACTTTTGAAGTACTATATTCAGAAGAAGCCTTAACGAGGCTTAAGAGCTTAGATAAAGCAGTTGCCAAACGAATAATAAGAAAAATTGCAAGCTCGCAAAACAATCCTTATTTGAATTTTAGGAGGCTTGTGGGGCATTCCGAATACAAACTGCGTGTTGGTGATTACAGAGTAATAGCAGATATAGACGAAAACAGGAAAGTTATCATGATTAGAACATTGGGGCACAGGAAGAACATCTAGATGGGCCTAGATGATCTAAATCTCTGCAACGCTATCTACCTCAAAAAAAGGCACTAATGGCAGCAGAAGATAAAAAGTCGACGTGGCAGTCTGCAATTGCTTGGTTTATGTGAATTTCTCCAATTGCTCTTCACACTACTGACAAGCGTTATCAGCAACATTGCCGGCTGGTGGTTCTGAACGGCAATGGCGACAATTGTTGGATAAACGGCGTTACCTCTGTGAGCAACTGGTAGTCTGGCTATACTCAGCCATGACGGCAAACGCTAAATAAGTTGGCTTTCAAAGAAGATCATGCAATCTAAAAGCCTTGCGAGAAGCGTGGCAAGCGAGCGCATAGTTGCTCTTCTTGGCTTGGCCGAGCGTGCTGCGCGCGATAATACGCAGCAAAGCAGGTTATTGGAGAAGCGCTATGTCCGGCTCGCAAAACTCATAAGCGCGCACTACAAGGTCAAGATTTCCAAGGAATTAAAGCAAAGGCTATGCAAAAAATGCGACAACTTTCTTGTGCCAGGAGTAAATTGCGTGGTGCGAATTGCCAGCAGTCGGAACTATGTGGTTTACAAGTGCGAATGCGGTGCCGAAAGGCACATTCCTTATTCTAAACCCACAATCCGCAAAAATTAACCAGCTTTATTTTATTCCAAGCGCGTCTGCTATCGCACCTACAAATTCTTGCATGTCTGCATCATCGCTCGCAGTAAGTATGCCTTTGTCCATGACAAGCGGGGCGTTAGTCATCACTCCCCGGTACAAGCCCACAAGCCTCTTCGCGTCTTCGTCATCTATGCTTGCTATCTTGGTGTCTTTTATTACGTTTGATTTTGCGACTACTTTTATCGCATTGCCAACTGCTGCAATAAGCTTCTTGTTTTCATGCGCCACCTTTATCCTGTCTAATATCTGCCTGTTTTCGTATAGCCTGGACGATTCAACGCCCGGTCCATCTACGATAAGCACTGCATCGGTGTATGCCGGCTCGAATTCGTCAGCCCTTGCGTCCTGCTTTCTCGTTGCGCCGTGATACCCTTTGCAAGTGGCCTCAGCGGTGCTAAGAATTTCGTGCTCTATGCCCTTTTTGTCAAGGAACAGCTCAGCCTTCGCCAGCGTCTCATCCTTGAAGTCATTCGGCGCTATTATTATCGATACCTTCGCCATGCAATCGCCTTGTTTTTACGATTATGCATTATAGTTGTGCTTAATATTCATATGTTTTTCTTTCCATAGCCACACAGGCACCAAAACGCAAATAAGCAAAAGCACGATCACTACCAGCAGGCTGCTCGGCGAAATAAAGACTAATTCTACTGGCTTGCCACCTGCTGTTGCAAAGCTTTCCGTAAATAAATATTCTGCTGTGCCTTTAGCATAGCCGTATGGTATGTTGTAAAGCATGAGGCTGCCTGTGGCTCCGGTGCTTGTGGTCGTTGTTGTGCCATTTGCGAAAGTAATGTAAAGCGTGGCATTAACTGGCAACCCAAAAATGTCGTGCGATGACAAATCTATTGTGTATACAGGCAGGGTGACGTTTATCGATTCTGGACCAAGAACCGAAAGCGCATAGCTGAAATTTAACAGAGTTCCTTTGTACACGGCTCCGGTAATGCTATAGCTGCCCGGTTCCATGTATGTGCTGGAATTTACGCGCATACCGTTTACTATGTAATACTCCGGGCTTATGGCCGAGCCGTTATAGTTTTTGCCGTGTATGTCCACTTTGTATTCGTATGCAAAAAGTGCCTTCAAGGTTACTGGCTTAGTTATTTTTGCCACGATCTCTTGTTGCGTGCTGCCATTGCTCCATTTCACGAACGCGAATCTTTCACTAGCCGAAATGTTTTTGAACGGATTGAGCACCATTATCGTGTCATTGCTCCCTTCCTGAATCCAGCCTGATCCGGTGGCATTGCCGTATTGCGACGAAACGCTTACCAGCAGCTGATGCTCATAATTTGCATGGAGCTGCACAGGCCTGTTTACTAAGAGCGTGCCGTTTGCATTTGCATTGCCGTTGCTCCAGTTTACAAACGCAAATCTCGAATCGTTGCTTATGTAAACATTGCTTTTATAAACTCCGTATTTTGCTATGCTTCCGGCAGGGTACCAGCCAGTTCCGTATGTGGAGAAGTTTCCAGTAACGTTTACGAAATATTCAACGGTGTAGTTTGCTCGTTCTGTTATGTTGCCGTACATGTTTACCATGCTGCTGTTTGCTGTGCCGGTATATGCGCCGGGGCCTGTTCCTTCCCAGTGCGAGAACACCGCGCGAGCTGTTTTGTTGAAATATATTGCTGCCGGCGCGCTTATCTGTGCTTGCGAATATGCCGCATATTCTATGCTGCTGTTAATGTTGCCGAATGGTGACAAAACGCGCAGCCAGTAGCCAAGATGCCAAAGTTCCGTGCCGTTGGTGCTAGTGGGCAAGCCCGAACCCACTTCAAAGTAGTTGACCCTGTTGCCTATTTCTTCCACGCCGTACGGATTAGGTATGCTGGTTTTGCTTCCCACGCCGTAGGAAATGATTGCATATGCGTTTTCCACAGGGAGAAATGTGTCATACTTGTATGCCGATAAGTTTGCGAATATTACCGGCAGCATGCGGCTCGTATACCCGCTGCTGTTGGCAAGCTCTGCTATTGCCACAGGCGGATTAGGCCCAGAGCTCGATGTGCCCAAGTTTACTGCGCCTATCTGCTTGCCGTCAAACAACACATGCCACGTATCACCCAAAGAATAAAAGCCGTAAGTGTGGAAAGTGCCGTTTGCGCCTGCAGAGCCGTCTGGGCCCATTGCGCCCAAAAAGCTGGAATTGTCTCCGGGCAGAAAGTATTCGTAAAACCACGTTGGCTTTCCTGCAGTAAGAAGCACGGTGCTGCTGCAGCCCGAAACTGTGCAGTTTGTAGGATAGTAGCCGGTCTGGTTTTCGACAGTGTAGCCCACTTGCAAGAATGCGCCATTTTGCAGGTTTTCTCCTACCCAAAACGCCATTGAGCCGCTGCTGCTTTGCTGGTTGGCTACAGTTTCTATGCTTACCATGGCGCCGTTATTCTGCGCGGCGGAATTGCCGGCTCGCGCACCGGACTGGAACCAATATTCCGCATTTGCTATGCCAGCAAAGCACACTAAGCCCAATAGCAATGCAGCCAACAGGCTAAGCCCTTTCATAATCACTACCTATTTCATTAAGTTTTTTAATTATTTCTTGCCTTTCGTTAGCGTTAAACGAGTGCCAATCAATCACTGCTATCTCAGGTTCGGGCTTGCTACGCTTGAAAGCTTGCTCAAGCATGAAGATGTTGCTGCTATCGTCTGCATTGTAAAGCGCATATTTGGGCATGATGTGCGCAAAGGCGTAGCCCTTGTTTTTGGCAAGTTCTGAAAATTTGCGCGGATAATGGTTAGAGCCTATGCCTATAACTATCTTGCTGTACTCTGCCTTTTTACGAAGCGAATCAAGCAGCGAAGCGCCAAGCATGCCCGCAAGCTCCTTGCTTGCTATTGTGTTTTCATTTCCTCCTATTTCTACGAACAGCGACGGCGTGTTGAGCAGCGGCCCATGATGCGTGGCTTCATAAGTAACTTCTATCGTGTTTTTGTCTGCGGCTTTGCTTGCCTTTTGAAGCACTGTGAGCATCTCAATAGGCGCAGCTACAGAAAGTGCGTGCGGCTTGCCGCCGAGCTTTGCCTCCCCGTTCCAATTGCCAGTGGCGTGCGTCGTGAACGATCCTACTCCTGCGGCGCTTACGTGCTTGCTCAGCATGTATGCGGCATCAAGGCCAAGAGTGTCAACAAATTCGGCGTTGATCAGCTCTGTTTCGCTTCTTACTAGCGCGGCATCAAGCTCTTCAGAATAAAGCACGCCGTGCAAGTCTTCTGCAAACTCGGCGTTTTCGCGCAAGTAGTCTGCAATATTCTTAGACGCCTCGTCAGCTTCGTTAAATATTATGCCTATCGTCGGAACAACCCTATGCAACGCATGCAACGATTGACGCAGAAATTACAAAAGCAAATAATATAAACCGCAGCTCTTCTCGCGGCCGTTGCCAAGCTAGTATGCCTGCTCTACGGCAGTCTGGCCGTTTGTAGACTTGTCCCTGCCGAACACGTATATTTTTGCGTTCTGCGCCTGCCTTAGCTGCTCGTCGTGCGTTATTATGAACACCTGCTCCACGTACTTCGGCAGGGCTTCGCCTATTGCCTTTACGAACTTCTCTATGCCGTGTTGGTCTATGTTGTGCGTGGGCTCGTCGAGTATGAGCCACTTGAGGTTTGGCACGAGAACCAGCGAGAAAGCGACGCGCATTGCCAGGCATGCTATGCTGCGCTCGCCGCCGCTCGCTATGGCTTCTACGGCTTCCCACTCGCTGCCATGCCTGCCCGTGTGCAGCATGAGCACGTAATCTTCGTCCGTTGGCTCAAGCTTTATGCCCGTATAATCGCCATAAGGATAAAGCTCTGGCCATATCATCTGCATTGTCCTGTTTATGTACTCGACAAGGCTCGCTCTGAGTTCGGTTTGCGTGCTTGCGAGTGCATTCTTGTACTTTGCAAGCTCCGTTGCTATCTTTTTCTTGCGCTCTATGTCTTCATAGAGCTTGTTTATTCTGTTGACCTGATCTTGCTTGTCAGAAAGCTGCTTGTTCAGGTCTGCGAAAAGCCTGTCATAGGAGTCAAGCTTGGCCTTTAGCATGCCAAGCGCCGTGCGGGCTTCGGTGTGCGACTTTCTTAGCGCTTCCACTTCCGTGTCGCTTATGCTTATGCTTGCCAACTCTTTTTCAGCTTTGCCTATTTCCTCTTCAATTGTAGCAAGCTCTTTCTCATGGCCCTCCTTTCTAATTATGGCGTCTGCCACTGTTTTGAGCTTTGACAATTCTTCGTTTTCGCGCTGCAACTCTTCCATTTTCTTTTTTGCAACTGCTGCCGCTTCCTGCGCCTTCGTTTCAAGCTCGAGCCTCGCAGCCATCGCTTTTTTTAGCTTCTCGGCAGAGTCTTCAAGCTCCTTTGCGCGCCGCTCTGCCGCAGCAATCTCCGCCAAAAGCTTTTCTTTGCTGCTTATTTCCTTCTGAAGCTGCCCCGCTTCCGACTCTGTTTTATTCATGCCCATGTTCGCTTCTTCTATGGCTTTCGATTTGCTTTTTGTCAGCTCTTCAATCATTTCGTCTGTCAGATCGCGCTCGCACACGGGGCACTTTGCCACATGCTTGCTCAACTCTTCAAGCCATTTCTCGTTTTCCCTTTTCGCCGAAGCATATGCTGCTTTGCGCTCCTGCAGCTCAGTCATCTGCGCCTTCAGCTTTTCTATCTGTTCGTTGACATCTTTGCTGCTGGTGCCTGCGAGCTTATCGCTTATTTGCCTGAGCTCTTCGCTTTCCTTTTCCAGCTGCTTTATCTCGGCGCCTGCTGCGGCAAGTTCCCCGATGAGCTTTTTTTCCAAGTTGCTTGCTTGCTCCTGCTCTGCCCTAAGCTTATCTACGAGCCCAGCCTTTTGCGCCATCTGCGCTTCAACCTCGCTTCTGCTCGCGCTCACCTGTTCTTTTATCTTTGCTATTTCTTTTTCAAGCATGTCGGCCTTGCTCTTGAGCGAGGCAAGCGTTTTGGTAAGCTCTTGTTTCTTTGCAAGCGCAGCGTTTGCGCGTGCAAGGTCCTTCTCCTTTGCATCTGCTTCGGCCTTTGCTGCAGCGTGCTCCTTTTCAGTCTGCGCTTTTTCTTTTTCTAGCTTTGACAGGCTTTCGCGCAGCTCTTCTAGCTGTTGCTTCTGCTTTTCTATGTCGAAGCCCTTGGCAGTAGCGCTCGCCTCTTCGGCAAGGTCCTTTATCTTGTTTGCAAGCGTAGTTGTGTTGTCGAGCGCGTTGGCGAAGAGGTTTAGGCCGAGGAGCTCATCTATCTCCTTTTTGCGCTCGCTCGGCGAGAGCTCTAGAAAGTAGGTAAGCCGGTTCTGCTCTGCATATACTGCGCGCACAAAGAGGTCGTAATCGAGCTTGAGTATCTTTTCTATTTCTTCTGTTACCCTTTGCGGCTGCGATTGCATGTATGCGCCGTTCCTGTTCAGCGTGGCGTGCACGCTGCCGTCGATGCCTATGCTTCTTGTAACGTCGTATGCGTTTCCGTCTATGTCGAAATACAGCCTTACGCTGGCTTCCTGCATCTGCACAGGCCGGTTAGTTATTACATCAATAGCAGCCAGGTGCCTGTGCTGAAGCGCCGGATATTTGCCAAACAGGGCATATGCTATGGCGTCCATCACCGAGCTCTTTCCCGCGCCCATCTGGCCTATGAGTATGTTTGTGCCTTTTGAAAAATTGAGAAGCGTGTGCCCGTGCGTTTTCCAATTAGTAAGCTCTATCTTGCTCAGCATAAATAGACATTGTCGGTTCTGGTTTTTATTCCTTTTTGCTTGCCGCTATTTTGACTTCAGCTCTATCTTCGCTTCGAAGTCTGCATGCCTGTATTTAAATTCGTCGTTAGATTTTATCGCGCCGCGCGCCTTCAGGAATTCTCTGGCAAGCAGGTAATAAACCAGAGCAAGCGAGCGCCTGCCCTTGTTGTTGCAAGGCACTACCAGGTCTATGAACTTTATCCAATTGTCGGTATCGGCAAGCGCGACAACAGGAATGTTTATCTTGCTAGCTTCTTTTATCGCCTGCCTCTCGTTCCTGGGGTCGCTCACCAGCACTATTGCCGGCTCCATGTAGTCGCTCCTGTTCGGGTTGGTGAATATGCCAGGCATGACCCTGCCAAGTATCGCCTTTGTGCCGGTTATCTCTGCAAACTTCTTCGCCGGCGCCATGGCGTAAACCCTTGATGCTGTAACTACTATGTCTTCCGGATTGTACCTTGCAAGCATCGCGGCAGCGATCTGTATGCGTTCGGTTATGTTTTTGAGGTCGAGCAGGTGGAGCCCGTCTTCGCGCGTCTTGTAAACATACTTAGACATGCCCGGCGCCTTTATCATTGCGCCTATCTGTATGCCTGCTTCAAGATACTCTGCGTATTCCATGTTGGCTTCTTGTTCGTCTGCGCCTTCCTGCCTATATTCTGCGCGCCTTTTAGGCTTTGGTTGCTTTGTATTTTGCGCCGTTTCCGCGCTTTCGCTCTGCTTTGTGTCTGCGTTTGCGTCTTGCGCTTCTTTTTCTTCTTGCATTAAATCACCGGGGCCGCCGAGATTTGAATTCCCGAATTTCTCGGGTCATGCGCTCCCTAAGCGCAGAGCCTACCAGGCTAGCAGACGACCCCGCATATTGGTTTAGCCCGTTAAGCTATAAATATTTCACTTTACTTTCTGCCGTAATCTATTATTTCGTCTATCAGGTCTACGTGGCTTATGAGCATGCGCCTGCAGCAATACCTCTTTACTCCTAGTTCGTCGAGCACCTTGCCTGCGTCTTCGCCGTTTTTGTGCACGCGCCTGTCAAATTCCTCCCATTTGTCCCCTACTACTTGACCGCACGAGAAACATCTTACCGGTATCATCATGTTGGCACCTCACCTGTATGATTTCTGGAATCTTGCCCTTGCCTTCGGCCCTTTGAACTTCTTGGGCTCCACTTGTCTTACATCGTCTACAAGCAGCGATCTGTCGTAATTCATGTAAAGCTTCTTTACCACTTCGTCTTTGCTTGCGAGCGCTATTACCTTGGCTATGGCGCTTCTTGCGGCTTGCAGCTGTCCGCTCGTGCCGCCTCCAATTACCTTTACCGATATGTCTGCGTTTTTGGCAAGTTCTGCAGTTATGCGCGATAGCTTTATAGGCTCAAGCACAAGCTCGCGCATGTACTTGTTGCTTATAGTTTCAGCGTTTTTGCCGTTTATTGTTATCCTGCCGGTTCCTTGCACAAGCCTTGCGCGTGCGCGCGCTGTCTTCCTGCTGGCACTTGCAATTATTACCTTCTTCTTGCTCGGCCTGCGCTTTGCAGCGCTCGCCTTCTTGACCGTCGCCTGCTGCTGCGGCTGCGCCTGTGCCTGTTGCGCCTCTATCTGCACTTCTTGAGTTTCGGTTGCGGCCATGTTATTGCCTGCTCTTGCTGTAGCCAAGCTTGCTTGTAAGCTCCGCCACAGTTATTGTCTTTTCAAAAACATCCTTCTTATCTTTTGAAGCCATTGCATAAAACTCTTTGCCCTTGTACTCTTCTGGCATACCAGCAAACACTCGTAGCCTTTTGAACGCCTGCCTGCCTTTGGCCTTCTTGTAAGGCAGCATGCCCCTGATTACCCTCTTTACGAAGAGGTCGGGCCTTCTCGAGAAATAAGGCGAATGCTCGGGATTTGCCTTGTCCTTTAGCTCTATCTTTTCCTTGTAGCTTGCTGCAATGGCGTCTGCATGGCCGCTTATTACCGCCTTGCCGGCATTTACCATCACCACACTTTCGCCGCTTAGCAATAGCTTGGCAACTTTGCTAGCAAGCCTTCCTAATATTTTTGAATCACAATCTATTACGAGCTCTTTCATTCAACCAACTAGCATCTATATTTTGCTAACGCACAATTTTTAAGGTATTCTTTTTCAGCATTTCCTCTATATCTACCACGCTGCAGCCGGCTTGCTTCAGCTTGGCTTCAGCCTGTTTTGAAATCTTGAGCGCCGCCACGCTGTACTTTTTGGTTACGTTGCCGTTCGCCAAAATCTTGCCAGGCACTACTATGTTGTCGTTGTCCTTGGCCATCGCGTCGAGCGCGTCCAGGTTTATCTCCCGCATTTTCCTTCTTGGCAAGTCGAGCAGCTTGGCAAGCGACTTTGCGCTATCCGTGCTGCCTGCTTGCGCAGCCAAGGCATTTGCCCAACGAATCACTTCTGGATTCTTCCGTTTTGTCTGCATGCAATCACCATGCGGGGGGTGAGATTTGAACTCACGCAGGTTCTAAACCACAGGAGTTCTGCGGCATGACCTCAGTCCTGCGCATTTGGCCAAACTCTGCCACCCCCGCTCGCGTTTATTTCTTATTTCTTAAGCGTGCTTTGCAGTTCTTTGAGCTGCTTCTCAAGCACAGCCAGGGCCTTGTTCACTATTTCCATTGCCGGCATCTGGCCGAAAGCTTCAACATAAAACTCGAAATCTCCGTTGTCAAGTAGCTTGTACGTAGCAAGCCCAGGCTGGAATTTCGCGTGCCTAGAACCAACGCCCATAACTGCCTTGCCTTCCAGCTTGAGGCGCTGGCCTTCTGCAAGCTTCATTATGGGTATTTTTTCGTTTGCGACCTTTACGTTCTTGTCGCTGCTCTTGAGGTCACCCGAGTATGCCGTTATCGGCCCTTCAGCCTCTAGCGAGAACATTATCTCATCCTTTTCGTCGTAGCCCTTGCCGGGCGTAATTATGGGTATAAGCCCTATCCTGTGCGCTATGTATTCATCAAACATGGCGCTTGTATTCTCGTAGAAGGTCACGGTATCAATAGCAAACGTGGGCACGCTGCCCGTCGCTATGCGCCTTAGCGCATTGGCCGTGGCGGTGTCTATGCCGCTTGCGGTAAACCTCACTGCGAATGGCGAATTCTCTATGAAGCTTATTTTCATGTAATCAACAAAAACAGCAGCAAGCTAGCTTATACCTATTAAGTTTTATTAGCTTATATATATAAAACTTGCTTAGGCCATGCCCATGCAGTTTTACAA
>JBMFTS010000028.1:0-9827 GCA_049966915.1 Candidatus Micrarchaeia archaeon
TTGGTAGAGGTTCGCGCTGCTGCACGCGTGATTGTGCAGCGTTACGGGCACACCCTAAAGTTTGCAAAACACCCGGTTGCGCTCGTAATAAAGCAGATTAAAGGTTTTACATGCTGGCTAGCTACTTGTTGACTTTTTCAATAATTGTTCCAGGCTTACAGACATCACGCGTCCGTCGTTCCCGCCTAGTATGACTTCATTCCTAGTTAGGACAAGAGGAAAAGAAGAATGAGGAACGGCCATTACTTGATTTATTAACGCCCCGGTGCTCGCATTTATGGCATATACCACTCCATTTTTGCACGCAATGATGGCTGCGTTGTCATAAAATGTGGGCCCGGAATTGCAGCTGCCTGTTGAAAACGCCCAAAGCACTTTGCCATTCAGCGGAGAAAAAGCCACAAGTAATCCCAAAGAAGTGGAGTCCGAATATCCAATGCCATTATATATTTCTATGGCAGACATTGATTGTCCTCTGCCACTTGGCACAATGTTAGATATTTTTGGAGGCACAATTACCGGAACCTGCTCGCTTGCGTTTACTTCGCTAGTTTCCCACATAATTTTGCCTGTGCTCATGTTCATTCCGACTAGTGTCTGATTTGAATATAAGCTGTTGTTCAAAAAGCCAGAAATCACTATGCCATTATATATTGCAGGTTCTATGTCTGCCATGCCCCCTTCTGCCTGCGTAAAATTGTCAATCCAGTCAATTTTTCCAGTAGAAACATTCACAGCATAAAACGAATAGGAATTAGTATAACCGGCGCCGAAGTAAGCCGTGCCTTTAACTATGTGAGGCGATGACATCATGTCGGGAAGGGCGTTTTTGATGTAAATGACATTGCCGTTACTTGCATTGATGAGGTAATAGCCAGCGCCATAGGCGCCAAAAAGCAAGCCATTCACGAGTGTCGGGGTTGGCATGGTCTCCTCTTTTCTGCTGAATATCCAAATTATGTTGCCTGTCGTGTCGTTAAGTGCTACTAGGCCGTTTTTATTGTTGCTATTGGCCATTCCTAATCCAACTATTATTGCGCCTTTGTATGTTATCGGTTGGCTCATGACACCATCGCTCATTTGTTTGCGCCACAAAACCCTCCCTGAAGACACGTTTACCGCTATTACTGATTCGTTTGCGCTATCATTAAACTGGAAAGGATTGAAAGTTGTAATAAACAGCGTGTTTCCTATTAGGCTCATTGCGCCTATTCTCGTGTCGGGAAAGTCCAAATTGATTTGAGGTGTGGTTTCATTAACAAAATAAATGTTGCTCGAATTGTTGCAGTAGGAATATACGCCAATGTTGCTCTTTTTGTACGGCCGCACGACTAACTTGCCTAGAAACAAAATCGCCAACAAAAGTATAATCAAGATAAGCAGCAGCTGCTTGTGTGTTTTTATCTTTTGTCTGCGCTCCTTGTGCCCTTGTTTCATAAATAAAAGTAATGCACGAGAATTTATAAGTTTTTCAGGCGCTGGCAACCTCGGTGCGCAACAGCAGGGCGCGCATAATCGAAATGAGCGAATCCGCACAATTCCCGAATTATGCCATGCGCAGTGCGTGGCAACACACAGTGAGAGTAAGCATCGGCAAGTTCGCAGGTTATGGCTTAGTCAAGACCACGTGCAACGGCTCTATCTTTAGCATTATTCTGTCGCCATGCTGCCTGTAGTTTGTTCCTATGTACTTTTGCGCAAGCTTGTCTATGTGTTCCTCTGCGCCTTCCTTGATCAATTCAACAACCCTGCCTCTTACGAAAAGAGCGTCATAAGGGTCGCTCATGTTGAATATGCTTAAAGCCACTCTCGGATCCCTTCTCACATTTCTAGTTTTCACTCTGTTCTCGGTGGTGTTTATTATTATGAAATCGCCGTCGTGGTCTATCCACGTTGTTGTGACATGAGGCGAGCCATCCTTCATCAGAGTAGCTATATTGGCAAAATTCTTTCCCTCCATAATTTTCTTTGCCTTTTCTGGCAGCTCCATTACGTCACCTTGTCAGAGATATTTTTCAAGCCTTTTTTCAGCGTCGTCCCAGTTTACCACGTTCCACCAGTTTGATATGTAATCTGCTCTCTTGTTCTTGTACTGCAAATAATATGCGTGCTCGAATTCGTCCACTATTAGCACGTTAGGCATTTCTGCCACGTGGTTCATGAAGTGGTTTTCGACTGTTATTATCTGCAAATTGCCGTTTTCGGTATCATAGTCGAGCAGGGCCCAGCCAGTGCCAGGGTTGGAGTTCGCGGCTTCTGTGAAAAGCTTTTTGAACTTTTCAAAGCTGCCATACTGCTGGTTTATGAGATCGGCAAGTTTGCCGCCCGGCGTACCTCCGCCTTTCCCGTTAGGCGCCATGTTGTTCCAGTATGCCGTGTGGAGCTTTGCCCCGTTTATATTGAACGTTATGCTCCTGATGATGCCATGTATGTCATAACTTGTAACGTCGCCTTTTATTATGCCGTTTAGCCTGTCTATCAGCGCGTTTGCCCCATTGACATAGCCCTTGTGGTGCGCATTGTAGTGCACGTCCATTATATCCTTGCTTATGTAAGGCTCCAGCGCGTCGAGCTTGTATGGCAACGGCGTAAGTTCGTATTTGTTAAGGCCTTTTATCTGTGATTCTTCGTTTTCAGCCATGTGATCACTGCATGATTTTGCCTGTTAATTCTTATATTGCTATTCTAATTTTCGGTTTTAGGAAAGGCAAATAATATATCTATTGGCTACGTATTGAATTACATGCGCAAGCAGGATCTAACTAGGAAGATTGCAAAGGAGCTTGCAGGCATGGGCTTTGCAGTGGCCGAAGCCAGCGGCATAAGGTCTTGCGTAGACATAATAGCGCAGAACAAGAACACAAAGCTGGTGATAAAGGCAGTGCGCAACATTGACGCCGTAAGCGCCGAAGAAGCCGAAATGCTCAAGCGCGTAGCGTCGTTCATAGGCGCCACTTCAGTGATCGTCGGCACCAATTCGCAAAACGGCATACTGAAGAAAGGCGTGAGCTATTTCAGGTTCGCCATAAGGTGCGTCAACGCCGCTGAAGTAGATTCGATAGCGGACGCAAGTGTTTCATACGTGGCGTCGAAGGCGGTGGGCGTGAAGGTTCTGCTGAATGGCACAAGGCTCAGGCAGCTCAGGCAGCTAAGCGGGCTTTCGCTTGGCGAGCTGGCGCAGCTTGCCGGCGTGTCTGCCAGCACAATATACAAGCGCGAAAAGGGCTACGCGTTCGTTTCGCTTGGCACGGCAAGGAAGCTCGAGGCGATTTTCGGCGAGAAGCTGGCGCTTGCCAGCGAAGTTGAGCAGGCCCGTTCAGATGTGGCGCGCAAGAACATAGGCAAGAGCTCGGTAGTGGCAATAGAGCTTGACAACGCTCCGTTCGGCATGCTAGCCAAGCAGAACAACTACTACGCCGTGGGCTACGAGTCTGACGCGCGTACAATGGCAAAGAAGGCCTTGTTCTTCAAGTCACTGCAGGAATCGCTTGAAAACAGCATACCGTTCTTCGTGAGCAGCAGCAAAAAAAACGTGGAAGGCGTAAAGGCAATAACTAGGAAGCAGCTGGAAAGCGTGCGATCTGAAAGCGAGCTGCTGGACCTCGTGGACTAATGCCGAATATCTCAGACAAGATACAATATGACGTTGCCGAACGCGAAGGAAACGATGGCGCCTATAAGTATGAATAGGGTGAATGGCGCTGCGTTTTTATATACTGGCAGATTTCTGCTTGAGCCCTTCAGCTTTGCCACCATTTCCTTGGTTATCAGCCTGTCGAACTTCGGATACCTTTTCTTGAAATAGGCTATGTCAGACCTGTTCATGAGGTTTATCGCTATTATGTCGCCTTCGTCAAGCCTGCTCACAGGCACCCTGGCTGTCATGCTGCTTGTTATTTCTTCTTCGTAAGCCAGCGTTATCGCGGAAGGCACGCCAATAATCAGTATTATGAGCAGTCGCAACAGGCCAATGCCGAAAAGCACGTACATGAAAAGCAAAAGCATCAAGTACATTGCAAGCAGCAGCACTCCAAGCATCTTGTACACGCGCTGCGTCTTCGCCCTTTGCCTGTTTTTGTTGCGCTTTATCAAAAGATAATATATAGGCACTATCCATATTGCAGCTATGCCGGCGGAGATGAATAGTGACACTACGAAAGGTATGCCAAGCTGCGCAACGCCAGAGAACCACGGCTTAGGCTGTATTGGCATTATCAGGCTAAGCGCTGTGAGCTCCATGAAGTCTCCGGCGCCCCAGAAACCGGCTTTGTATATCACATAGCCGACTCCAAGTATGAACGCGGCTATGAGCACGCTTTCGTAGATTATGCCGACAGGATAAGTAAGAGTGAAAAGCGCGCCTATTGCCAGCGAGGCATAAACAAACGCGTCTGGAATTTCCCTCTTGTTGAACACGTCAAAAACTGCGTAAAGCACGGCTATCGCGACGAGCACAAGCACTCTGAGCAGCTGGAGCATCATGCAATTGCCTTTCTTTTTTGTACATAATGTTTATAAATGCTTAGCAACAAAAAGGTTATGTTGTTTGGAAGTGTGCAGTATGCAACGCATGTCTGCCATGTGGGTCTTTAAGCACGTCGCTACACAGGCAGTCATAGCTAGGTATTTGGGCTGCACACCTGGTATTAAGCTGCCTGTATAAGGGCGCCAAACAAATGTGCTTTTTCTGGGTGTGTCCTTATGCAGGTGCTACGCAGAGCTAGTGTTGTTTTCGAAGATTTGCCTAAACCAGAGTGGCTGTCGCTCATAATTGAGATCGGCTTCGATGAAATAGATACTGCAACAAGCTTTGTGGAATACTACTGCGAGAGCTACGGCGAAAGCAAAAGCAGCATATGGTATAGGCTCAAGAGGCTCAAGGAAATGGGCTTCCTTGACTTCGCAGAAAAAGGCGAGCAGCCAAGACCGCTGTCGCTTACTCAGCAGGGCAAGGAACTTCTTAGGCAGAGCCATGTGCGCGCGAGCCTTAAGGTCGCGCTCTACCAGGCATGACTGCTTCATTCTAGGGCATGTGGGTGGGCACAGGCCCCGTGCTGGCGCACGGGGCCTTTCTGTTTGGCAAGCTATATATTGCTTATTTGCAATTGTAAACGTATGGCAAGCGAAAACTATGTTTGGTTTGATGGGAAGTTTGTAAAGCGGGCAGCCGCAAAAGTAAACGTTCTCGTGCACTCCATGCAATACGGCAGCGGCGTATTCGAGGGCGTGCGCGCGTACAAGGCAAGGAACGGCACAGCAATATTCAGGCTGGAAGATCACGTGAAGAGGTTCTTCAACAGTGCAAAGATTTATTCCATGCCACTGAAGCTTAGCCAGGAAGAGCTTGCCAAGGCAATAATAGAGACTGTGCGCAAAAACGGCAGCAAGGACTGCTATATACGGCCGTTTGCGTTTTACACGAGCACAAGCCTGGGCGTTGCAAACGTGGGCGAGACGAGCGTAATTATTGCTACTGTTGACATGGGCAAATATTTCAAACAGGAGGGGTTGAAATGCAAGGTGGCATCGTGGCGCAGGATAAATTCAAGCATACTGCCGCCTGAGGCAAAGGGCAGCGGCAATTACCTTAATTCGCTTCTTGCAAGCCTTGAAGCTAAGAAGGCGGGCGCCGATGAGGCAATATTGCTCACGTTCGACGGCTATGTGGCCGAAGGGCCTGGCGAGAACATATTTCTGGTAGAGGACAACACGCTTGTGACTCCAAGCAAGGAAGCCGACATTCTCATGGGCATAACAAGAGACAGCATCATAAAAATCGCAGAGAGCACTGGCATGCGAGTAGAGGAAAGGCAAGTGCACCAGGAAGAGCTGGAAACGTGCGACGAGGCGTTTTTTGCAGGCACAGCAGCAGAGATCACGCCAATAACGGAAATAAACGGAGCAAAAGTGGGCAACGGCAAAACAGGCCCCATGACAAACATGCTAATAAAGGCATACGACGATGTGGTCAGGGGCAATTCTGAGGAATTCGAGGACTGGCTAGTTTATGTCTGATCCTTGCGCATAGCGCACGGCACATTCTGCGCCTGCCGCATGTTTCTAAGCCGTGCTACAGAAGTTTCAAGCTGCCGGTTAGCTTGTCTATGTCTTCACTGCGCCACGGGCCTATGCCCAATGCCGTTACTGTGCCAGGGGGCAGCTCAGTAAGCCCAGCATCCTCAACCAGCGCGCAAGGCACGTGCAAGTATTGGAATGCGGCATAAAGCTTCTTCAGCGCCTCTTCGCCGTCCACCTTCAGGACAATCTTTTTCTCGCCTTCTGCGAGCCATTGCTCTGTAAGCTCGCTGTCTTGTTTTGCGGCCGCAAAATAGCTCATAAGTGATGCATGCGCCACCTGTGCAGCAAGCTTGCCCTTGCCCATTTCAAGGTCGCTCCTTACCACTATTACCTGTTTCAACGCCATTCAACCGCAAATTATGCTCGTTGCATTTATAAATGGTTTGCCCATCTTCTCGAAAGCCTATAATATCTTTTCAGGCAATTTTGAATCATGTCAGATGCCGGCGACAGGCTAGTGCTGTCATTAATAAAAGATTACTATGCCAGTGCCGACATGGCAGAAATAGCACCGGACAAAATCGAGCAGAGGGAATTCGGTTTCGGGGTAATAGGCAACAAAATAGCTGGAAGGCACTATGCATTCAAAAACGCGGCAATGCTCAAGGACTATTTGGTAAATAACGCCCCGGCCTTTGTCGATTACTCTGCTGCATATTACAAGTCGCCAGATGCCCGGCCCATGGAGAAAAAAGGCTGGCTCGGCTCCGAGCTGAGGTTTGACCTAGACGCAAGCGATCCGAAATACGCGTGCAGCAAGCATGCGGCAAGCTGGCTTTGCGACGAAAGGCTTGATGCAGTAAAACGCGACACTCTGCTGCTTATAGAAGACTTCCTTTTCGGGGATTTCGGATTTTCGCAGAACGACATAAAGATAAACTTCAGCGGCAACCGAGGCTACCACGTTCACGTCAATTCCCAAGCAGTAATGCAGCTTGACGCCAAGGCCCGCGAGGAAATATGCAATTACATAAAGCCCGCAAAAGTGCCTGCATATGTGCTATTTCCAGACCTTTCTGGAAATAAGCGCAAGCAAAGCTTTTCAGGTCCAAAGCCCGATGAAGGCGGATGGCGCGGCAAGTTCGCAAGGGCGTTTATAGAGCGGCTCGGTTCGGAGAGCGCCTTGGAAGAACTAGGCATAAAAGAAAGCATAGCCAAGAGGCTTTCTAAGGAAAAGGAACTGGTAGAGATGGGCATACGCAACGGCAACTGGGGCATTACGCGCATACCGATGAAAGAGATCTACTGGAACACAGCTATAGAGAAGATAGTGTGGGAAAAGTCCGTGTACATAGACGCCAATGTCACAAAAGATCCTTCGCACCTCATGCGCCTGCCCAATACCATACACGGGGGCAGCGGCTTGCTGGCCAAGAAAATAGGCTCTGTTGCTGAACTGGAAAGCTTCGACCCGCTTAAAGACGCGGTGGTGTTCAAGAACGGGCACGTGAGAGTGCGCGCCACTACTCCGTACGAGTTGCGCATTTGCGGCAGCACTTACGGGCCATATTCGAATGCCGAGGCTGAATTGCCAATCTGCGTTGGCGTATACCTATATTTAAAAGGTTTTGCCGACATAATCTCTATTTGAAGTGATTTCATGGGCTATTCAAAATACCTGGAGAAGACATTCCGCAGCGAGTATAAAGAGAGATCTGGCGCTTTTAAGGAAAGGCTTGCACAATGGCGTTCAGAAGCGCCTATACTGAGAATTCCCAAGCCAACAAACCTTGCTAGAGCCAGAAATCTCGGCTATAAGGCAAAGCAGGGCGTGATCGTTGTCAGGGTGCGTGTAAGAAGGGGCAGAAGCAAAAGGGAGAAGCCCATGGGCGGCAGAAAACCGTCAAAGATGGGCCGTTTCTACGCTTATAGGAAGTCGTTGCAATCCATCGCCGAGGAGCGTGCCGCGGCAAAATACACAAACAGCGAAGTGCTCAACTCGTATTTCGTGGGCGAAGACGGCAACAACAAGTTCTATGAGGTAATGCTGCTCGACCGCGGGCATCCTGAAATACTTGCGGATCCTGTGTTCAGCAAGATTGTAAGCCAGAAGGGCCGTGCCCAGCGCGGTCTCACGAGCGCGGGTAAGAGGCACAGGGGGCTGAACAAGAAAGGCAAAGGAGCTTTTACCAGAAGGCCGAGCGTGAGGGCAAGGGAAAGGTCCTGAGCTATGCGTTATTCTGCAAAGATAAAAATGCGCCTGGGAGCCGAAGCAGAAAACTACATAAAAGTGCTAGGCAAGCCCAAGAACTACAAGAGGAGCAAGGTTGGCTTCAAGGTTTCAGGTAGCAGCGTAGAAATAAGCGTGGTTGCAGAAGACGTTACTGCACTGCTCGCGTCGCTGGGCAGCGCCATAAAACAGCTCGGCGTGGTGGCGTCGGTATCGAGAATAGCGCGTGCCGGCAGTGCGGCCAAGCACGGCTAAAAGGCATATTAATATGCGCTGCGCTTATGCTAATCATGCAAGCCGGACAAGTCAGCAGGCAAGACCTAGAGTTTGCATACAAGTACCCTTTCAGCTCAGAGGCAAAAGAGCTCATAAAGAAGCTTGGCCAGAACAAGTATGAGGAGAAGTTTGCAACTGCCGCGCTGCTGCGCGTCAACGAGGCACTCGAGAAATCAAGAGTAGAGTTTGTAAGCACAAGCTACGAAGACCTGATGAAGACATACTTAATAAGCTACGTTTATGCGCGCATGCTTGTAAGCGCAACAGGCGATCTATATCTGATAAAAAGATTCGCTGCGGCGGAAGCAGAGCGTGCGGCAAGCGCCCTTGCCGTAGATTCTTTGGAAACTGTGGCAAAAGTTTCGAACGAGCTTGGCATAAAAACATCTGCCGCGGATTCTAAAGTCAACATCGACGTTTTCGAGTTCCTCAAGTTTGCGGCAGGCGCAGAAGGCCTTCATCTTCTTAGCATGAGCATCAGCAACGGAACGGTAAGCATGAGCAAAGAGCAATCAATACTTTTGGCGAAAAGTGCCATAGCCGCAGAGATACTGAAAGGCTTGCCCATACCAAAAAGCAGCTTGCCCGGAGAAATAATAGCCATGGCCAGTGGCATCAGATTGCCATCGCAAAAGATAGCGCCAGCCGTCACCGGCGGAAAGTACGAGTGGATAGAAAAGCTTCTGCTTACCCCGATACCTGACGTGCGCCACAGGTCTGTAAACCTAATACTTGCGCCGTACCTTGTAAACGTGAGAAAGCTGGACGAGAACACTGCGGCAAACGTGATAATAGAATATATAGAAAAATGCAAACAGCTGAATCCGAACACGCGCATCAATGACTCTTACATAAAATACCAATGTAAATACGCCAAGGAGCACGGAATGAGGCCGCTTTCGCTTTCACGAGCTCGCGAACTTTTCAAGGGAGTCATAGATCTATGATCCAGCGCAGTCACATCTCGAAGTCCTTGGACATTTTGCCCTTGGGAAATGCTCTTCCGTTTGGCGATTCAGCCGGCAAATGCGCGTCCTCTGCGATTTTCAGCAAGTCCGCAAGCCCTACTAGCTTGTTTGTGTGCAGAATAACGTACGTGTGCCCCTGTGTTATTTTCAAGACTTCAAACCTGACTTTCTGCATTATGCCCGCTATATTTGCTCTTGCTTCGTAATAGCCTTTTTCGATCACTGCCTTGGCAATAGGATCATCTTCCATATGGTGACATCCCCCCCATCCGTAAACGGTGTGGGCTTCCTAAGCGAACAACGGTATGATTGATATAAAACAAAAAAAGCATATA
>JBMFTS010000029.1:0-9233 GCA_049966915.1 Candidatus Micrarchaeia archaeon
TTAAACCAGATATTTAATGCGGGCCCGTAGCTCAGCTTGGACAGAGCGGCGCCGTCCTAAGGCGAAGGTCGTGGGTTCAAAATAAGCTTTGCTTATGACAATCCCACCGGGCCCGAAATAGAGGCGTTTGCATGCAAACAAAAAGGCGCAAACAACAAAACGAAACGACGGAGCCAAGGATAATAGTAAAGCCAGTAGGCAGATACGGCGGTCTTGACGGCATACACATAGCGCTAATCATAGTGGTGGCGCTGCTTTTCGCGCTTTTGCTCGTTGTGGCGTATTCCAAGCCCGTAGTGGTGAAGCAGATAAACAACACAACCGCCGCTAAGCCAGTGCACACCTCGTCAGAGGTGCTTGCGCGCGTGCAGAGGGTTCTGGCGAGCTATGCCAATGTGAACAGCTCGCTTTCGCTTCTTGCTTACTTTTCAAAGATACAAAATGCAACTGCTGCATACGTGCCTAGCGCAAAGGAGTGGCTTGTTGACGTTCCGGCGGTGAATCCTGCAAGCGGCATAACTTTCTACACGGACTTTATCGTGAACGACTCAAACATATCAAAGGTCCTGCCCTTGCTACAGGCGGCAATTCCTCAAAGCATAAGCAACAACAGCGTGGTATACGAAGGCACAGTGAAGCTTTACAACAAGTATGCATGCTCAACGCAGAATCCTTTGCAAGTATACTGGTTTATAGACCCGTATGCGCCAGGTTCGGTCAGGAGCCTGCTTAATGCCACTGCGCTAGAGTCTAAGTTCGGGCGTAACATAAGCATAGGGATAAAGATATTCACATCGCAGGCCACAGAGTCGGTGGCAAGGGAATACGGTCTTGCCAATGCCGAGCTGCTTGGCAAGTATATATTCTGTGCGTCTAACCAGAGCGGCTTTGGAACGTTTGTAGCCAATTTGAACAGCGAATACGCAGGATCTTACATGGGCAACACGGCTTTGAGAGCGCTAGCTAACGAATCCGGGCTGAACGTCGCGGAGCTGTCGCGTTGCGTTAACAGCTCGCAAACGATAATAAACAACCAGGAACTGCTTGCGCAATACTACAACATAACGCAGAGTCCAGTCGCAATTGTAAACTGCGAGTACATGACGCTGCCGCAGACGGCGCAAAACGCGATATGCTTTGCCAACAGCACCTTGTGCAGGTAATTGCATACACATGATAGTCGGAGTTGATGGGGGCAAGACTGCAGCAATAGCCTGCTTGGGGCTTGACGGCAAGCCGCTGCGGCTTTTTACTGGCCGCTTCGTGGGCTTAGAGTGGTTCGTAAGCAACATAAAGAGCACCGGAGAGCCGCTCATAATCGCCAGCGACAAGAAGAGGCCGGATTATATTGCAAGGAAGCTCGCCGCAGTTTTTGGCGCCAAGCTTTTTGCCCCGAGCACCGACATAAGCGTTGACAGGAAAAAGGAGCTTGCGGGCAAGACAGAGAACCTGCACGAGCGCGACGCCCTAGCCGCGGCGCGCGTTGCATACAACGCTTATGCAAACAAGCTAAACCAGATAGAAAAAATGGCGAAAAACAAAAGCAAGAATTCCGACCTGATGAAGGCGCTTGTCATAGGCAGGCGCTACTCCATGCACGAGGCTGCGCTAGGCAGCAAATCAGGAAGGGCTTCGGGCAAGCTGTGACAAGTTTGCGATCACGAAAGCAGCTTGTTTATTTTAGGATAGGCTTCTAGTGCCTTGTCCTGCTCTATCTGCTGGTAAATCATATACATTATGCCCACTGTAAGCAATATGCCCACGCCGGTTCCAACAGCGCCAGACAGCGTTGCAAAGACAGCTAACAGCGCCACTATGGCGCTGCCCAGCACGGTTATAGTTGGTATGTACTTGTTGAGCAGGTTTTCAACAATTCTCGGGTCGCGTCTGAATCCCGGTATTTGCCAGCCAGTATCTTGCAGCTGCTGCGCCACGCTCTTCGGGCTCTGCCCTGTCATTTCTATCCAGAACTTGCCAAAGAGTATTGAAAGGAGAACAAAAACTATTGTGAAGATTATTATGTGGACGTATCCGGGAACAGCAAGCACAGCTCCGTTCGGCAGCACCAGCGTGCTGGAACTTACCACTAGCTGTTGCAAGTATACCATGTAATTCATCACTGTTATTGTGCCGCCTGCGGTAGCTGAGCCAAAAGGCGTAGGAAAGCTGGGCGAGATCAGGAACAGCAGACCGCCGGTGAGCGTCGGAGAAGTGGAGCCTGGAACGGTAGTGTAAAGCGCGAAGAACTGAGCCCAGTGCATCAACGGTCCGGTGACATGCGCGAGCAGTGCAAACCAGACGGTAAGCGAAGCGGTGAGCGAATATGTCAATATTACCGGCAACACGCTCACATAAAGCAGCGGGATGGGCAGGCGGCCGCCCACGCCCCTGAACTGCGAAAACACCATCGGCAGCTCGACTTTTATGTTGAAAATATAGATGCTTATCAAAAACACCGCTATTGCGGCAAGAAGCGGGGCGAAAGCAAGCAGGGCGTTTGCCATCGCCGCTGAGCCGCCAGTGGCTATGGCTATGCCTGCGCTTGGCAATATGCTCGATATGGTCGTGGCTATTATGGCGTATGCAACGCCGCCTGCTATGAACAGGTTTATGCCTGACGTTATGCCGTATTTTGTCATTGCTTCGTCAAGGTACACTATTATTATGGCGCTGAGCGCCAATTGCGCAACTACTATGCCGTAAAACGACGGGCTAATAAGCGGCGCGTAACCGGCGTTTACAAATACGAACGCTTCCACTACTGCTATGCCGATTGCGAGAAGCTTCTGCAGGCTTTGGAATCTGCCTTTGACTTCCATGTCGTTGAGGTCTACGTTGACCACTCCTGCGCCTATTATGAGCTGCAGCACTATGCTCGCTATTACTATGGGGCCTATGCCTACGGTAGTTAGGTAGCCCATCCTGGAAGCAAACACGGTATTTATGAGCTGGAAAAGAGAAGACTGTATTGAAACTTTGCTTACTCCAAGAGCAGGCGTGCTGAACATAAGAAAAAATATGCCCATTATTATGCCTGTCCACGTGACCTTTTCCCTGAACGAAAGCGGGGCAGTTGGTCGTTTTATTACAGGCACGTATTTGAGTATGGGCTCAAGCGAATGCAAGTCAGCCATGTTATCATTTTTTTCACTAAGCCTTAAAAACCACTCGGTATGCGCCAGCGACAGTGCTTTTGTTGACGCTGCATGCAGTCCTGTATACAGTACTCAAATACCCTTGCAATAGCGCCGAGCTTATTTGCACGAATCCCGATAAAGACATCGCGTGGCTGTATAGCACAGTTACAGTCATGCCTGCAACGCGTCCGCCTCCTTTACGAACGTCAAGCGTTCCAGATATGCGTAAGTATTTTAGAATGCTGGGCAATGAGGCAACTGCATCGGGCAATTCGTAAGCCAGACGCTTGCCAAGTACATAAGCAAGCTTTGTGACAGAACCAAGCAGCGGCTCCCTGAGCAGTGGCATCATCGACAGCACAAAATATTCTTCGCTGAATTCGCTCGCGCCTGCGTTTGCGTGCTTTGCAATCGCTTCTGCAAGAAGCTTTGCTTCGGTGTCAAGTCCGCCTTCTTGCAAAACGTCAGCAAAGGGGTTCGCACTAGGCGAAGCCTCGAACTGGCAAAACTCGCTTCCCGCGAGCTTGCAATGCGTCTCGCGCGCTTCTATGTTTCTTCCCGTTTCTTCTGAAAGAAAGCCGGCGATAATTCCAGCTTCAAAATAGTGCGCCGGCGCACCGAGGCTGAACACGCTCGCGCTTTTCGCTGAAGTGATTTTTGCTTCAGATTCAAAAGTGTAATAGAGCACGTTGCCCATGCCAGCCGCGTAAAGAATGCGCTCCAGCACGTTTATTCCATGGAAATGCACTGCGGCGAGCTCTCCTACTGCGAAGCCAGACTTATATGCATAGCGCTTTGTTTCAGCAGTAAAGTTGTAGATGATATCGTGAAGCGTGGGCACTGCTGCCAAGGCACGTCCGCGTTGCTGCGCGCCGACTATTCTGTTGACAAGCAGCAATTCGCTGCTTAAAGGCTGTCGTGCATTTGCGGATCTGGCTGCGCGCCTGGATTTTGTGCGCGCATTTTTAGCGCGCCTTGACGCTTTTGCCGAGGCTCTTGCCTTCATGAAATTGCCTTTTCCTTGCCTAGTTGGTAATATATCAGGAAAAGATTTATTGCTATCATGGCGAGCACTATGTACGTGTTGTACTTTGCCAACAAGGATACAAAGGCGAGCGCCTGCAGCGAGCTAAATCCCAAGCCTATTATGAACGGAAATACTACCGGCGACTCGCAGCCGCAGCTTGCGACAACGCCGCCTATCAATGGTGTTATGGTGCTTGTCACGCTGCACGCTATGCCGCTTGACGCAGAAGCGCGCCTGCGCTTGTAGGCGTGCACGGCCCCTGCCATGCCTATGGTAAATGCCAAGGCGCCGGTGGCAACTAGAGCATATATCAAATACATCGGCAGCGTTATGAAGAACACGTCTGTGCTGCCCTTGATCAAAAAGTAAAACAGCAAGTAATACAGAGTTGCCGCGGCAAGCGCAACGGCAGCATACGCAGGTTTGGTAAGTATTCTTGCAAATGCTGCCATTCTGCCGGAGCGCCTTTGTGCTGCGGTTTTAGTGCTTGTCATGTTCAGTAGCCGTCTGATTCGAGCTGCTGTATTGCCGGCAGCGTGCACACAGGAGCCGTGTTGTTTATGCTGCCGCAGGTCATCGCCACATACAGGTCAGCAGCCGCGTATTCGGTCCAGGCGAACTGGTCGTTCGGATTTGCTAGTTGGGCAAGGACTTGTGCGTGCGTCATGTTTGTGAGCGGAAGCGAGTTGCCCGTAGGCATTGAGTTGCCAAAGTCTACGGCATCGGCGCCGCCAACCTGCTTAGATCCCCAGATAGAGTATGGCGTGCCCTGGAATGCTGTGCTTGAGTTTTTGCCAAGGCTGTTGATTACATATGAAAACGCGTCTTCGTAAGCAAGGTTGCCAGTGGCGTTTATGTTCGAAGCGATTACCTGCAGCGGATTGAGGTTGAAGCCTGCAGTCACTGGGTTTTCGTCATCTATGGAAATGAAGTTGATGTACTTGCTGGAGTAGAAGTTGCCAAGATCGTCAGTGCCGCTTGAGTTGTAGTTAGCAGGCGCCCAATACAGTGTTGGCAAATCGCCATCGCCGAATGAGCTGTAGCCTTTGTAGAGCGCGCTGAAGTTGCCAAAGCGCGACAGCGCAAGCGCCGCGGCCCATCTGTTTTCGCCGCAGAACAAGCACGTTATAGAGCCCAGGTATATTACGCTCGGCTTGCCGTTTACGATGAACATCGGAACGTTGTTTGCCCTTGCGCCTACTTCGTTCTTTATAGAGCCGTTGAGCAGCATCTCGCCGGCAGTTTCGAAGTATGAATTAGGCGCATTGTTTATTATTGAAAGGTCCGAAGCGTTTAGCGGCTGGTTTATGTTGGTAAGCCTATGCCCGAAGGGCTGGTTTTGCGTTATTACCGGCGCGTCGGGTAGATAGCTTGGAGGGGTTATGAGGCTGCTTTTTATGTTGTAGCTTACAATCGGCGCAACGGTCGTGGTTTTGTTGGCGAGGGTCGTGGTGACGCTGCTGGGCCTCGAAAACAGCGCGTATGCCGAAACAAGCAACGCCACTATGCCTATTGCCAATGCAGCGTATGCTATTCTCTTTATTGATTCGACTTTGTGCTCTTCGTGCTTTTCTTTTTCGCTTTCCATGATACTAGTTTTGCAGGAATAGGTATTAAAACCCTATACCAATTCCTAGATAAGCGCCGGCGATTTCAAACGACTATAGCCTTGCCATAGCGAACGCGACGAGGAAGCTGAGTATTGCGCTTGTCAGCCATATGGTCACTATCACATATGCCGGCTTTTTGCGCATGAGCCTGGCCTTGTATCCGTAGCCTGCGCCATAGAGGCTTGCGGTGAACGTTTGCGTGTTTGAAAGCGGCACCCCGAGCAGCGTGGCAAGCTCAACCTCTGCAGCAGACACAAGCTGCGCTATGATCGCGTTGACGTATCGCAGCGACACTATTTCATCGCCGAGCCTTTTTATCTCGCCCTTGCTTATGAAAATGCTGCCTACAATGATCGCCGCTATCGATACCGCGAGCTTGTAAAGCGCAGACGCAGGTATTGACGAATAAAGCAGGCCTATTGTGTTCGCGCCGAGCGTGAAAGAGGTAAGGAAGGAAACTATTATGAGCGAGAACTTTATGGCGCGGACCCTGCTCCATACGTGCCCGTTCCGCGTGTGCTCTATAAGCCACCTCAAAAGCAAGGGCACGAGCAGCACCGATGCCAAAGGCACAAAGACCCAGAACGAGGCGATGAGCACAATAAAATACCAGTTTACAGATGAGCCCATGCCAAGTCCTATGCCGGCCAGCATGCTCGTAAACACGATAGTGAGCGATAGCGGCACGCGGAACCTGTCTGCTATTATGAATACTGCTATGGCTATTGCAAAAACCTCGGCAAGCAGCACGCTTGACGAAACAGGCATTACTGCTTCTATGCCTTTCTTTAGCAGCGAGCCCTGAAGCACCAGCCCTGAAACAAAGCCGAGTATTGCTATGCCTATGCCTGTGCGGTTGCTCGTTATCCTGCTAGCTATTATGGCGCCAGTGCAGGCCGAGAGGTTGTTGCCGGAAACGAGCGCTATGAGCACGAAGGAAAGCGCGAGCAGAAGCAGCAGCAAGAGCAAGCAATCACGTCAGAAGCGAAGAGATTACTGTAAGGTACATGTCTGCCGAATCTTCGCAATTGTCCAGCACGTCGTCGAGCAGGTGCGCCACCTCGAACACGTGATAGAAGGTCTTGAAGTCTATTTCGGAGCCGTAAGCGAAATCGAACAGGGCGTCTTTTATCTCGTCGCCCTTTTCCTCTATGCGCTCTATCTCGCTCCTTAGCCCTTTTATCTCACTTACGCTGTCGCTTGACTGCATCTTGTGCATGAGTTCAAGGGCCCTTGCCGAAAGCTCGTTCGACTTTGAGAACGCTTCTGCAAGCTTGGTTCGCGCCACCGCATTTTTCGTAGTGTATCGCACAAGCTCCCTTGAAAGATTGTATAGCGAATCCACTATGCTGTCTTCAAGGTCTGCTAGCTGCAACAGGTCGTCTATGAGGTTTGGCGCCACGCCGCCAGATGTGATGAGGTTGGCTATGTTGAATACGACTTCGTCAGAGTTTTTCTCGATATCGCGCACCTTGGAAATGTCCTTTGTTTTGGGCACAAAAAGTATTTCCCTGTTTGCCTTCATTGCTAGTTCTATTATAGTATTGAAGCGCCTGAGTATGCTTTCCTCGCCCCCCTGGAAAAAGTTTTTGAGGAATTCCATGCAAATGCCGAGATAACATAAGAACAAAAAGTTATAAACTATGCGTGTTGTGCTTTGCGCCTTGCGTAATTGCACACCCGCTTCACAGGGCATTCGTCGCACAGCGGCCTTTTTCTGCAATAGTTCTTTGCCAACTCCACGAACTGCGCGTGGAAGTCCTTGTAAAGCAGGATTTTCTTAGGCAGGAGTGCTTGCAGCATCGTCTGAACCTGCTCGTAGCTCATGCTTTCTGAATCCACGCTGAAGACCCTGCCAAGTACGCGGCGCGTATATGCGTCGATTACAAACACTGGCACGTTGCCTGCATAAAGCAGCATGGAATCTGCCGTTTCGTTGCCTATGCCGCTTATTTCGAGCAGCTCGCGCCTCGGGTCCTTGCTCTTTTTGAAGAAGCTTCTTGCGCCGCCGTAGCTTGTAATGCGGCTTGAGAACAGCTTGAGCCGCTCGGCCTTTTGCCTGTAAAAACCGCTGGACCTTATGCGTGCCGCTATGTCGCTTGTGCTTGCGTCAGACAGGGCGTCGAGGCTAAGCATGCCGCTTTCCTTGAGCGACGCTATCGCCTTTTCCACGTTTTTCCAGCTTGTGTTTTGCGTTAGGATTGCGCCTATTAGCATCTCGTCCTCTGTATCGGCCGGCCACCAGTTCAGGAAGCCAAAGCGCGACTTCAGCAAAGAATATAGCCTAACAAGATTTTTGCCTGTGAGCCTTATTTAAAGACCCTGTTGAATCCAAAAGCGCGCGCGTTATGCTATTTTCAAATCTCCAGCGCTTATCTTCTTGAGCGCTTCCTTGGCGTCCATTCCTTCCACGGTAACGTTCATGCTCTTGCACGTGCCTATGATTTGCTTGAGCTTCTCCTTGTCCGACTTGCCATATAGCACGCTTGACTTTGTGGCGAGTATTTTTTTGAGCTGCTCTATCGTCAGATTGCCTACTGTATCTGCCTTGGTCTTCGCGCCTTTCTGCACGCCGAGCTCCTTTAGTATGAGCGCGCTGGTGGGCGGCATGCCCACTTCTATCTTGTATTCCTTCGTATCCGAATTCACCACTACCTTTACAGGCACCTTTATGCCTACGAATTCCTTTGTCTTCTCGTTTATCTCCGCAACTATCTTGCCTATGTTTACTCCGAGCGGACCAAGCGCCGGTCCGAAAGGCGGGCCTGTTGTAGCCTTGCCCCCTTCTATCAAGCCGTTTATTGTAGTTTCAGCCATATCAACTACCTCCTTTTCCTGCTTTTTCTATTATCTTGGCAGCCGTAGAGCGGGTCGTGACCGGTATCGGCACAACAACGTCCATGAGTTCAACAGTTATCTCGCCCTTGCCCTCGTCTGTCTTGAGCACCTTTGCCTTGTAGCCCTTGAAAGGACCCGAAACAAACTCGACTATGTCGCCGTCGCCTATCTCCTGCACCTCCCTCTTTATCGCTATCATCTTGTCCAGCTCCTCGGGGCTGAGCGGAGTTGTAAGAACGCCTTTCATATGTGGCTCGTCTTGCACAAGGTCCTTGAGTGCATTAAGGTCCTGCGCTTCGACTATCAAATAGCCGCGCATGCCTTCCGAAACGACTATCGCGTAAACAGGCAGGCCCGTTTTTTCGACCTTGTTTTGCAGTATATCTGCCGAGATGCGTTCCTGGCTCGATGTTACCCTTACAACGAAATACACAAAGACCACGTTTATGTTTATTTGTTTATTTATTGCAAATTTAAATATGATTGCATGCTTGCATTGAAAGTCTCAAAAGAACATGCCGAAGAGCTGAGAAGGTATATGAGGCAAAAGCAGTTGCTGGACTTAAAACACAGAATAATTAGCAAAGGCAGGTTTATATACCTTCCAGTAACCGGTATCGA
>JBMFTS010000030.1:0-9058 GCA_049966915.1 Candidatus Micrarchaeia archaeon
GGTGCACGTAGGTGGGCAGGTTTGAAACAAATAGACGTGCACCGTTGGAGTAAGTTTTGCAAAGAAAACTATATTAAGCTATCGCTCGCAGCGCTGAAATTTAGGTTCAGAACTCTACCCTTTTTATCTCCAGCTTTGCCAGGGGCAGGACCTTGTTGAGCTGCTTGTGGCCCTCGCTCTGCATTTCGCTTGAAAGCATGCTTTTTATGAGCTCGTCGCGCGTGTGCTTGCTAGCGTAGTCTTGCAAGAATGCTGTTAGCGCCCTGCGCAGCGCGCGCTTCTGCGACGCAGTGGCCTTGCTCCTTGTGGTAAGAAGAAGCTTTGCTATTACGCTGCTGCCGTCCTTGGACTTTAGCTTGTCGTATGTATACAAAGCATCTGAGTGCCTCCTTACAAGCGAGTGCAAGTAGCTAAACTGGCTTTCCAGGAACACCACCTGCGTGTTTGCCACGTTGTTCATCGCCTGGTTTATCTTGAGCCCGACAGTCATAAACGAGTGCGATGCGTTGTGTGTTATCCACGACAGGCTTACTTTCATTATTCTGCCTATGGCAGCCTCGCTTTTTTCAGCAGGTATGCTGCCTATCACCTCGTTTCCAAGGGTGTCTGGGGTTTTCACGTCAAGCCATTGCTTTGTCTTCCATTTTTCAGCTCCTTTCTGCGTTGCCATGTCAAGCACCTAGTCTAGTAATCACGCTACCTTTATTATCAGCGCTGCCTGTTCTGGGTCGTACTTCCAGTCCTTCGGCAGCTTGCCCTGCTGCTTGTAATATTTGCTAAGCCTCCATATCTTCGATTCCACACGCTCCAGCCTTACGCTGTTGTGCACGTCGTTGTGGTGCTCCTTGATGTGCGCGCGCATCCTTACCGCACGCCTCATGAGGTCGAGCATGTCTGCAGGAAGAGGCCTTTTCATGTTCTGCTTTAGCATATACTCGTTAAGTCGCATGCCTAGCACAGGCTTTACGTAAGGAATGTTGTGCTTGTCCTTGAGCACTTGGCCTATCTGCGCTGGCGACAAGCCCTGCTTGAAATAGCTGCCTATAAGCTCTTCTACCTCTTTTCTTTTGTCTTCGCCGTATCTCTGGGTCGATGCGCCCAAGTCGGGCTTTCTTGATTTGGCCTTTCCATGCCTTCTAGTATGCATTCTTGCCATGCATTCACTGTTGTCAATTTGAATTAGAGATATGACTGGAATAGTATAAATATCTTTTGTTGCTTCCGGCTTTGTTGATTTAGTCTGACTTTGTCAACAAACTTTGACTTCTAAACAAAGCCATTGCTTCCTTGTTTCTGCTGCTTCTTGATTTCGCTGGGAGACTGCGCAACAGTCAAATTATTGCAAACTATGTCTGCGCCTTGAAAATCCAACAAGCATTTTTCATAAAATTCGTCTTTAGCCCAGCTTTGCCAGGCTTGCACCCCGACAACTCTGGGGACCCTATACATAATCACGTGTAAATGTTTAGATTTATACAAATTGCGCTAGCGGCTTCGCTTGCTACTTGAATATTGATATTTTTACGCCAATGCCCTCGAGCTCCGTTGCCGCCTCGCCCTGCTCCGCGCTCTGCACGTTCATCGCGCCCTGCAAGTCGGAGAGCGCGGCAGCGCCCAATCCGGAAACTGCGACCCTGCTCAAAGGAGCATTCAAGGCCATCTTGTTGTCGTGTTTCCACTGCCTTACAAATATTATTGCAGCATATGCCTTTCCGCCTTCCTTGGCAAGATCCTCGCTGAAAGGCACATCGGGGGTTGGCCATTTCGAGACGTGTATCGACTTGTCGCCGAGCACGCCGGCGTAAATTTCCTGGAATATGCGCTCCGCTACAAACGGAACGAACGGCGCAAGAAGCTTCAGAACGTTTATAAACACGGTATTTAGCACGTATTTTGCTGCGTTGTCGCTTGCGTAAACCCTCTTCTTGACAAACTCCAGATAGTTGTTGGCGAAGTCCCAGAAAAATTCCTCGGCCGCGTTCCTGGCTTTGAAATAATCATAAGCTTCGAAATAGTCGGTGGCCTTTTCCACCGTGTTGTTAAGCCTGGACAAAATGTAGTTGTCTATCGGCGAAGACGGCTTTTCCACTACGTAATCGTTGCACGTTTTGCTTATGAATTTTGCAAGGTTCCAGAGCTTGTTCACCAGCCTTGAACCCGCTATCACTTCCTTTTCCTGGAATGAATTGTCCTCGCCAAGCACCGATGAACTTGCCCAGTACCTTACAGGATCGGCGCCGTATTTGCTTATGTACACATTAGGATCCACGATGTTGCCCTTCGACTTGTGCATGGGCTTGCCGTGGGGATCAAGTCCCTGCCCAGATATCATAAGGTTTTCCCACGGAATGTTGTTGGTATGAAGCAGCGACTTCACTATTGTTGTGAAGTCCCAGAAGGATATTATCTCGTAGGCGTTAGCGCGAAGGCTCATCGGGTAAATCTTGTCAAGATACGCGTCGTCAAGGCCCCACCTGGCGTTTATCAGCGGCGTAAGCGAGGAAGTGGCCCAGGTATCCATTATGTCAGTTTCTGGCACGAACTCTTCTGAGCCGCACTCGCATTTCGTCTTTGGCTTGTCTACGAAAGGATTTACAGGCAAGTCCTGCTCCTCGGCGAGCTTAGGCCTGCCGCACTTCTTGCAGTACCACACCGGAAAATACACGCCGAAGTATCTTTGCCTGGATATGCACCAGTCCCACTTCAGGCCGTTTACCCAGTTCTCGTACCTTACGCGCATATACTCCGGATGCCAACTTACCTTCCTGCCCTGTTCTATGAGCTTGTCCTTTAAATCGAGATATGTTATGTACCACTGCTCTTTCATCAAATATTCTATCTCCGTGCCACATCTCTCGTGCACGTTCACCGAGTGCTCTATTTCTTCCTCTTTCACCACGAGCCCTGCCGCCTTGAGGTCCTCCACTATCTTCGCCCTGGCTTCCTTTATGCTGAGCCCTTTGTACGGATCTGCCGTAAGCTTGCCGTGGTCGTCTATTATGAGCCTGAGCTCTAGCCCGTATGCCTTGTAAAGCGCTATATCGTTCTGGTCGCCGAATGTGCAGCACATCTCGGCGCCTGTGCCAAAATCAGGCCTTATGCTTTCGTCCGCGTATACCTTTACCTCGCGATCTATGAGCGGCAGCTTGATCTGCTTGCCGACCAGATAGGAATAGCGCTTGTCATTCGGATTAACGAAAATGCCAACACACGCCGGCAATAGCTCCGGCCTTGTCGTTGCTATTACTATGCCGCCGCCGAACCTGATATAAACTAGCTTGCTTTTCAGCGGCTTGTCTTCGAGTTCCATTTGCGAAACAACAGTTTTGCACTTGGGGCAGTAAAGAACAGGTGACTCCTTGCGGACTACCCTGCCCATCTTGTAAAGTTCTATGAAAGACTTTTGCGAGATTTTCTGCACGTCCTTGCTCACGGTCTCATAAGTCAGCGACCAGTCGATGGACAGGCCGAGGCGCTTGAAAAGCGCAATGTACTTGTCATTGTATTCCTTGATGTTCTTCTGCACAAGCTCCACGAACTCTTCCCTGCCCATGTCCTCTGCCACTATGTTGAACTTCTTTTCCATGAGCAGCTCCGTGGGCAGGCCGTTGTTGTCCAGGCCGAACGGGTAAAAAACATTGTAGCCGCGCATGCGCTTGTAGCGCGCAATGAACTCTGCCTGAGAATACGAAAAAACATGACCCATGTGCAAATCGCCAGATACCGTCGGTGGGGGCGTGTCTATGGAATAAACGGGTTTGTCACTAGACTTGTCAAATGCAAACAGACGCTCGCGTTCCCACAGCTCCAATGCTTTCTGCTCTTCAGACGCCGGATCGTACTTGTCTTCCATGAAATTGTTATTGTGCGAATGTATTAATAAAAGTGATGCGCAAAACGGCGGTTTTTTTGCATGACAAAACACTGAAAACCTGCAAAAAAATGGCAAAATCAAGTCAGATAACTGCGGCAAAACATAACCGAAAGGTTTAAATATCTATTTATATATTATCTTATCGCTTGTTTTTAGAAAACTTTTTAAAGCTATCTTATGCTTACCGAGAATAAGTGATAAAATGGCAAAAAAAGAAACACGGACAAAGGCAAAGAGGAATAAGGAGTCAGAAGCAGGAAACCGGAGGCTTCCTGAGCAGGCGCACGCAGGCGCAGCGGAGCACAGTGCTGCAGAGCAGGAGCAGGTAGCGATAAGCCACACGCCTTCAGGAACAGTGATAAAGGAAAGGCCAAGGGTATGCCCGAGCTGTGGCAGCACCGATATAATATACGACGCAGAAAAGGGCGAGTACGTCTGCAACAACTGCGGACTGGTGCTTGAGGCAAATGTCGTGGACAACGGGCCCGAATGGCGCGCGTTCGACGCAGATCAGAGAAACGAGCGCGCAAGGACCGGAGCGCCAATAAAGTACATGAAGCCAAACAAGGGTCTTGTAACCGAAATAGACATGTACAACAAAGACATACGCGGCGCCAAGCTGCCTTCGAAGAGGCAGGCGCAGCTTTACAGAATAAGAAAATGGCACAAACGCGCCAGCATAGCAAGCTCTAGCGAAAGGAACTACCTGGTTGCGCTTCCGGAGCTTAGCAGGGTAGCAAGCTATCTCGGCTTGCCGGACAACATACGCGAAAGCGCAGCGCTGCTTTACAGGCAGTGCGTAAAGAACAATTTGATAAGGGGCAGGCCCATAGAAACGGTGGTGAACGCGGCACTTTACACCATATGCAGGCAGACAGACATGCCAAGAACGCTGGACGAAATAGCTCAAATTTCTGGCGTGCCCAAGAAAGAGATAGGAAGAACTTACAGGATCATAGTGCACGAGCTAAACCTCAAGGTGCCTCTTACGAATCCGGTAAGCTACGTGCCCAGATACGTAGCTGCGCTGAAGCTAAGCGGCGAAGCGCAGGAAAAGGCAGACGAACTGCTGAAGCGCGCCATGAAGAAGGGCCTTGTAAGCGGCAGAAGCCCGACTGGCGTATGCGCAGCAGCGGTGTACATAGCAAGCGCGCTGGCAGGGGAGCGCAGAACGCAGAAGGAAGTGGCAGAAGTGGCCGGCGTTACAGAAGTTACAATAAGAAACAGGTATAGGGAGCTCAAGAAAGAGCTTAACATAGACGTCAACCTGTAAGTGTTCCGATGCGTCGCCAGCTTGCAGTAGCCTTTGTTTTTGTGTTGGTTTTGGCGCTTGGCCGCATTGTGCGAGGCCAGGCGCTTAACGCGACCACAATCAACAGCAGCAGCGCAAACGCCACGATAGCCAAGGCCGCGGCGTACGTGTACAAGATAAACGAAAGCACGTATCTCATATTTCAGCCCAATCTCACGACAGCATACAAATACCTTGACAAAGCTAGGAAGGCGCTGAACGAGTCGCCTTACCTTGCCGCAACATACGCGCAATATGCTGTGGTTTCGGCAAACCGGGCCTACAACAAGCTTAACGCATACCGGGATGCCTCGGCAGTAGTGATGCTAATCATAACCGCGGCGATTGCAGCGGCGTTGTACCACGTGATGAAAAGGCCCAACGCTAAACGGGAAAAGCGCGGCAGGGCGCGAAATGCGGCACGCTGAGTTGCAGCAAAACGCGAAGGCAGCTTTACTTTCTTGAAGCTGTCATTATTGCAAAATTACGCAAGACGCAACTTGTTGCCAAGCGCAGGACGCTCAAGCTGCGCCAGCTCGCTTTGCCTTGCAACCATTTCCATTTCTTTCACCTTGCCGCTTACCTCGTTCCACGTGCACATGCTTAACAGCTTGCTCTTACCGGCATAGGCTTCGTTGTAAGGCCATCTTATAAGTATTGCAAACCCGCCCCTGTTTACTTGCTCGAGCGCCACCTCACCGTAATCCTCGATGAGCACGAACAGGCCGTAGTCTGGCTTTTTGAGCGGCTTTGCCACTACGTGAAATTCGTCATACGGGATGCTGTTTTGCGTGAGCCAGCTCTTTAGAGTGCTTTCGTCCGCCTGGTGGTTGCTTGTCACAATCACTATTTCAAATTTGGCATGAAGGCCTTGCACAGTCTCCACAGCGCCAGGCATGGGCTTTATGTCATTCGGCTTACTCCAGACTTCCTTGAAGAGCTCGTTCACTTTTTTGTTGTTTATTCCCAATGCGTCTGAAAGATCGTACGTGTCTTTGTTAAGCGAGAGCCCTCTTTCGCTTACTACTTTCTGCAGGCGTTCTTGGGTGTTTGCAAGAGTGTTATCTATGTCTATGCCTATTCTGCGCTTTTCCATAGTGTCCTGACTATTGTGTTTTTGGTGGTTTTTATTTCTTTCCTTGCTTGCTTGCTTCGCTTATGCAACGTCATTGTGGCAAAATTTGCGAAAGCACTGCTTCAGGATTGTAAGGCACCAGCTTGTCGTAGCCTTCGCCTGTGCCAAAATACATCACCGGTATCGTAGTCTCGCTCAATATTGACAGCGTATTGCCGCCCTTCGCGTCGCAATCGAGCTTGGTGAGGATTATGCCGTCAATCTTTATCGCCTCGCTGAATTCCTTTACCTGGTTGAGAAGCGCGTTGCCAGCTATGCTCTCGCCGACGAACAGCGCGAGGTCCGGCTTGTTGACTCTCGCAATTTTCTTGAGCTCCTCGACAAGGCTCTTGTTGGTTTCCTGCCTGCCAGCAGTGTCGATAAGCACGCAGTCTATCGCATGCGATTTTGCGTGCGCTATCGCGTCATAAGCCACGCTTGCCGGATCTGCTCCGTATGCCCCTTTTACCACTTCTACGCCGAGCTTGCTTGCGTGCATGCCTATTTGCTCTATGGCCGCTGCCCTGAACGTGTCGCTTGCCGATATTACGCAACTTATGCCATTCTGCTTCAACATCGAGGCAAACTTTGCTATTGTTGTGGTTTTGCCGGCACCGTTGGGGCCCAGAAAAAGTATTTTGTAAGGCGTTTCGCCGCTTGCCCTGCGCTGCTTTATCTGCGCTATTATGTCTGCGCCTGCGCTTTTTGAAAGAATGCTGCTGAGCGATTTCCTTATTTCCTCGTTTATGGACTTGCTTGCCTCTTTTATGTTTACCTCTTTGCCCACGAGCTCCTTTTCAAGGCTTTCCGATATCTTCTCGGCAACGTCATAATTTACGTCTGATTTAACCAGGTCGATCTTAAGCTCTTCGATGAATGGCGCTATGTCTGCAGAGCTAAGCTTTACATTCCTAAGCAGTGTCCCTGCCACTTTGGTCCTTGTGGAAATGTCGGCGCGCTTCCCGCGCCTTTCCTGCTTCTCTGCTACTTTAGCAACGGCTTCCTCGTGCGACTTTTCAATTGCTTCGGCCTTGGCCTCTTCCCTTTGTTCTTCATTTTGCTCCTCCTTTCGTTCTTCTCTTTGCTCTTCCTTCTGTTCCTCTTTTTCCTCCTTTTCCTCCTTCTTTATTATGCTGCTGGCAAATTCTGAAAATTTTTTCCTGAGGTTTTCGAACATGCCAGCACCCTGCGCTACTGCTGTGCGCCGCCTTGCAGCGCGTTGAGGTCGTAGCTTATTTCGGCAAGCGTCCTTTCTATTTTGTTCTTTTCAGCGCTAAGCTTCTGAATTGCCTCCTCGTTTGCCTTTGTGAGTTTTTCAATGAACGCTTTCGTCTCTTCTATGCTCTTTTCTACAACGTAGCCCGCGCCAACATATACCATCATGCGCTTTATGCTTGCGGTGCTCGCAGCAAACATTATGCTGCCGTTGCCTGCGAGTATATTTGCGTTTTCAACACTGCCTATGCGCTCCGCAAGCTCCGCGCTTCTCATAAGGGAATCGCGCGTAAGCACGTACGTCGCAATTTCGTTCGAAATGAGCTCGTACTGCTGCGTGTATGCCGCCTGCAGGTATGCGAGCCTGTTGACCTCGTCGCTATTGTCGTTTTCCATGTGTAAACTTTGCACGCAAAATTTAATATATGATAGAATTCAAATGCAAACCAGGCAAGGATTTTCAGCAAGTCAACTGGCACTGCGACTACTTTGTCGGCGAAGGCGGCGCACTCCGAAAAGGTTTATAAGGGCGAAGCCCTTATGTCATATAAAGGAGTTACTGAAAATTAATACTGTGAAAAAAGGATTGCATGGACGAGCTTTCTAATTTGCCGTGGATAGAGAAATACAGGCCCAAACGCCTAGATGAGATAATAGGGCAGAGCGCAATAGTGGAGAGGCTCAAGGCTTTCGTAAAGACAAAGAACTTTCCCAATATGATTTTTTCAGGACCTGCCGGGGTTGGCAAAACAACCGCGGCAATAGCGTTCGCAAACGAACTTTACGGCAACGACATGCAATCGTATTTCCTAGAGACAAACGCTAGCGACGCAAGGGGCATAGACGTCATACGAGGCAGGATAAAGGAGTTCGCCAAAACCATGCCTCTGCAATCAAGCCTGATAAAAATAGCTTTCCTTGACGAAGCTGACGCCCTCACTCCCGAAGCCCAGCATGCCTTGCGCAGGACTATGGAAAGGTACTCGGAAACAACGCGCTTCGTATTCAGCGCCAACTACGCCAGCAAGATAATAGAGCCCATACAAAGCAGGTGCGTTGTGCTGAGATTTAGGCCGCTCAACGAAGAGCAGGTAAAAACATACATAAAGCGCATAGAGAAAGGCGAAGGCCTTCAAATAGATGATAAGGCGGTCGAAGCGCTGATTTACGTGGGCGAGGGCGACTTGCGCAAGCTCACAAACGTGCTGCAGGGCGCTTCGGCAATGAACGCGCACATAACAGAAAAAGAGGTTTATGACATAGCCTCAAGAGCTAGGCCCAAGGAAATTGTAAGCATGCTGCGCTATGCGCTGTCGGGCGACTTTACAAGGGCTAGGGGCGAGCTGGACACGCTTATGCTGGAGAACGGCATGAGCGGCGAGGACATACTTCTTCAATGCTACAGGGAAGCTCTCAACATACAGGCGAGCGATGAGCAAAAGCTCGAGCTGATAAAGGAAATAGGCGACTGCAATTACAAGATAGTGGAAGGCGCAAACGAACGCATACAACTTGAAGCAATGCTTGCAAGAATGGCAGCCATCGGCAAACCCACAATACAAAG
>JBMFTS010000031.1:0-8817 GCA_049966915.1 Candidatus Micrarchaeia archaeon
ACACGGTCAACGGGCAAACGTTGAATCCTGCAAGCTTAGGTTGCGTTTGAACACAAACTGCCGTAATTGAAAATAACGCGCATGTCAAAAGGCATATAATCGTATTCGCAATAAATATATGTGCGACGTAAAATGCAAAGCATAACAGAGAATGGGCAAGCGGACTTTGCAAAAGCAAGATAGCAGTATGGCCTGGGCGTTGAAATGATCAAATATCTTATACCTTATAAGCCAAAGATACTTTTCGTTGGCATAAATCCGCATTACGGCTCCTATGCAAAAGGCGTGCCGTTCTCAAACAACAAGACGTTTTGGTACAATTTAGCGAAGTCAGGCCTGATACGAGAGCCTATCTCTGTGCTAAGAAGCGACGAAGGCCTAAAAACATTTTATTACACAAAATTCGAAAAGTACGGGTTTGGGTTCGTGAACCTTATCAATAGGCCGTCCCGCGACGTATCCCAGCTTGAAAGAGGCGAAGAAGCCGAAGGGATAAAACGGCTGTATCGAGTACTGGCGCAGAAAAGGCCAAGGATAGTGTGCTTTGTGGGCAAGGTTACTTATGAAAAATTTGCCGGTAATAAAAAGTTCAGGTTCGGCTTCCAGAAAGAAACACTTTTCGGAGCCAAAGTATTTGTCGCGCGGTTTCCTATACGCGGGTCGTCTTCAATAAGAATAAACGAGCTGAGAAGACTGAAGCTCAGCAGTGTCAGGTAAAACGCCAGATGCGCCGGCACTTCTGCAAATGACGATATTGCCAAAATCAATATAAATGCGCCTGGACACCTTTGTAGCGTGGAAACATGTCCGAGATGATATCAGCTCAACAGGCAAAAGAACTAGCAAAAAAGCAAACGCACATCATAGACCTTAATCGGTTTAAAGAAGTATGGAGGAAGCTTCCAGACAATTATGTGCTGGTCGAGGAGAGCGTAGAGTATGGTCGCACTTTGTTAAGTGTCAAACTAGTGTGCCAGGGCACGGAAAACACCTTAAAAATTGAATATCCGCACGGTCTTGTCGCGTCTACTGAGCCTTTCGAGTACGCCGCAAAGGTCAAGGAAGGCAATGTTGAAAAATGCGGTACAGTTTACGAAAGGCACTTCGTATTCGGCGTTCTTACAGGGATAGAATATGTCGGCTTAATTGATCAGAACCGGGTTCATGCAATCGTGGATAAGGCTCCTTATCCTACCGAATGGGAAGAAATTTACTATGTAGGCATGCCTGAAAAGCGCGTTCCAATTGGCGAGGACGCAATAGTGCTAAGCATAAAAGAAAGCGTCAACGTGAGCGAAGCCATTTTAAATATGCGCATTACTGCAATTGCAAAGAACAGCGAGCGGCTGCTTGCCGACACCGCCGTTCCAGTGAGGCGGCTTTGATCGTGCGTAAGGCCTGTGATTTTGATTGCGATCAGGCATATCTAAGATCGATCGCAGCTATTTGCTGCGTTATTTGGCCATAGCCCTGAAGCGTATAGTTTAGCCACAGGTAGCCTATGAAAGAATTGCCTAACTTGCCTTTTGCTATGCCCCCTGCTCCATAGCAATTTACATTAAACGTATATGCTTCGCCGCTATAAACAACTATTCCTGTTCCGGGCGAGTTGCTTGGCGGATAATACGCTATCGAGTTTGTGACATAAATGTTGCCGAACATCGGCTTATTGCCTGTGTTGTTGGCCGACGTCGAACAAGCTATGCCGTGTACGCTTATTGCAGAGCCTATGTCTTGCGCAAGGCTTATTGTGAGCGTGCCGCTTGTGTTTATGGCATAATATTGGCATGCAAAACCAGGTTCAGGCGTGCATGTCGAGGTGGAAAGCGTTGGGGTAAGGAAGGCAAGCTTGACAATGACTGCTATTGCTATCGAAACAATTATCAGCGCTATGCCGTAAGACATCAAAAAGTCAACAGCCGCCTGCAGTTTTGCCATCGAATCTTATAATTGCTGTGCTTTCATTCTTTTATCTTTTTGCATTCGCATAAAAAAATAAGCGCGCGCCATATCAGCAAAACAAAAACAGTACAAATGTATTTAAAACAGGAACGCAGTTTACTTGTTGATTGCATGCCGGTCAAAATGCAAAATACTGTCATAAACTCAACGGAGAAAAAGCAGAAAGTTCTGTCGGCGTTGGAAATCGTTAAGGGTCACGCATATCCAGAAGAGAGGGCCGAGCTAGACGAATTTGAAGCAAAAATAAATTCTGCAGAAAAAATGAACGATCTGCTTGACGCACTTAAAGAACACACGGCGTGGCTAAAAGAACGCATGGTTTCGCTAATAGGAGTTGCGGACGGCGCAAACTCTTCTGGAGAGAAATATGATGAAATCGTAAAATGGGTCTATGCAGAAGCACAGTACTTTAACGTAAGGACTCAACAGCAAACAACTTTCAAAAGAGAGCTAATCGAGATTGGCAATACTTACGAATTGAAAACTAATACTGCGTGCTTTGGAATGGAGCTGGCACAAGAATATCTGGAGAAGCTTCTGCGTGAACTTGACAGATCCGACCTGGAAAGAATATTGAGAATAGACTAGCGCGCTCTTTGCTATTCAGCGCAACAATTTTAAGCTTCAAATCAAAACTACTTGCATGCAAATAGTTACTTCTGCGTTGCCGTACATACAGGACATGGTGCATCTTGGCAATCTCATAGGCAGCATACTGCCGGCAGATATTTACTACAAATATCTCGTTATGAAAGGCGAAGACGCAATATTCATATGCGGCTCAGACGAACACGGCTCAGCAATAGAAATAGCCGCGCTTAAAGGCAATGTATCGCCGAAGCAGCTGGCCGATAAAAACCACGAAAGAATGAAAAGCGTTTTAGAAAAATACGGCTGCACATTTACTTATTACGGCAGAACAGGAACAGAGTCCAACAAAAAAATCGTTTACGACATATTCAACGCTCTGGACAAGAACGGCAAACTAGTGGAGGTGTCGAGCGAGCAGCCTTATTGCAATGTTGATAAGCGGTTTATACCAGACAGGTTCATAGAGGGCACGTGTCCGTATTGCGGTTATGAGCACGCCAGGGGGGACCAGTGCGAAAAGTGTGGCAGGCTGCTAAATCCCAAGGAGCTCATAAATCCCCATTGCAACATATGCGGCAAGAGCGACATAACGTTCAAGTCGGTCAAGAACCTCGCGCTTGACCTTCAGGGCATGCAACAAGATATAAAGGCGTTTATAGAAAGGGCTTCTGCAAGCGGCAACTGGAGCAGAAACGCCGTGAACAACAGCCTTGGCTACATAGCCAGGGGATTGAAAAGCAGGGAAGTGACGCGCGAAACAAGCTGGGGGTTTCCAGTGCCTAAAAAAGGCTACGAGGACAAGGTATTCTATGTATGGTTTGATGCGCTCATAGGCTACATAGGCATTACATACGAATACAACGGCGACTTGGCGGCAAAGTACTGGCTCTCCAAAGACACGCGCCTTGTCCAGTTCATGGGCAAGGACAACATAGAGCCGCACACGCTCATGTGGCCGGCCATGCTGATCGGCAGCAATCTCGGCTATGCATTACCAAGCACAATCTACGCATACGAATTTCTTATGTGGAACGGGCAGAAATTTTCAAAAAGCAGGCACATAGGCATGAATTTGGAGGAGGCGCTGCAGGCGCTGCCGGGAGAGTACTGGCGCTTTGCCCTTGCTTCAATATTGCCAGAAACGGCCGATACTGATTTTACAATCGAGGTTTTGCAGCAGGCGATAAACGTCTCGCTCAACGACGTCTTGGGCAATTTCTTGCACCGCACACTGACAATGCTCAAATCTAACTTCGAAAGCACTGTGCCAAGCATCGGCGCATTCAGTGCCGAAGCCAAAGCAGTGCTTGACAAGGCAAATCTAGAAAAGCAGGCTTACTTGGATTATTTTGAGAGAATTCAGATGCGCGAAGCTTTGCACGCGCTTATAAGCCTGGCTGCAATAGGCAACGAGTACATGAGCGCGAAGGAGCCATGGAGGCTGCTGAAAGAAAACAAGCAGCAGGAAGCAAAAGAAGTATTGCTTGTTTGCGCAAGCATAGCTCACGATGTGGGCATACTGCTGTATCCGTTCATGCCAAGCGCCAGCGGCAAAATCTGCAACCTGTTTTCGACAGAGCCAAAGATTGCACGGCTTGGAGAGGGCGTAGCTGGCAAGGCACTCGAGCTTTCAGGTCTCGCTCCGATTTTCCAGAAGCTTACCGCAGAGCAGATAAAGCAGATAAACAGCTTCTCTTAGTTTCGCGGCAAGTGTTCGGCAAGCGCTGCATGCGCGGGTTATGAATAAATGTTTTTGCCTTGCAAGTAAGCACATGGAAGTGCATAAAATACTGCACAAACCTGGCAAGTTCTACATAAGCACGCCGCACGGCGAAGCTGTGCTGTTGTACAAGCGCGCGGGAAAGGGCAAGATAAACATATACCATACGTTCGTGCCCGACGAGGAGCGCGGAAAAGGCATTGCTGAACGGCTAGCTGCTGCCGCTTTTGGCTACGCAAGGGAAAAGAAGCTAAAAGTCATACCTGGCTGTTCCTACATAAGCTACTTTGTGGAAAAGCATAAGGAACTAATGGGCATGATAGTATTCAGATGATCTTTGCTCTTGCGGCCCGCTCGTTTTCTTGTTTCAAATCAAATCAAACTGCAAGCACGAGAAAAAGCCCAAAGAGAGCCCCGGCTATGGCACAGCCCAAGTTTGATGTGTGCGTATTTCCAAAGCCGTGCTCCTCGAAATAGCCTAGCAGCGTGTCTACGACGTTGCCCAAAAAGCCGGCAAGCATTATTATCAATGCGTATGCAAGCGAGCTGTAAACTAGCAGCACCGACGCGCCTATTATCAGGGCTCCGCCAAGTCCCGCAAGCGTTCCCAGTGCCGTTACTGCGCCAGAAGTTCCTTTCGCCGCCTTTTTCATCGTCAGTAGCGTTATCGGCGTGCCGTCCATTATCCCTATTTCATGCGCAAACTTGTCTGCCGTTATGGCCGCTATGCTAGAAGCGTATGCCACTATAAGCAACGAATACGGGGCGAAATGAATGCTCAGGTTTGCAAAATAGATTGCGGCTATGGCAAGCGCCGGCGTGCCGTTAGCAGCTACGTTTCTCCAGCCCCTAGATTTTTCGTATTGGCCTATGCCCTGCTTTTTGACCCTGCCTAGTTCTGTTACCGCAGCAGACAACACCAGAAAAAGAAGCAGCGCGAACAGGAAATAGGGTCCTGCCGCTCCGCCCAGTATTAAAACGGCAAGCCCGAGTGCGATTGCCGAAATAACTCCAGGCGCATCGAGAGTGAAAAACCTCATTTATTTCACTTTTATGGAATTTGGCTTTTTATGGAAAACTTTTTAAATCTGAACCTATATAGTGTATCAGGTTCTCGTACGTATCCTCTACAGTGGGGAAGTATGAAACTGGTCGCCTTGCCAGCGCGCGTGTAAACGCGTGCTGGCCTACTTCTTTATCACATTGTCTATCTTGCTTTGTAATCGCCTGCAAAGCGCCAGCGCTTTTCTGTAGATGGGCAATTGGCAAATACTCACTTTGCTGTGCTTTGTTGCGGCGGCTTGCCGGCAAGCGCGCACAGCTTTTCTATGGCATGCGCGTCCTCTGCAAACCTCTCGAGGCTTTTTATGGTGCCGCTTGTTTTGAGCGTGCACATGCCAGCGCCGGATCCGTTAACCTCAGAAACGAAAGCGAGCGCAAGCGCTATGTCGTTTTCGTAGCCTCTTGTGCACCTTATTATGAAAACATTGTTGCCAAAGCCTTTTATTACTTTCACGACAGAAGGAGCCGCAAGCGCATAAGCAACTACGCCTACGAACGCCCTTATGCTGGCAAGCAGTGCGCGCACGTTTTCGGCATTTGCCATGTCAATGCCAAGGGCTGCTACAAGCATGTGCCTGTGCTTGATTTTCATTATCATTTGAGCGCCTCGCCAATCTCTGCAAGCATCAGCTTTGCCTCGGCTTCGGTGGCGCCTATGGCGTTTGCCAAGTACATAAGCTGCTTTGCAGACCTTAGCTCATACCCGTTTTTTGACAGCGTGGCTATCGCAATGCGCGCCCCGGCGCGCTTAGCGTGCATGAATAGCCAATGCGCTTTGGCAAGGGTTTGCGATTGACGCGCTTGCGCGCTTCGCATAATGCTGCCAGCGTCTATTACCACCAGCTTTTCCTCTGCAGCCGCATAAGCAAGCACCTTTTCCTCAATCCTTGCCGCAAATCCGAACGCTATGCCCACGGCATTGCCAGCCATGAGCGCCTTGAGCGCGCCCTGTCCGATGGCGTCAGCATCAACTATGAGCTTGCCTTGGCCTTTTCCCATGTAAAAATCGCTTCCAGCGCAAAACACGCGCCTGAAGCCCAGTGCTCTTGCTATGTCGTCGTCTATTTTCAGGTAAGATGCGTCGAAAAAAGGCATCAAACGCTACCTTGGCCTTGCGTCCCGTCATCGCCTGCTTTTTCCTGCTCCTCGCCGGCATCTGCGCGGCTCGCGACTTTCCTTTCTTCCACAAACAGGCTTTTCTCTATCGTTTCCTTTATCTTTTCAGGCGCAAACAGCAGCTTTACCAGCTTCGTGTGACCGCGTATGCCCTTTCCGGACTCGAAAGTGGTTATTAGCCCCTGCAGTTCCAAGTCAGCAAGATACTTTCTGTACCACCTTGTGCTCTTGCATTCCTTTTTGAGCGCCTTTGTAACGTCTACATACTTGTTGTATATCTCGCCGCTGAACAAATACGAGTCATTGCCGTCGGCGAGCTTTTTGAACCTGGTTCCGTGCTCTGCAAGCAGCGCTATGGCATAAAGCAGCAGCCTCTGGTGCTCAGGCAGCGTAGACACGGCTTCGTATGCTATTTCCTCTTCCGCGTCTTTTTCTGCTTCTGCTATTTCTTTAACAGTCACCTGCCCCGCCTTCTTCGCTTCTGCTATCTCGCCGGCCTTCGAGATTATCTCTAGCGATAGCCTCGCGTCGCCGCTCTCCTTTGCAGCTATCGCAGCGGCAAGGTTTATGCTTTCTTCATCTATTTTGCCAGGCTTGAACCCTTTCGAGGCTCTGTCCTTCAATATTGCAACAAGCTCGTTGGCATTGTAAGGCGGAAATACAATTTCGTTCTCGTAAAGCGAAGAGAGGCTGCGGGGGTCGAGGTTGTCCTTGAAAGTAAGCTTGTTCGATATGCCCACTATCGTTACGCCGCCCTGCCTTATGTCGCTGTTTGCTCTTGCCAGCGTGTAAATAAGATCGTCCAAATCCTTCACGACGTCTATCTCGTCAAGCACCACTACGAGCACCTTGCCGTCTTCTTCTATCCAGCTCACTATCTTCTCGTATATCTCGGCAACGCCATATCCGCGCTTAGCGTAGAACGGCAGGTGGTCGCTTACTATCTTGCTCAGCACCCTGAACCTGGAATTGTATATCCTGCAGTTTATGTAAGAGATTTTCGCCTTTATGCTTGGCAATTTTTCTATCTCGTTTATCACATGCTTCACGCAGGAGGTCTTGCCCGTGCCGGTTCTTCCGTAAATGAAAAGATTCCGGCCCCGCTCACCCTTGAGAGAAGGCGCTATTGCGCGCTCTATGGCTTCGATTTGCTCGCCGCGGAAAAGAAGCGTGTCTGGCACATAGTGCGGCGAGAGCACTTCTCTGTTGGCAAAAATTTCAGACTCCTTGAACAGGTCTGCAAAAGACTCAGGCACCAGATCCCCCAGCAAAAATTCTTTGCTTATTTTATTAGTTTGCTTGCTATACTTATAAATTCTTGCCTTATTTCCTTGTCCTCTTCGACAGGCACTTTTCCAGAATCACTCAGCTCGTCGAACTTGCTGTTTGTTTTCACAGTTCCAAGTACGTTTACGCCAAGCGCGTCTGCCACTTCCTTTGCGCCTGCCGGCGTTCCGCTTGACATGTTTTCTACAACGCCAAGTATGCCCACGCCAAGGCGCCTTGCCATGCGCCCAGACCTTATGGCATTAAGCGCTGCTATGTGCTGCGGGGTAGTCACAAGCACGAATCCGTCAAGCTCGAGCAGCTGCATTACACTCAGCGGCGCGTCGCTCGTGCCTGGCGGCAGGTCTATTACGAGATAGTCAAGCTCGCCCCACGCCGTGTTCTCCATGAAGTCTTCCACCATTTTTGCTATCAGCGGCCCCCTCCATATTATCGGCCTTGCCGCGTCGTCGGTGAACATAGTCGTCGAAATTATTTTTATGCCATCTTTTTCTAAGGGCTTGAGCGGATAAGCGCCTTCCGCCTTTTCGCTAATTCCTAGGAAAACGGCCACGTTGGGCGTGTCGACGTCCGCATCGAGTATGCCCACTTTGTAGCCTAACTCCTTGAGCGCATATGCCAGGTTTATTGCGATTGTCGTCTTGCCGACCCCGCCTTTCGCGCTGTATACGCCGACTTTGTGCTTAACTTTCTCAAGATTGGCTTTTACCATGTTTTTCTTGGAAAGCACGCCTGCTATAAACGCGTTGTAAGAAGAGGCAGTGCTTGCTTTGTCCGGATTGGTCTTGCCTGCGGTTGCGTTTTCTTCCATAAAATACAATATGCCTGTTAAATTAATAACATGTTCGCGCTTCAGCTTGCGAAAGCGAAATACAAGTATTTTTTTAAGTTTTTCAATGTAGTTTGTATGACGTAATGGCCAGGCAAAATGTCTTGCTGAAAAAAGCAAACAGAAAAGAAAGAAGCCCAGAGCGCAATGCAGATTATGCAAGCATTTTCGCGCGCAATTTTCACAGAGCGCAAAGCGCAGCAAAAGCGCAAAGCGCGATGGAGTACCTAATGACCTACGGCTGGGCAAT
>JBMFTS010000032.1:0-8586 GCA_049966915.1 Candidatus Micrarchaeia archaeon
TTGTTGAAAGGACAGCCTGCTGTTCAGCATTCTTTTTGTTTCTGTACCTGTTTATAGCATTGACTTTTCCACCAGAATAGATTGCAACCTTCTTGCCATCGAAAACAGTCGCAAGATTTTTCACTCCAAGGTCTATGTATAGATTGCCATTTGGTACCGATTCCTGCTGCTCCTTTACATCGATCACTATCGATGCATACCATTTGTCAGTTTTATACAATTCGATGTATTTTACAATCCCGTTGTATCGCAGATTTGGGATTTTAAGTTCAAGGCAGGACAAACCTTTTTCTTCTCTGTACTTCATCGACATCGGAACCGCCAAGATGTTTCCATCAATCTTTATCTGCTGGGATTTGAAGGGTATTACCCATGCCGTGTTCTTCTTGTGGTATCTTGGATATTTTGCATTTGCATTGTTTCTGCGGAGTTTAAGGAATGACTTTATTGCACCTTCGACTTTCTGCAATACTGCCTGCGCCGTCTGGGAAGGCAGCAATGCATACAGCACGTTGTCCTTTAGGATATTGCAGAGGTCATAATAGAAGTAGAATTTTTTCTCTTTCTTGTATCTTTGCGTGCTTTCATACAGCGCAGAATTATACAATCCGTTGGTTATTTTTGCGAGATTGTCCAATATTTCATAATCGCCCTCCACCTTTACAACCTGAGTTAGCTTCATTTACTTCACTACCATACTATATATTTAGTTACAATTAATAAATTTATGCGTTTCGCATTCATCCCGCGATTCAAATCGTGGGCTTTCTGCTAAGCATTTTGTAAGGTTTTCCAATCTTGTCATTTTTTCTTGCTCTTAAACGTAGCCGGATTTTGAATGTTTGCAAAGTAATTTGCCCACAGTTCTTCTTGGTTTGGCACCTTTGGCTCTTTTTCTTCTGGTTTTTTAATAACCAGCGCCTCTTGGTTTTGAGTGTCAAACGTCAATTCTGCCCGCTTTGCCATTTCTGTTTTTATCTGCTCATACGCGCCGGCAGGGCCTTTGTGAACCAGCGCAGACACGACATTTGTGAATCTTGGCGAGTAGTTCCATTCCTCATTCAAATTGGCAAACTGTGCCTTGGCTTTGCCGAAATCGCCGGTGACAAGCCCTGCCAACCCCGCCGCAACGCCCAGAGCGGCGTACTTTGCCATTCTTGTCTGGCTGGAATAGCCCCTTATCCGGTCGTACAGTTGATCACTGGTAAGTTTGCCAGCAGCAAAATCTTGTTGAATTGAGCGGAGGCTCTCCGCCTTCTTCAATTCTGTTTCCGCATTTATGCGAAGTTCGTTTAATTCGGTCCCCACATTTGTGCGAGATTCGGTCTTTCCTATTACTTCTTCGGCCTTTTTTCTTATTTCTTTGGCGCTTCCTACTACTTCTTTAAGATAATTGAGATTTTGTCTTACTTCTTTTGGATGACGCAATCGCTCTGTAAACCTACGCAAAACTTTATTATAATTATCCACGGCATCAGTATACTTTTTCAATTTGTTTTCTGTTTCGGTTTTTTTTGCGCTGGCGTTCTTCAAGATGTCTTCCGGCTTTGTGGCTGCGTACCCTGTAGCCGTAAGCGCGGCAAGCATGTCTAGGTTGCTGTTTTTGCCTTCCTTCGCCTTTTCCTCGGGCTTCACTCCTCTCAAATTTTTCTGCCAAACAGCCAGTGGGGAATTGCCGGTTATGCTTGCTTTGCTTGTCATTACCCTGTATTTAACCTGATCCCTTATTAAGCGCACCCTGCCTGTATTTGCTCCTGCTGCGTTTCCAATTATGACTCCTTTTAAAATCTGCCCTGGGTTTAGAATTTGGCTTTTTGCTGCTGTTTTCATGTTTTTTATGCTGTTTATTTTCTCCGTGTTTGCAGCAAACTCCTGCTTGTGCTGCTGCTCAAGCCGCTTTACATTTACCGGATTGTTTAGGTTTTGCCTAAGCTGCTGCTTGTTCACATTGTCAATTCTGCGTGCCTTTGCCGCCTTTGCGAACTTGGCTCCCACGCCCGGAACCCTGCCGCCAAGGTTCAAGTTTTTCGAAAAGGCCATGTACGGCGACCTGCCAAGCACAGAGCCCTTTTTAGTCATGCTGCCCGCTCCTACAAGCGTGCTTATGCCGAATATGGCAAATAGGTCGTAGCCGCGCATAAGCCCTGCAGCCGCTGCTATCAATATGATTATTATCATTATGGGTATGAGCGCGTTCACTGCGCCGAACGAGAGCAGCACGCTCACAAACAGCACAACGCCCAGCATAGCGCCCACAGTAATATTATGCATTTTCCCATATATAAATATGATGTTAGGCAGGTGCTGAAGCCGCGGCGCTATGCCGCTACTGCTTCTGCCTTTTAGCGATTATCGCAGCGGCTGCCGCCGCAATGGCGATTAGCGCAATGGCGCTTACGCTTCCGAAGCTCAGATAGTACTCGCCTATCTGCACGTTCGCATAGGTTTCATTTGGCGCGTCGAAGTAATTCAACTCGTTGGAGGTGATGGCTCCGGAATATGGCGCGGCAAGGTTTATGTCGTTCGCTTCTAGCGCAAGAGGCACAAGCTTCGCCTCGAGCGGCTGCATAGGCGTTCCATAGTATTTTGCTATGATCTCGCCGTTGCCCAGCGAGGCACCGCCGCCGCACGCCACGACGTTGGCGCTGAATTGGCCTTGCGAGTTTGTCTTGGCTATCGCGAACAAGCCGAGCTGCGACGTGCATATGCCTGTGCCATTCGGATATATGGGCACGCAGTACTGTGTTGCGCCAGAGCCTGTGCTGGGGCAAGCCGTGCCAGAATATATGTTGCATGACATATAGTTCTGTGCAAGCATGCTGCTTGGCGGCGGATTGCACTCGCCAAGGGCATTGTATGCCGGCGCGTAGGTTTCGGTGTTTGCGTTTGCAGTGAGCCCGTACCAATCTGGGTTTGACATAATGCAGTTAGGATTTGCGCTGCTTGCCGCGCTCTGGCCGTTTATGCTCAGCGTGTTGGCGCCATAAGAGCAAAGTATCGCGTTGGCAGGGTCAAGAACGGCGTTGTAGCCTATGAAGTTTATGTCCCTGTCGTAGTAAAGGTAGATGTCTTGGTCGCTCAGCGGCTCTGGCGTGCCGCCCAAAGCTGAGCTAGGCGCGTATGCAGTGCCCTGCACTTCTATCGTCGTTTTGTTGTAGTTGGATGTGCTCACTATTGGCGTTGCATTTATGCTTATCAACGTGGTTTTGGCTATGTCTAATGGCACCGGCGCGGCTATGGTGTTGTTTAGTCTGTCGTTGAACAAGAAGGTGAACATTCTGAAGCCGAGGTTGGCGTAGCTGAGGTTCAGCGTAAGCTTGCTCATGTACGTAACATACTGGTAGAAGTTGAAAAGCGGCACCTCGGTGATTCCCGGATTTGGAACATAGCCTATGGGCGCTCCGCTGCCCGTATTCTGCAAGCCTGACGGCTCTATTATTTCGTATGCCGGCGCAGTGTATTGGGTTGTTGAGCCTGGCGTTCCGTATTGTTGCTCGTATTGCAAAATGCTGTATTCGAGCTGCTGCGTGTAGTTTACTTGCTGCTGCGTGTTTTGGCTGCAATCTTCTTCAGGCATGCCGCTCGCGCTTTGCGCGTTTGTGCATTCTGTCACGTTCGCGCTGACATAGCCGAAAAGCCTGTTGTTCTCTATGTAGTAGAACAGGTTCGGAGGCATTATCGAATCTTTCAAGTTTGGCACGTAAAGGCCGCCGCTGTAGGCGTTTTTGAGGTATGTGCCCGCGTTTTCAACCACCGTCTGGAGCTGGTTTGAATGCGCGTTTACCAGAGCGTATGAAAACACGGTTTCGTGATTCTGCTGCGTGCTGAAGGAAGGCGGAGAGCCTCCTGAAGCAACAAACTCGCCAAGGTAATCAGGCGGGTCGCAACTGCTGCTGGGCGTAGTCGTTTCTTTGCCGGTAAGCGTGTTTACAGTTGTTACGCTTACAACTTGGCTGTCTCCCCACTGCTGGTTGAGCGTATACGAATAGGAATAAGGAACTAGCAGCTTGCCGTTTATGCCTGTGCTGAGCACAGTCCCTGCATTTGGCGTTTGCGTTTGCGTAGTGCCTATGTATATGGTTTCGCTCGCCGAATTGCCGTTGCTCGTTGCGGCTAGCGTGTATTCGCCAGGGCTCAGTTGATCCTGCGAGCATATGCTCGCCAGGTCGAGGCTTGCTGATCCGGTCATGGTGTTGCTTGCGATTGTGCCGCCTCCTTGCTGCAGGCTTATTGTCACCTGGCCGCTGCTTGTACTTGCAGACGCCATGTCTGGCGCTGGCAGGCAGCTCGATGTTTCTTGATTTTCAATAAGATATTGCGAAGCGACGCTCAGCGAAGGCGCATTTGTTATTGTTATGCTGCTAGTGGTCTGCTTGCCAGTGTCGGTGTCAAGCGCTTCTACGCTTACGCTGCCGGGGCTTATGCACGCCGCCTGCGTGTTGCAAATAGTGTACGCCACTGTGCCAGTGCTTTCGGCTACGACATTGCCATTTATGAGCAGCTCTATGTTGTCGTTGTTGCTTGCAGTGGAAGAGATGAGGTCGGTTTGGCCATACGGCACGCTCGTATATTGTATGCGCAGCGAAGGCGGTCCGGCGCTGTAATAGCCGGCGCCTATGGCCTGCGTGGCGCTGACCGAATTAAGAAGGCCAAGAAATGTTATGAGCTGAGTGGAGCCCGCATTTTCGACGTAGCGGAACGGGTCGGAAACAGTGTACACTGGCGGGTTCATGTAGGAAACGCTTGCAAGGTATTTGCACGCGCCGATGTATGAATTGTCATCCACGTAGCACGTGTAAGGCGGGTTTCCAGCGAAGAATTTCGTATAATTCTGCACATTCAGCCTGGTGGCAACAACAAGCTCGTCGTAATAAGGATAATCGAAGCCGCTTGAGCCGAAAAAGCCGTAGGATTGAGGCGTCTTTTTAAGCAGGAGGTTCACAGTGTCGTTGTAATTTACCGAAAAGCCAACTGTGGGCCAGCCGAATCCCTGCGTGGTGTCGCCGAAGTATGCGTGCACCATTGGGCCTATGGGCGCGTAGCCGCCGTCATATGTGCTTGGCAAATTGCCAGGATGGTATGTGCAGGAGTCGCTTGAGCAGAACGTGTATGGCGTTTTGCCTATTGTGATGTTTGCCGATATGGGCCAGCCGTAAGGCGCAAAAGTGGAGTTGCTTGTTACCGCAAGGCTGTATGCCGTTTTGGAAGCAGTGGCTGTATTGGAAACGCACGTCCATTCATAACTCTGGAAGCCTGCCCTGCTGCTTACGGGCGATGCCTGCAACGTGCACTGCGCGCTTGGCGAGCAGCCTATGCCCGAAGGCGGCGTCGTTTCTGATCGAGTCCAGTACTGGCTGCTGCTAAGGTCCACGAGAGCGCCTGTTGCGCTGTTTACCGCGCTGCAGTTTGTTGCTGTCCACATGTCGTTGAAATGTGTTGGATTTATGGGCACGTTGTAGCCTGTGGAGTTTATTACCCTTAGCAGCAAAATGTTGTACCTTGCATACGGCCTTGGCAATCCTCCAAATATGCCATAGCTTACTGTGTTGCTGCCAAGCCCGCCAGTCCATTCGTCAAGCACATACAAATAGCCGTTGACGTCTTGTATGCCAAGCGGGTGGTGGAAGCTGCTCCTGTCAAATTCGGTGCTCGCCTTGAAGCCGCTTGCAAGAACATTGGCCACGCCGTTGTTGCCGTTGAACGCGACGCCGTAAAGCCCGCCGTTGTAAAGATACTGCGTTATGTTGAGAAGCACCTTTTGGCCAAACGGGCTTGTTGTGCTGAACGACATGCTTATGTTGCCGTTTGGCGAAGGCTGTATGCCTGTGCTCGTATAGTTGAATGCGTATATTTTGCCCTTTTTTGGCGTTGCGGCGAAGAGCACGTCGCCGGTCGGCGCGGCAGCTATCTCCGGGAGAACAGTTTGCATGCCTTTGGAAGTTATTATTTCTGGGTTGCCGCCTGTCGCGCCTAAGAAGCCGACTATTAGCCCTGGCGGTGTGCCGGTGTTTTGGGCTTCGCCAGTTACGAATACGTCGCCAGCATAGTTTGCAGTGATGTTCATGGGCACAAAGTCGCCGCCGTTCAGATAAGGTTCTACCTGGTTGTTTATGTTGTAGCTCGCAACTACGTATGTGGTTTCGTTTTGTATCGCTATCACGTTTGCCCAGTACGCGCTCCATTCGCTGTTCCACTCCTGCTCTGCGTCGCTGTAGCTGCTGCTGCTCGTGCTTGGCACGCTTGTAGGCGCGTAGCTGCTTGTGTTGTAATAGCCTTTTGGTATGAGCCTAAGCACTGTGATGAAATACGCTCCTGCGCTGCTGCTGTAGTTGAGCACGAACACATAGTCGTTTGGTATCGCAGCCACTGCTATTGGGTTTGCAACATAAGGGCTTTTCATGCCGATGTGCTCTAGCACTGCGTTGAGCGCGCCCATGCCGCCTATGCTCTTTTGGCCGTTCGAGAGCGCGCTGCTTATGGCGCTGAATGCGTTGCCGAAATCGTTGATGTTTATTATGCTGTTGCTGGGCGTCGACACGAGCACGTTGTTGTAGTTTACATAAAACCTGCTTGGCGTGTCTATCGGAAACGGCTCCTCGCTGTTTGACGGCGTGTAATAGTTCCACGGGCTGAATATGTCATAGCTGTTTTGCAGCACTGCGCCGTAGGGCGAAGGCAAAGCGTAGTCAAACAGGAAATACGGCAGCACAGTCGCGTCAAATGTGTTAGTTTGCAGGACTGGTTGCGCAGACCCTTGCGCCGGAGCAGTGCCAGTTACCTCGTTGTACGGTATGTATGTGTTTTGTATGCTCTGAAGGTTCAGTGTTGCCGTGTACGGGTATTGGTATGTGCATATGTACGCGCTTATCGGCGGTATTGTTGTCGAGGTGCTTGTAGAAGTCGAGGTGGAGGTTGTCGAGGTCGAGGTCGTGGAAACTGTAGCGATTGTTGTTGCAGTAGTCGAAACGCTTGTCGATATCGAGGTGGAAAGAGTAGTAGTCACGCCGATCGGTCTGTAACCCTGGAACCCGTTGCCAGCGCCAGCCGCGCCTGTGGTGCTTGCAAACTGCGCCTTGGTTTGCTGGTCATTCGCGTCTTGTTGCGAGAATCCGAAAGCAGACGTATATTCGTATGTGGTGACGTATTGCGGCACAAGGTTTACTGTCACTCTATTCGGCACATTCGCGTTTGCAAAGTTAACAAATACGGCAGACCAGTTCCATATTGCATGTTGCGCAACAGAAGGCACTTGCTGGAATATGTAAGACTGCGACGAATAACCGTTGGATATGTAGTCTTCGCCATTGCTTAGTATCATGGGTGACATCGACAAGACGCTTGCCACACCTTCGCCGGCGTTTCCTATCTGCATGCCGCCTACTGTAGCGCCTGCGGCTTGCGTGTCTGTCCAGCTTATGTGCAGCGGCAGGTTTGCCGAGGTTTCCAGCACCGTGGCTGTTGAGCTGCACGCGTCTCCGGCAACATACGGGTATTGGCAGCTGTCAGGGTAAAAGTATGTTTGGCTTGTCGGATTGCTGTATTGCTGCGCGTTTAGCGGGCATATGAGCAGGTTTGTTGCTGAATGCACATTGCTGCTGTTCACCGCATTCGCCGGGGAAAACTCCGAAATCTGCCTCGTGTTGCCGATAAGCGAATATTGGTTTGGCACATAACTTGTAGATATGCTTTGGTAGTCTGAGCAGCTTACGCTGCCTCCTGTTTCTGCAGTTTGCAGTGCGTTGTATGTTGCCACGTAATTGCAGGTTTGTCCTGGCTGCTTGTTTGTGCAGCTGTCAATGCATATTGCGTTTCCAGGCGGCAACCTGCATATGGTTGTTTGAGGGATTGTGGTGCTGCCCGTGCTTGTGATTACGCCACTGCCACCAGGATGAGGAATAATCATAAACAGGTTCTGCGTATCGAGCTTCGAGTTGGCAAGGAGGAGCAGGGCAAGAGCAGCAAGCGCAAGCAATAAGCCGTTGGCCTTCATCAAACTCCTTAATATATACATTAATATGTTTATATTTGTTTACCTGCCATGTTCCTTGTTGAAGCACTATCTTGGCCAACGCAGCACAGTGCTGCTGTGCCTGAGCATTCTAGCAAGCAGCTCAGCGCACAAGGATCAAGTCGTTCTCAAAGGTAATATGCCGCACTCTATGTCAGCTTCCAATGCGAAAGCAATATCGCTGCAAGCAAGTAATCCCTGCGGAAAAGAAAAAATTCCTAGCGGAAAACGCAATCGGATTTGATGCTTATCGGTTAGCTTCGACGCGGCGCTGCGCGTTCGCAGGCATTGTCAGAGGCATTTGCAATTGCCAGAAACCTGCGTGCTTTCGCCAAGCGCCGGCAAACAGCAAGCGCGCCTTGCATTCAAGTCTCCAAACATGCAAATTTGCTTCTCGTCGAATGGCTTCGTGCATTGCAGAACCGCACTACTGCGCAAGTCTAATTTTCACTACTATACTGCGCAACTTTCTAGAAATATTTAAATACTTTGTGATTCATGTATTCTCCAGTAAAGTGATAGAATGAATAGACTCAGCGTGAAAAGAATTGCTGTATTGGCAGGCGCCCTATTGGTAG
>JBMFTS010000033.1:0-7840 GCA_049966915.1 Candidatus Micrarchaeia archaeon
GATGCGAACATGCCGCCTATTACCAGAGCCGTAATCAGGAATACGCCAATGCCTATGAGCAGGAATAGAGGCAAGTACCTTATGCCTTTGAAAATAGATCCCGTAGAAATGGCGCTGACTATGAAGGCAGCGAAGCCTGTTATCATAAGCACCGCCGCTATGGCGAAGTTGTGGTACATGGCTATCGTTATCTTTGGCGGGCTTGGCCTTAGGAAGGAAACGCCCACAGTAGGCAGGCCGCCTGGATTGGACTTAAGTATGCCTGCCCACACCGTATCTGTGACGTAAATCATCTGGCTCGTGAGCCCGTAGAGCACTGGCGCGCCTATTAGCGCTGCAAATGCTATGAATATAGTGTAGAGGAACAATTGGCCCGATATTTCCTTCTGGATTGTCTGCTGGGCACGCGTGTCCTTTGCTATCTGGTTGAGCAGGTCTGTCATGCCTCCGCCGTACTGCACGCCTTCTATAATCATGCGTATTGTGTGTTGCAGCTGCGTTGACCTATAGCGCGAAGCCAGGTCGTAAAGCGCCTGCTGCAGCGTCATGCCAGCATACAGCTCCTTGTCTATTTCCCTGATGCTGTCGCTGAAATATTGAAATTCGGGCCTTGCAGCCACCACCAGAGCCTTGTCTATTGCTATGCCGCTCCTTATGTTAGCTGCGGCTATTTGCAGAAAGTCTGGCAGTATGCTTTCGACAAACGTCTTGCGTTGCTCTATCTTTGTTTCCAGCAGCGCGTACACGATTACCGAAGGCACGGCCGCGGCTATTAGCCCGCCAAGCGCAGACAGCAGCACGTTGACTTTTAGAAACAGGAAAAGCGCGAATGGCACCAGTACCAAAAGTGCAATGCTTGCAATTATGACCTGCCTGAGGAACTTTTCCAAAGGCGTCTTTACGCCGGCAAGCATGAGCTCGCGCGCAACCAGCACGGCGACGCGCCTCGAAACCAGCCGCTCGAATTGTATCTGCATTGGATCACATAGTGAACACGGGCCTTGAAGACCTCATTACGTTTAGAAATATGATTTGCAGGAAGAATATGCCTACAAGCGCAAAGAGCAAAAGCGTGGGCGTTACTGAAAATATGTTTATGAAGGTAGTGAGTATTGCTGCAACTGCTATGCCCATGCTTGGAAATATAACCCCGAAAAGCATATAGAACATGGCAAGGGCATTGAGCCTCTGGCCGTATCTTCTAAGTTCTATGACGCGCTCCTGCGTAACGTCTTCAACTACCCCTTGAAGCGCGCCTGCGACGTCAGCGCCAGCCTTTATGCTGACGCTCGCCTGCAGCATTATTCGCTTGAAGGTCTTTGACTGGCTTTCGTTGCTTGCCGTGTCTATGGCCTGTTCTATTGGCATGCCCAGCTGCACAAGCTCCACTATCTTCGCAAACTCTTTGCTTGCGTCGCCGTAGCCCGTGCTCACTGCGGTTATAGCGTTGAAAAGCGGCATGCCAGAGCGCAGGCTGACTACCAAATCCCTTGCGGCAAAAAGTATGTCACGCTCAACTCCCTTGCCCTGCTGCTTGCTTTTCTGCATCGGGAACTGCAGGAAGCGCTGGAACAGAGACATATACACGGCATAACCTAGCACCGCGCTTAAGATTATGCCTGTTATGCCCAACCCAAAGTGCAACAGCATTGCAGCTATTGCAACAGTGATGACAACAGTGACTATTATTGTGTTTATGAGCATTCGCTTTACGAACTCATAAGTGCTTTCCTTTGCGCCTATTTCTTTGAGGGCTGCATCAAGTTCCTTGTGCTTCAGCACCGTCTTGGCTATGTATTTTTGCAGGCTTGAAGGCGGCTTCTGCGCAGCTGCAGCGGCGGCGCGCGCCGCCGCGCCTGTTGCGGGCTGTTGCATGCTTTGCGTGATGCTGCTTACCTTTTTATGAAATACGCTGAATTGCCTTGCCTGCTTCACAGGCTTGGCCATGCCTATGCCTGATGTGCCTGTCATGCCCGTTATGCCCTGCTTGGGCTTTTGCGCGTTTGCGTAAATAGGCTTTGACCTTATCTTGAAAAACAGGAATCGCTTGCTCTTGGTGTAGCCTACTATAGGGCTTTGCGCTGCCTGCGGCTGCTGCTTCTTCTTAAACAGCATAAGCACCCACTCCGTCAAGCACCTCTTTCAGAAGCGCGTTCCTTAGTTCTGCCAAGTCCATAGGCGCCGCGGGCTGCTTGCCTTCGGCTATCAGCCGCGCGAGCCCGTTGGCTTCGAGCTTTATTATCCTCAGCTGCTCTTCGTCGAAAACGCGCTCCTTCAGCCCTTCGTCTATCTTTTCTAGGTCGCTTATCTGGTCGTTGATCGAAAGCGTAGGCAAGACAAGCCCTTTTAGCTGTTTCTGCTCGCGCGCGCTTGCTACCGCGGCCTCAAGCCTGTTGCCAGCGCCTGCGACGCTTTCGAGCTTGCTTGCGGCCTGGCTGAGCTCGTTCTTGAACACGGCTGCCCTCGGCTTTGTGGGCTTCTGCGCCGCCTTGGCAGGCTCCTGCTTGGCGGCTTGGGCATGCGGGCTCGTTACAGGCGCTTGCTTGATTTCGGGCTGCGGCTGCGGCTCTGGCTGCGGCTGCTGCGGCTGATACCGAGCTTGCGAAACTTGCTGCTGTGCAGCGCGCTCCTCCTCTCTTTCCGGCCTTGGAAAACCCACTGCTTTGAGCACATCGGCATAGCTCAAAGCCCTTACTTCAATGCCCTTTTCAAGCTCGTCAGGGCTTATAAGGAAGCTGCTGCTTTGTTTCGGTGCTGCTTCCGCTTCTTTCACAAACTGCACAGCTTCTTCGTAAGTGGTCATAGCGCACCAGCCTTTAGCTTGTCAAGCAAGTCTTGTGTAAACTTCACTTTGTCGTTAACGAGCTTCATCACTCGATCCTTGTCGGCATAATACGCAGACACTATGTAGCCGCATGCGTCCACATCGGTTATGCTGTTGCTTGACATCCACGAAAGCACCTTTGCCTTTTCGTCTATTTCGTCTGCGAGCTCTTTTTGCGTGTAGCCGCCGTATAGCGAGAGCATGTCAACAAGCCTGGACATTTCTGCAATTTTTGGGAATGTGTCGTTGCGCATGTCCCAGCGGTATATTACATTTGTATCGCCGCTGTTAAGCATCTCGGCAAACTCCAGCACGCGCCTTATGCCAAGCCTTCTGTGCCTGAACAGCACCACCACGCCGCCGAAGGCGTTGAGCATTATCTTGGGCGTGTCTATGGGCGGGTTGGACATACGCACTATGGTGTCTTGCGCGTTGTCGGCGTGCACAGTTCCATAGACTGCGTGGCCGGTGTGTATTGCCTCGAACAGCGTCTGGGCGTCTTGCTTTGTCCTTATTTCGCCGACAAGCAGGAAATCGGGCCTCTGCCTCAGCGCGTTTATCATCAGGTCGTACAACGTTATTTCTCCTTTGCCTTCCGGGTTGGGCTGCCTTGTAAGCATCGGAACCCACTGAAGGAACGAAGGCAGCGTAAGTTCCCTTGTTTCCTCTACCGATATTACGCGCCTGTTGATCGGTATGAATATGCTCATCGCGTTGAGGAAGCTTGTCTTGCCGCTTGCTGTGCCGCCTGAAATAAGCAAGCTTATTTCGTTCTGTATGCCCAGCCACACCAATGCCGCTATTTCCGGCGCGAGCGTGCCGTTTGCTATCATTGCGGGCATTGTCCAGGGATTTTTCCCGAACTTTCTTATGGTTATCGTGTTGCCTTTGTTCGAAACAGGGTACAGCGTCGCGTTTACTCTTGATCCGTCTGGCAGCTCTGCATCCATGAGAGGCGAAAGATTGGTTATCTGCCTGCCGACGCGCCTGCCTATCTGCTCTGAAAGGTCGTAAATTGTTTCTTCGTTTTCTATTACCAGGTTTGTTTTGCACCAGCCGTATTTCTTATGGAAAACCCACAGCGGCTCCTTTGAGTTGTTGACTACTATTTCCTCGAGGTTGTCATCTGCTATAGGCAATTCCAGGTCGCCAAGGCCGAGCATCATGTTGAGAATATAGGAAATGAGCACCTTTTTCTGCGCAGGCTGTATAGCAGGCAAGTACTTGTCGAGAAGAACTGAAGAAGACTGTATGTACTTGTTTGTAAGCTCGTCCATGTATTCCTTATCTTCTATGCGCGTAGGGTCTATGGGCACCATCGACAGCAGCTCAGGCCGTAGCGAGACAAGGAGTATGCGCGTTGCTTCGCCGAGCCCGGGCACGCTGACCTCGTATATGGGTACAAAGTCGCCCTTGTCATAGATCTGCACTTTCACCGGCAAGCCGTGCGCGTCAAGGTCGTAAGAAGCGTAGACCTTTTCCCTGCTTCCCGCATTCTCATCGGCTTCAGCCATGCACAACCATCTCCGTTCACTCTCCGCTGCCAAGGCGCTTGGTCTTGTCGCTTATGCCGCTTACCTTCTTGCCAAGCTTGCTCGAGCGCGCAGTGACTTTTTTAAGCGACTGCTCCATGTTGATGAGCGTTTCTGACTTTTTGCCGAGCTCGCCTTCGCCCATTGCCTTGAGCGCTTCGAGCTGCTGCTGCATTTCGGCAAGCTCTTTTGAAAGCATGTCCTTCTCCGCCTCGGCGTCAGCCATGTCGCGCTTTATGTCAGTGAGCGTGTCTTCTAGTTTTGCTATTTCTGGGAACTTGTTCTTTATGTCTACAAGCGTGGCCGACAAACTGCTGGCGTCTTTCTGCGCCGCGGCATATATGCCCTTCGCTTCCTGCTCTGCTTTTGCGGCTTCGTCAAGAAGGCGCTTGGCTTCCGAATTTACCTGCTTATTTATTGATTGGGCTTCCTTGGAGTAGTTGGACATTTCTGAAGCATAGTCTGCAACCTGGTTCTTCAGCTCAGCTACAAACGATTCCAGCAGCTTGGCTTCTTTCCTTATGTCCTCATCAAGCTCTATGAAATGCCTGCGCTCTTCTTCTAGCTGCTTCTCGAACGCTTCGCGCGACCTTTCGAGCTCCTGCCTGCTCAGGCTGAGCTTTGCATTCATATCATCTACAAGCTTTTGCGCGTCTGCAAGACCCGTGCCCTTGGTAAGAGAATCAAGCAGAGCGGTCTTGTCGTTTATGCTTGCTATTTCCTGCTCGACCTTGCCCCTGAACTTGGCTATGTAATCCGCGCCCTCGTTTATCTTGCTTTGCATCCTGTTGAGCTCCTCGTCGTATGCGTTTATGCGATCCATTACCTGCTTTATTGTGCCTGCCCGTTCGTTGTACACGTTTTCGACATCGGCCATGTATTTTTTGAATTGGTCTATCCTTGCTGCTATGTCATTAAGCATCTGCGTTTGCGAAACTATGTCGTTGGTGATTACCTGCTGCTTTGCTACCACATTCTGCCTTATCGTGGCCTCTTCCTGTGGCGTGGAAACGGCTTTTGAAATATACATGCGGCCGACTTTGTAGCTAACGTGCACTATGTTTGCTTTCTCAAGCACATTGGCCCATGTTTCTACTATCGTTTCGGGCACGCCCAAATCCTTGGCCAATGTAAGCGAATCGGTCTCGCCGTGGTCGCCCAGGTACTTGACAAGGTCATCTATGCTAGTTGTTATGGCTTGCCCTCCTGGGGCTTCTTGGTCTGCCATGTCCCTAAATTGGATTAAAAAGTTTATTATGCTTTCGCAACAGCGACAGCACTCAGTATTTGGAAGCTATGTACGCTGCCATTTCCTCGCCTACTGCCGCTTCTGGCAGTATTATGCGCCTGGCGCCGGCACGCTCCAGTTTCGGTATGTCGTCTATGCGCTTCGCCCGCGATATTACGCTGCACCTTTCGTTGGCGCTTTTTGCGGCGATGGTTATGAAAACGTTCTTTATGTCTTCCTCGTAAAGCGAGAATAGCACAGTTGCGCTCTCTATTTTTGCGGCGTTCAGTGTTGCCAATTCTGAGGCGTCGCCCGCTATCGCGATATGGCCTGAGCGTATTGCCTGCCTGACCTTTTGCTTGCTCACATCGATAAGCACGCTTTCGATACCGTTGCTTGAAAGCTTGGCGGCAAGCTCCAACGCTATGCCGTTTATCGGGGTTATTATCGTGTGGCTTTTCATCCTGTTAATTTTCTGCTTTGCAAGCCATTCCGATATGCTCTTGCCGCTTAAAAACTGGTAGAAGAAAGAAGTAAAGAGAATTGTAAGCACGATGCTGCCTATTATGCCGAGCACAAGCGAAGAAAGCAGGAACGGGTTTTGCGCGTCAATCATGCTTGGCGAAGGCGGGAAAGTGGCGCCTATTATGTTGACCAGGCCGAAGATTAAAGCGATAGGCACGCTGCGCACCGCGACGTATGCCAGCGCCGCCGAGATGGCGAACACTATGAAAAGCATCAACACAGAAAGCGCGTGCACTATTCTCAATCGCATCACATCGCCTTCACGCTTTTCCTTATGAACTCGCCCATCTCAAGCCCTGCCAGGTGCTCCGGTATTACTGCCATGTCTGCGCCTGCTGTGTACACCTTCTTCCTTGCGTGCTCGTCCTTGAGCCTGGAGACTATTTTTATGCTAGGGTTGAGCTTCCTGGCAACGAGGGCCCCGAGCACGTTGCTGGCGTCGTCTTCTGATGCAAGCACAACGGCGCTGGCACTGCGTATGTTGGCACGCAATAGCGACCGCTCTTCGGTAAAGTCAAGGGCCAAATTCACAACGTGCTGCGCATTGAGCTCCTTGTTCTGCTCCTGATCCTGCACCATTACAATGCATTTTATCTTGCCGCTTTTCAACCTTTGCATGAGCTGCCATGCAAGCTCGTTGTAGCCGCAAATTATGACATGGCGCTTCATGAACCTGGCGCGCGCCTCGTTTATCTGCTCTTCTATGTTTGCGTATCCAAGCAGGTCTATCACTGCGGCAAGTATGAAGCTCGTTATGAGTATGCGGCTCAGGTTGTCGACTATCACCACTACGAATATTGCGGCAAACACGTAAGCATTGGAAGCGAAGGCTATTCTTGCGAGCGCGGAAGACGCAGCAGTGTTCTGGGCGTCGAAGAATGCGTCAAGCACGAAATACGAATCCAGGTAAATGTTCTTTGTAATAAAGAAAAGCACGACAAACGAAGCGACGAGGACAGCGACAACTATTAGCAGCGATAGTATCATTATGTTGAATGTATCGCCGCCCAACTGCCTCGCTACGTCGGCCATGTTACATGCCTTTGGCAAGCTCCCTGAACAGCTCGTCGCTCGCTGACTTGTTTGGCGTTGCAACGAAGCCCGCGCCGGCTTCCTTGAGCTTGTTCCTGACAAGCTCCGTGTTTGCCCTTGTCGCTATTATTATCTTGCTGTTCAGACTTTTTGCAGTTATGAGTATGAAAAGGTTCTTTGCGTCGTCGTCGGTTGCGATTGCTATGGCCTTTGCGCGCTCTATGCCCGCGTCTTTCAGCACTTTTGAATATGTTGCGTCTCCCCAGACTACGCCAATGCCTTTTTCCTTGAGCGCATCGGCCTTTGCCTTGTCTATTTCTATCACAACGAAACTTATGCCGTATTGCTGCAGCAGCTCGACTATTTTCTCCCCGACGAGGCCGTAGCCGCACACTATAACATGGTCTTTCAGTTGTTGAGAGATTGCCATATTTAAATCAGCCTGCCGTCTTTCTTGAATAATGGGAACGAGCAAGCATAAAAAGGTAGCGAAGGGCATAGACCTGCCAGCCGGGCATCCTTGAAGAACGGAATTTCCTGCGCAAACGAGCAGCTAGGAAAATAGCTGCATAAACAAAATGTCAGAAACCCTGACGCAGCCTGTGATTAGATGCAAGGCGCGGCTGCGAATTTTTACGCAAGCATAGCTCCAGCCAGATTCGAACTGGCGTCAACGGGTCCAGAGCCCGCTATCCTTGA
>JBMFTS010000034.1:0-6922 GCA_049966915.1 Candidatus Micrarchaeia archaeon
GCACTACTGCAATTATGAGTATGGCCCAGCCATAGGTCATAAGGTATTCCATTGCGCTTTGGGCTTTTGCTGAAGCTTTTCTCAAAAGCTTCAGTTTTGTTGCTTTTTGTTCTTTTGCAGAAAAATAAGCCACGCTTTGCTTGCTGCCCTTTCCTTTTTTAGCAATTCTTGTATCTGGCAACGCCTCTTTCATCTTCTCACATTACCTATTGAAAAAAAAATTTAAAAGGCTTGCTACGCATCGAGCATCGCCACTTCCACAGCCTTGTCGAAATCTAGCGGCATTGCAATTTCTTTCAATATTCTCAGGCCATTCTTCTTCGCGAACCTGTACAAAAGATCTTTGCTTGTTGCAAAAACCACGAAGCCACTATTGCTCTTTGCGCCGCAATCGGCTATTGCCTTGCTTATGTTTGCGCTGCCGCAAACGAAAAGAAGCATTTCAATGCTTGTGCTGCTTGCCCTTGCCATGCTGTCTTTTTTCCTTACCAACGCGTTAAGGTACGCAGGCAGAAGCCTGGCTATGTCTATGTGCTTGCTCAGAAGAAGCAGAAAATCCTGCTTGCCAGGCTTGCCTGACATTTCTGCTGCTGCAGCAACCAGCTCATCGATCTTTTTCTTGCTGCTGCACAGCGCCGCAACCGGCTTGCCCGCTAGCTTGGATATGTCCTGCATAATATTCATGAATCTTTGTTATGTAAATTAGAAATACCTTGCCATGCTTTTTGCTTTGGCATTCTATGCAGTCTATACCTTTTATTAATGTTCTTTTGCAAATGCTACTTGTGATGCTATGAGCCAGTTTGGCATACAAATGCATGCTAAGTCAGACAGGAAGTCGGCAGGCAACGGCAAGAAGCTAGTTTCAAGCAGAGACAAGAAGCGCTACGAGTTTGGTGGCTATTTCGCAGCAACAAGGGCTAGCGAAAAGACAGTGCTTGTTCACGAGCGCGGACGAGGAGGCTTGCTCAAGAACAAGCTCAAGCATGTCGATGTTGCAAACGTGCTTACAAAAAACGGCTACAAGAAGGCAAAGATAACCGGCGTGCTTGAATCAAAGGACAACAGGAACTTCGCTAGGCTTGCAATAATAACGAAAGGCTCAGTAATTCAGACCGAGCTCGGCAAGGCAATTGTTACGAACAGGCCTGGCAGAGAAGGCTGCGTAAACGCAAAGCTCGTTGAAGAGGTGAAAGCATAACCGCAAGGGTTTATTCTTTCGAGAGCGCGGACGAGGAGGCGCTCAAGAAGCTTCTTGCTTATGATCCTTACCTTGACAAAAGCCTAATACCAAGCATGCCGAGCGAGCTGAGCAACAAGGACTATTTGGAAAAGCACCCGGAAATGAAGGCAAAAGCCGACGAGCTTGCAAAGCAGATAGACGAAGCCATTGAAAAACTCAGAAATGACAAAGAAGCCAACATAATTTTCGCAAGGCAGGATTACGTGATTAAAGCGGGCAGCGAGCTTGGCTTAGACCCTGCGCTGCAGTACCTTTACCTTGACTTTCCTGACGAGCAGTGGAACCTCGCAGAAAAGAAACTGAAAAGCGCAGCAGGTAGCATAAAGAGGCTTGCCGCAGATGATGAAAGCAAAGCCATAAAGGCTATTGAGGAAGAAAGGGAAAAATCAGACCAAGGCTTGGGGCTTATATTCGGGTAATACCCATGCACATGCTTGGGGTTGACAGCCTTTCAAAGGACGACATTAACGAACTATTTGAAATGGCTGACGACATAAAAAATGGCAAGGCAGAAATATCGATAAAAGAAGGATATGTGCTCGCCCTGCTTTCCCAAGATCATTCGATAAGCACGCGCCTGGCATTCGAAGCCGCAATGGCAAGGCTGGGCGGCCGGTGCTCGTACTTGAGCGTCGACGAATACGGCAAGGGCATAGACGAAGACTCGGCCAACGTTGCGCGCCTGCTGGGCTCATATGCGGACATGATAGCCGCAAGAATTCCAAGCCATGACAGCCTGCTTACAATAGCTAACAGCTCTGCCGTTCCGGTTATTAACGCCGGAACCGACATCGAAGACCCGCTCAGCGCCTTAGCAGGGCTTTACACGCTAAAAGACAAAAAGGGCTCGCTGAAAGGGCTCAAGCTAAGCATAATTGGCAACATAGAGCTCGGCTCTGTAAACTCGCTAATGCTCGCCGCGACAAAGCTCGGTGCAAAGGTGTCGATAGCAAGCCCGAAGGAGTTTGTGCCGAATCCGAGCTACCTGGTAAAGGCGAGGGAGTACGGCATAGTCGACCTGTTCTACGAACTTACAGAAGGCACAGCAGACGCCGACGCATTGTGCATAGACTACTCTTCGGCCGGGCTAAACAGCGAGAAACAAGATGCACTTGCAGCGTTCATACTCGACAAGGACGAACTGGCGAAGCACGACTTTGTGGTCATGTGCTCGATGTCGAACGCAAACATCGAATCCGCTGCGTCGCTGCTAAACGATCCTAAAAGCATAGCGTGGGAGCAGGCCAAGAACATGCTTTACATAATCGAAGCTGCAATACTGACCATTTCCGAAAAAAGCGCCTGACAAAAAACAAAAAGCAAAACTAAGAATAAAAATAAAAAAATAAAACCCTGCCAGTTGCGTTGCTATTGCCTGCTTAGCAAGAACCTTCTTACTGTTGCTTTGACCATGCCGCTTTGCTTGCTTTCATGCTCGTATGTTACTTTGTCTCTTGCTACGCTCCTTATTTTGTTGTAGCAGCCGACGCACATTACCCTGCGCCTTACGACGCCGTTCCGCACGTACGGATCTCTATCCATTATGTAGCTCGGCGGCATTATCTTGACCTCGTCCTTCGCCATGAGCTTGCCGCAGTACATGCACGTGTTCTCTATAAGATATGCGAGGTCGTTTTTCTCGGCATCGTCGACCGCATACTGCTTGCCGTCCCTTGCAGAGATTTTTTTTGCGAATTCAGGAAATCCCACCAATCCCCCGTTCTCTTCCACCACCCTGCACCCTGCATGATATTTTGCTTTAACTGGTATTTATACTTTGTCTTTTAGTGGCACAATACACAATATACAGCAGGCGCTCATTTGCTGCCGGCACTCGCAAGCCTTACTGCCTTTTCTATTTCTTTAATTCCTGCATTGGTCTTTATGGCGTTTCTGCCGAATGACGTCGCGGAGGCCTCGGCATGCTGCTGCTTCAGCAACTCCACCACCTTGCTTCTTTGCACGGAACCCATGCGCATGTGTTCTGTTATTTTGTCCAGGCTGTAGAAAAACGGCGTGTCTAATCCGTCGAACGCGCCTTGAAGCGTTGCCCTTATGCCAGGGTCTTCCGCTATGTCGAGCATTCTGGCAACCGCCGCTTTGTCGTATAGCTTGCCGAGCCACAGCGGCCCAAACTGCTCAGTTCTGCTGCCGCAGTTTGCGCACACGCTTGCCGCACACTCCGGGCTCAAGGAATAGTAGAATGCGTGGCATTTGTTGCAGCTCGATGCGGCGCCTATGCTCTTGACGCTAGCTACCGCTTTGCTCGCTCCTTTTTCCAACCTTATGAATATGCGCACATAATGCAGTTCAGCAATGCCAAACAAAGGCACTATCCCAAAATTGAACTGCGCCGCGATCCTTGCCACATAGGCAAGGAGTATGCGAAGACTTGCTTCGTGACAGAGCTCGTTCCTTGCAGGCCTTGCTGCATAAATACGCAGGCAGGCATCGCCTTCAGCGCCGCATAGCGTCGCAGTATCAGTAGCGGTTATCATAAACACGGCATTGTCTTTTGCGAGCTTAAGCAAGTCGTAAACATAGGGCGCAGGCGTGCCGAAGGGGTCCAGGTCAATAACGTCGAACTTCTCGGCAGTGCCGTTGGCGAACTCCTGCACGCTGGCATTTATCGCCTCGGCGACAGAACCAAGCCTGTTTCGCGCTATGTTTTCCTGCGCGTTTGCGTACGCTTTTGGGTTTATGTCAAGCAGAACGGCCTTGCCATGCAAAGCCTCGAGCAAGTAGCGTATGCCCCTTATGCCTGTAGCCGCCGTGCTGTCCAACACGCTTGCGCTCCCAAGCCCGAGGGACTTGAGGAATATAACAGACATGTCCCTTAGCCTTTTCATCTTCGCGTTGTAGAACGTGCCGTCGTTGACAATTATTTCGGCCAAGCCTTCTTTTATCGTTTCCATGCTGCCACTTGTATAACTTATTAAATATTTAGCACAAACTACTTATTGGTGTTTGCATGGCAAAAGCGAGGGTGCCCTGGGACGATCAAACAGACCAATTTGTAAAGGATATTGATGACATAATTACCAAAAAATACAGCATAAGCTTCCGCGACCTTCTCATGAATCCTGCAAAGTACTATGCAAAGAAGGATTTCGAAAGCACGTTCGGCAACATAAGAAGCGACGTAAACAACTATTTCAGCAATTTACTTTCGCAATACAAGGACGAGCAGGGCAAGCTCGACACCGAGCTTGAAAGTTTGACTTCGCAGTACCACGAGATAGACGCTCTGATAGCAAGCAAGGCTTCGCTCGCGAGAGTTCCGTACATAAAACCGGCGTACATAACAAGAAGAGAGACGGAAGACGAAGTAGTGACGCTGAGCCAATACGACAACACCGTGGATTCGCTCGTGGGCAAGCTCATAAACCAGTCGAACTATGTTGCAGACCTTTCCCTAAAATACAAGGACAACGTATTCGGCTCTTGGCTGTTCTCAGGCCAAAAAAATTACGTGCTTACGCTGCAAATACCCACAAGCGACGTGCTGACAATAGATACTGCTATGGATACCATCGGCTACCTTCTTGATGCGATAGAATCGCTGTTCAAGGCACAATAGCGCATGGCGCGCGTTCTGTTCGACATGAAAAACACAATAGTAATAACGGGAACGCCAGGCACTGGCAAAACGCGGCTTGCCGCTGAACTGCACAAAATCATCAAGGGCTCTGTTCTAGTAAACGACAACGAAGTTGCGAAGCGGCAAGGCCTCATAATCGGCAAGGGCAAATACGGCGCGTTGCTTGTAGACCTGCGCAAGCTTGAAATTGCACTCAACGAAATAGCGCGCAAAGGCAAAGGCACAGTGCTCATGGAAGGCCATCTTCTTTGCGAAGTTCGCGTGCGCGGGGCCAAAGCCATAGTGCTGCGCGAGCACTTGAAAACTCTGAAGCAGAGGCTAGAAAAAAGGAAATACGGCAAGGACAAAGTGCTTGAGAATGTTGTCGCTGAAGCGACAGATTACTGCGGCCAGAAAGCGATGGCGAATTATAAGGAAGTGTACGAGCTGCTTTCCAGCGACAAGCGCACGAAGCTGATCGCACTGCGCATAGCAAGCGGCGCAAAAGAAAAGCAAGAACGCATAGAGCTGCTCGAGGAGCTTGTAAAGGTCATGAAAGAAGAAGGCAGGTTTTCTATATAGTCACGGCTTTAGCAGCCTAAGCAATTCGGCATAAACGGCGTCGATGTAATCTTCAGGAATGCGATTTACATAAAGCTTTGCGCCTGAAATTGGCACGTCCTTGTGTTTTTTGCTCATCTTGCCGCTTGCAACGTAGCGGAGCGCATCCTTTACCGTTGCAAACCTGTTCGGCTCGAGCGCGAACACGGAATCCTTTACAAACGTAATGCCCAGCGCGCGCTTGTGGCTCTTTATGAATGCGCCAAACGCGTCGGCAAGGAATACGCTCGGGCCTTTGACAAATCTTGACCTAAGTTCCTGTCTGTAAGAGCAGAACAACAATATGCCTGTGCGCGCATGTATTGTCTGCAACGCAATCGGCAGCGAAAATCCGTACTGCTCCACAAACGCCTTTATCTGCTCCGAAACCCGCCTAAGCTGCGGCCAAAGAATGTCTTCGCTCTTGTCAGGCAGTCTAACCGAAAGCACAAAAAAGTCCATGCCGCTCATTTTCATGAGCTCTTTTATTTTGTAACGGGCAAGATCATGCGCAAATCCGGTGCCGTAAAATGCCTTTATGCTCGGCTTATCGATGAACTGCCTAGCTAATGCGACAAATTTTGCCAACGACTCAATGGAAACAGGCGAAGCCACGTTGCGGTTGGGATCAACAGGATCCACTACGACGAACTGCGACTTGAACTTCTCAACAATCTCTTTCACCCTGCTCTCATCGACAATACGGCCCTCGCCGTTGACAAGCAGCAACGGCAGCGACGCTTTTGCAAAAAGATTCATGACGCCTACAAAAGAGCTTGCGTGATAAACAAGAAGCTCGCACAGATAGCCAGAAAAGCCTCCGGTAAACACCTCTGCGCCGTAAAGGCCGTGGGCTTTCATGAACTGCTTGAGAAGCCTCACTTCGTCTTTTTGTTTCTCGGTGAGGTGCGTGAGTATAAATTCGGAATGCATAGGCGATCTGTCTACCGCTGTGGCCATTTCTTCTATGTTTTCTATCTTGTATGCGGGCACTATGTCTGCCTCGGCATTCAGCGCGCCGAAATAAACCCTGGCATACGGGTGTTCCGCATATTTTATTTCTATATGGTCGTTTTTTCCTGTTATTTTCCTTGCGTACTCGAGCCCTTCCTTCGTTATTGTGCTCTTTGCCTTCTTCTTGTCAAACAGCAAAAACACATCTATATCAGAAGCGCCGCGAAGGTTTGTGCCATGGGCGAGCGATCCCACGACGCGTATCTCAACGTCTCTGGGCACTACGCGCCTAAGCCTGTTCACTATCTCATTTGCCTGGTTGGTTTCTATTGCCACTTCCTCCTCGGTGGGCTTTATGTCTTCGAGAACCCTTTCGAAAATGCGATCCAAGCGCATATCCTGCAACTGCTTGTTTTTCTGCGGCATACAAAAATAATATAAACAGCAGATTTAAAATAATGGACAGGGCTCGTAGCGCAGCAGTAGTCGCGCCCCGTTCGCAGCGGGGAGGTCGCGGGTGCGAATCCCGCCGAGTCCAATAAACT
>JBMFTS010000035.1:0-6802 GCA_049966915.1 Candidatus Micrarchaeia archaeon
GCCTGGAGGGATTTGAACCCTCGACTTAGAGGTTAAAAGCCTCCCACTCTGCCATCCTGAGTTACAGGCCCAGCAGTGAATTAATTTAGCAAAATCATTAATAATAATTTGCCTCTTGATATTGAATCAATGCCATACAAAGATGCGCTCGAGGAAAAGCTGAAGGAGCTGCAAGAGGAATATGCGAGAACAAAGTACAATAAGGTCACTGACAAGCACCTTGGCATTCTTAGGGCGAAGATGGCAAAAATCAGGCGCGAGATAGAGGCGAGGTCAAAGAAAAGGCATGGCGTCGGATTTGGCGTTAAAAAGGCAGGCGATGCTACCGTCGTTCTAGTGGGCTTTCCAAAGGCAGGCAAATCGTCCCTGCTGAACGCGCTTACTGGCACGTCTTCGAAAGTGGCCGATTACGCCTTCACCACGCTTGAAGCAATACCTGGTATGCTCAATTATGCAGGGGCAAACATACAGCTCATAGACCTGCCTGGCATAATAGAAGGCGCACATACAGGGAAAGGCGGCGGCACGAAGATAGCAAGCGTTATGCGCGCCTCCGACCTCATGCTTATCGTAATCGATGCCACAGCGCCAGACCAGCTTTACACTATTCTTGACGAGCTTGACAAGCTCAACATACGCATAAACAAAGAAACGCCTGCAATGGTCGTGGAGAAAACGAGCAGCGGCGGCATATCGGTAGAGGGCGCCATCGACCAGAAAGACAAAAAGGTGGTTGCAGAAGCCCTGATTGCAATGGGCACGTACAATGCAGAAGTTGCAGTGCTGAAAAAAATGCCAGTAGAAGACCTGATAGATTACATAGTAGAAAACATAGCATATGTCAAAGGAATTGTGGTAATAAACAAGTCTGACCTCATAGGCGAGCGCGAAATGAAGCAGCTTGCGCTTAGCATAAGGGAACGCACAGGTCTCGATGCAGTGGCAGTCAGCGCGTCCAAGGGCAGCAACCTTGACGCCCTCAAAGAGGCAATATTCAAAAACACAGGACTCATAAGAATTTACCTCAAGCCCAAAGGCGCAGAAAACGCAGATGAAAAGCCGATGATAATAAAAGCTGGCGCCACTGTGGAAGACATTGCAAGAAAGCTGAACACGAAAACCGCCAGGTACTTGAAATATGCATATGTCACAGGGCCGAGCGCGAAGTTCAAGGAGCAAAAGGTCGGCACAGAGCACACGCTGCTCGACAACGATACAGTAACGCTGGTTTATGAAAAACACGCGCCCTGAGTCGGGATTGAACCGACGACCTACCGGTTAACAGCCGGTCGCTCTACCACTGAGCTATCAGGGCAAATAATAATTGCTCGCTCGCTTTTTTATTCTTACCCGTTTCTACCGCTCTACCTTGTATACTATCCTCGCCTCGTCCGGCGAAACCTGCCTGGCATCGATAAGCTTCAGCTTAAGGCTGAAGTCCTTGCCGTTGAATAACCTTGTGCCCTTCGTGAATATTCCTGGCTCGACATCGAGGATTATCTCGTCAATTAGCTTCTGCTTTGCAAAGCTGGCGTTAAGCGTGCCGCCGCCGAGTACAAGAGCTTCCTGAAAGCCCTTCTGCTCCAGCATCTTTAGCACTTGCCTTGGAGACTTGCCGGTGAAAATTACTTTACCAGGCCACTTGTTTGCCTGCTTTTTCTTGGTCATTACTATGTTCAGACAATTGTAGGGGAATTTTCCGCGCTTCAGCAAAACCTCGTAGGCGCGCCTGCCCATTATGCAGTTGCCAACATCGTACGCCTTTTTCATGATGCCTTGCCACTCCGTCTGAGTGATAAAACCAAGGTCGTCGCCCGCTCCGGCAATCATGCCGTTTGGCGTAGCCGCCGCATACATCGTGACTTTCATAAAATTACCTCAATATCTTGAGGAGCTTGTTAAGCGGGTATGTGTTTATTACATCATCTTTCGTAAGCCAGCCGCGCTTTGCGGTCCCTATGCCATATCTCATGAACTCGAGGTGCGAAGTCCTGTGCGAATCTGTTCCTATTTCGAACTTAACCCCGTAGCGCCTTGCCTTGAGTATATTCTCGTCGTTTAGATCCAGCCGTGAAGGAAACGCGTTTATTTCCATAATTACGTTGTTCTCCGCCGCGACTTCGAATACCTTGTCCAAGTCCACGTTTATTGGCTCTCGCTCGTTTATGAGCCTGTCGGTAGGATGCGCAAGAACATTCACGTGGCCGCTCCTCAATGCCTTGACAATTCTTGCAGTCATGTCGTCTTTGCTCATGTTAGTATTGGTATGCACCGCGCCTATAACATAGTCCATCTTCTCGAGCGTCTTGTCTTTGAGATCCAGGGAGCCATCTTTAAGTATATCGACCTCGCCGCTCTTCAGTACGGTTATTTTGCCTTTGTATTTGTCGTTGATCTCGTCCACTTCTTGAAAAATCTTCTCAAAGCCCGCGTCGTCCATGCCCCTTGCTACGTGTTCGCTTTTTGAATGATCCGAATTGCCAATGTATTGCCTGCCAAGCGCGATGGCTGCCTTGACCATTTCCTCAAGCGTATTGGCGCCGTCAGTATGATTCGTGTGCGTGTGCAGGTCTCCTTTTATGTCCTCAAGCCTGACGAGCTTGGGCAGCTCGTGCTTTATCGAAAGTTCTACTTCGCCGCGGTCCTCGCGCATCTCAGGCTCCACGTATTCCAAACCAAGCACGTCGTATATTGCCTTTTCGTCTTTGCCTGCAACCACGTTCCTGTTGTTCCTGTCGAAAAGCCCATACTCGTTGAGCTTGTAGCCTTTCTTTATCGCGATTTCCCTTACCTTTATGTTGTGGTTCTTGCTGCCAGTGAAGTATTGCACTGCGGCGCCGAAGCTTTCTGGTTCTATGACTCGAAAATCACAGCTTAGACCTATTTTCAGCCAAACCGTTGTTTTTGTAGGGCCCTTGACTATCACGCGCTCTGTTTCAGGCAGCTTTGTTACAAAATCCATCACCTGCTGGCTCTTTTGCGATATCAGCAAGATATCAAGGTCGCCCACTGTCTCGCGCATGCGCCGCGTCGATCCGCAAAGTATTGCCTTTTCGACAAGACCTGAATTTTTAAGCTTGCTTATGAGCGATTCTGCTTCCGGCAAGGCCGTGCCAAGCAGCATGCGCCCTTTGCTTTCTTCAAGCAGGGCTATGCCTTTCGCCAGCTCCTCCTCGCTCTTCTCTCCGAATCCAGGGAGCTTGCGTATCTCGTGCTGCTCGATAGCCTTCTTGAGGTCGTCTATGCTCTTGATGCCTAGAGCCTGGTAAAGCTTGAAAGCTTTCTTCGCGCCCATGCCCTGTATCCTTGTAAGGCTTGCAAAATCAACTGGAAACTTGGCCTTCAGCTCCTCGTATTTCTTTATCCTGCCAGTCTTTATGTATTCCTCTATTCTCTCTGCTATTGTCTTGCCAACGCCCGAAAGCTTTGTAAGCCCGTCTATGCCCTCGTTGGCGTAGATGTCTGCTATGTCCTGCTGGAGCGTGGCTATCGTCAATGCGGCTTTCCTGTATGCAAGAGGCTCGAACCTGTTTGCTTTCGGGTCTAACTCCAGCATGTCTGCAATCTCCTCGAAAATTTCTGCAATCTTCGAGTTGTCCATGCGCGTGCCCAATAACATATTTGCGGGTTAATTATAAATGGGCATGCATGTCAGCGTTGCAAAACGAAACGCGCAAAAGATACATATTTATTTTTTAATGGTAAAGTAAGACTTGGCGACTAGTCGGTAATTTTGATGACAGACCTTACTTCACCAGACGATGAAGAACTTCTTAAGTTCATAGAGGCCGCAAAGCCTAAAATATATGTAGTTGGCGCAGGTGGCAGCGGGTCCAACACGCTTACTAGGATGTCAGAAATGAACATAGAAGGCGCTACGCTCATAGCCGCAAATACCGATGCACACCACCTTGCAATGACAAAGTCGCACAGAAAACTGCTTCTTGGCAAGAAAACGACTAGGGGGCTTGGAGCCGGAAGCGACCCAAAACTCGGCGAAGAGGCGGCGATTGAAAGCAAGGAGGAAATAAGGCACATGATAAGCGACGCACAGCTCGTTTTTGTCACGTGCGGGCTGGGCGGCGGAACAGGAACGGGATCGGCGCCAGTGATAGCGCATGAAGCAAAAGAGGCAGGAGCGCTTACTATAGGCATAGTCACGTTGCCGTTCTCGAGTGAAGGCAGGCTGCGCATGCGAAACGCGCTTGACGGTCTAAGCAAGCTGAAGCGCGCTACCGACACTACAATAATAATACCGAACGACAAGCTTCTCGGAATCGCGCCTGATTTGCCTCTCAATATGGCATTCAGGGTAAGCGACGACATACTTGCAAATGCCACCAAAGGCATAGTAGAAATGGTAACAAAACCAGGCATGGTCAACCTAGACTTTGCAGACCTGAGAAGCGTGCTCAAGGATTCTGGCTATGCAGTAATAGGAATAGGCGAGAGCAATGGCGTTGACACCAAGGACAGGGCCATGATTGCAGTAGAGAATACGCTGAAAAGCCCGCTGCTTGATGTCGACTTTAGTACTGCGAAGCGCGCCCTTGTCAACATAATAGGCGGCCAGGATCTTACGCTACGCGAAGCCGAAAACATATTCCAAGAAGTGTCGAGCAGGATAAGCAACGAGGCGCTGCTGAAATGGGGCGCAAGAATAGAACCGAATGCGCAGAAAAACGCGCTCAAGGTGATGGTTGTCATGGGCGGCGTCGACTATGCGGAATATACCGAAGACGGCATAAAAAAGAAGCTTGAAAAAAGCATGAAAGAGGGCTCCGACGAAGACCTCGATGAAATTTTCGGCAGCGACTGAGCCGCATTGCAAACCATTACACGAATATTGAAGCTTGCCGAGCCTATTTGTGCCCTTGATGCGGGTTGCGTGCGCATTCGCTGAAAAACCGCGCAAGAACCTGCTTGACGTTGTCGAATGTGCGCAATTTTTCGATTTCGCTTCTTGAAAACCAGCCGATGTCTGTTGCTTCTTTTTTGTTCAAAGAGATCGCGCCTGATGCCATACTGGCCGCGTAAACCATGTCAAAATGCATGTGCACGCAGGCAGCATACTGCACACGCTCAAGGAGAATGACGAAAGGCAGAGGCAGTTCTTTGGCCTCTTTTGATTTTATCGCTGCGCTGCCGTGGCCTGCGCAAGTACGAAGCCGCACGCCAATGCCTGTTTCTTCCTTTGCCTCCCTTATTGCAGCTTCGTGCGGAAGTTCTCCTGGTTCCACGTGCCCTCCTGGATAAAGCCAAACGTGCAGCTTCTTGTGCTTTATCAAGAGCACCTTGCCGCCGCGTTCTATTATGCAGCCTGCCACTATGCATTTCTTTGGCATACTAACGCGCCACTTCAGGTTTACGCGCTCATATTTATAAAATGGAAAGCACAAAAGAAAAGTATGAACCTTAATCCTGTAAAGGCGTTCAAGCAGTTTTACGAAGAATCAAAGCACATAATGAGCGTCAGCTACAAGCCCACACACGACGAATTCATGAGGACAATGAAGATAGTGCTTGTCGGAGTGCTAATACTCGGCATAGTCGGATTTGTGATAGCAGCAATAATAGGCCTAATTACCTGAGTGCGCGGCGCACGTTAGCCGCACGCGAAGTTTAATTAGTTGTGCTGCAAAATAGAATACATGACAGCGGAAGCAGACATAGATTATACTAAATCCGCACAAGAAAATGCGGAAGATTATTTTGAAAAGGCTAAAGAACTGGCAAAAAAGGCAGAAGGGGCAAGGAAAGCATCAGAAGATTTGGAAAAAAAGCTCAAGGAATTGGAAGGAAAGCAAACAGAGCGCAAGGTACTGAAACGCGTAAAGCAACGCGCGTGGTATGAGCGCTTCAATTGGTTCTTCACCAGCAACGGCCTGCTTGCAATAGGCGGCAGAAGCGCACAGCAAAACGAGGAGATAAACGCAAAATACTTCGAAAACGGCGACTTATTCTTTCATGCAAACGTTTTCGGAGCGTCGGCAGTTGTGCTTAAAGGCGGCCAGCGCGCAGACCAAGATGTGGAAGAGGAAGCGGCGCAGTTCGCGGCGTGCTATTCCAAGGCTTGGGAAAACGGCCAAAGTTCTGTAGACGTGTTTGCTGCAAGCAGGGAGCAGGTATCAAAATCTAGCCAAAGCGGCTATGTCGCGACGGGCAGCTTCCTTATCAAAGGCGAGCGCAAATGGTTCAGGAACGTTGAGCTGGAGCTGTGCGCTTTTGCGAGTAAAACAGAAATAAAGCTTGATTCGTCTTCGCTCTGGAGCAATGCCGTAATAGGCCTCGGACCGAACAAAATAGAGGTGGACACACCGACCTTCGGGGTTGTTCCTGCAAAAACTTGCCAAAAATTGAATGTTGAGCGCTATGTCGCGCTTAGGCCTGGCGTCATCAAAAAATCGGAAGCCAGCAAAATGCTTTCGCAGAAGCTCGGCTTTGAAGACATTGACTACATAATGCAGCATCTGCCCGCAGGCGGATTTACGTTGAAAAACGTTTTGTAGAAAAACCTTATAACCCCGTTATGCAATAATTTATTGCGAGGTCATGTTTAGCGAAAACGGCGGCTTTGTGCTTGAAATAAAGAAACTGCACAAGCTCGGAATGAATGATGACCACCTGGCAAGGTTAGAACAAAGCCTTATGCTGCTTGACGATCCAAAAAACATCTACAAGTATGCAATCGCATATGAACTGCTGGACTTTTTCGGCTCGACAAAGCAGGGCAATGGCAAAATACCAGACGCCGCAATCGACACAGCAATAAAAGTAATCGGCGCCTTTTCTAAAAAGCCGA
>JBMFTS010000036.1:0-6420 GCA_049966915.1 Candidatus Micrarchaeia archaeon
ATGAATGCAAGCAAGTGCAGCAAGGTCTTCTTCGCCAACTACCTGTATTGCTGCATGCTTTAGCTTTATGGATTCGCGAATTGCCTTCCAGAGTTCGTACGATATGACTCCTTGACCGTTTTTTACCTTGATCCTTTTAGGATACGTGCGCTCAAGCAGTCTCGATTTGCGCCTTGCCCTGCGGGTCTTGAAATCGAAAATGGCAAGCGAGGGAAAGATGCCAAGACGCAGAAGCGTGGCGGTTACTGTGTCGCCAACGCTTATAACCTGCTTGCCTTTCAGCAATTGCGCAACATTCTCTTCTTTTTCGATAGACCCGTAATTGCCGGAGAGGGGTTTTCTCAGATAATCTGGCAGCGTCAACCTTTCGTGGCGAAGAAGGTTAATTTTCATGCTTGCGACCAAATAACCATTGCACTGCAAGCGTTATAACCTTCGTCTTATGCTTTCCAGCGCCTCGCTAAGCTGCTTATTGTTATAAGCAGCAGGCACGCCGAAACGCTCAAGAAATGATGCGATGAACATGTTAGCACCCCACCAAATACTTGGCAGCCCGGCAGCCTCCCTCAGCAGCGTAGTCAGTGGGTTGTCATCTACAATTACAAACGGAGCGCAAGTCTTCATCGGATTATTGCACCTTATGACCTCCATGAATAGCCCTTTCTTCTCAAGAATTTCCTTTATTGCTGCAACATTGCTGTTGCGCGTTACTATAACCGGCGTTATGCCTGATTTTTCTGCAAACTCGACGAACATTACCAGCTCGTTGTTTATTTTCATTGCGTTTAAGTATTTAGCAGTTATGCGCCCTGCCATTTTTGCGCTCAGCTTGTCGAGCAACGGCAATGAAGAAACAAAATTCATGAAGTTTTTCTGAAGATCCCCGACAATGCCTTTTCCGAAAATTTCCTTGCTTTCGGCAAAAGTCCCGTCGAAGTCTATACCGATTGTTGCTTGGACACTAGTCTTTATCGGCATGATTTTACTTCGTTTTATGCATTTAAAAGCATTGGCATATCATTACTGTTGCTGTCAAATCAGCGCCAAAACGTTGCCGCTCGCTCATCGTCTAATTATCTGGCCACGCAACGTGGCAGCGCCTTGGCTCTTGTCGCATATGCTCGACATCCAAGCATAAGCCCCTGTCGGGGATTGGACCCGAGACCTCTCGCTTACCATGCGAACGCTCTTTAGTGGACGCTAGCAAAACCAGCAGTCAACCACTGAGCTACAGGGGCTTCAAAGCAGCTTGTATACCTTGTCTCCTTCCTTTACTTCCTTGTCTACCTTCAGGCCTATGGTGTCACCGTTGTTTGCTTCGTCTATGTTTATGTGTTCTATTTGCATGCTCTGTGCTACTTGCTCTAGGTTAGTTGACGTGCCTTTTATTGCTATGCGGTCGCCTACCTTGAGGTTGCCTTTGAGCTCCACTATGGCGACTCCTAGCTTGTCATAATAGTGGGTGACTTTGCCTACTTCTTCTTCCATGATTAAATATTGCAAGCTAAGAAATAACAACCTTTCGCTGCATGTTTGCAGGGGGTGAGATTTGAACTCACGAAGGCGCAAGGCCACAGGATCTTAAGTCCTGCGCATTTTTCTGTGGCGTTTGCCAGACCAGACTCTGCCACCCCTGCTCTCCCGATAGAATACGCAACGAAGACTTTTTTACCTTTGTGCGACACGCAGAGCCATGCGCGCCTGCATTCAGGAAGCAGGATCACACATAAGTTGGAGGCTCGACAGCTTCTGCCGCCTTGTTGTAGTGGTCGTGCGTTTCCTTTGTCTTCTTGAGTATTTCACGCACCTTTGCTTCCACTTCCTTGGTTTCCTTCTCCAGTTCTGTCAAGTCTATGCTTATGTTGAGAAGCTTGTTCAACGCGCCTATTGCTATCTCGGCGTACTTTGGGTCCATTATTTCCGGATTGACTTCGACAAGTATGTCGAGCATTGGTATGTCCAACTGCACAGCGCCGGTGAGCAGTATGGCGCTAACGCCCGCTATTACCCCTTCTTCTATGGGCTTTATGCCGAGCTTTATCGCTTTGTCTGCAAGCTCCTTCTGCGACGCTATTACATAGGCATTGCCGCTCTGCTGCTGCGAAGGCATGCCGCCTATTGATATTATCTTCGCTATGCCATACTTCCTTGAAAATGAAAGCAGCTCGAGACCTAGCGCGTGCACCGCGTTTGTCGGTATGGTAAATTCAGACAGCACAACAGCAAGCTTGTTCTTCTGGTCGGCGTAAAGCCTTGCCGTGAACATGGGAACGCCGTCGTGAACCGCGGTTATAGGCGGGAAGAGGTCGCTGTCTATGTAGCCTATGTAATCCATGTTGAGCTTTTCTATTATGTAGCTGGCCGCCATCGGTCCGACTAGTCCTGCGCCAGGGAATCCCTCTATAAGCGTGTACCCTTTGAGGTTTTTTTCTTGGAAAAGTTTTATTTCCAGCATGCAATCGTGAAATATTGCACTGTAAAGCTTAAAAAACGCAAACACGCTTGGCGCTTGAATGTGTTGACGCCGCGGGCCCCTTTACTTTTATCTCGATATTTCGACGATACATATTTAAAATGTGCTGTCGATGAAATACCGGTGAAAAACATGGGAGAACGCATTAGCAGGGAGAAAATAAACCGCGAAGACGGCTACCTTTACTTCCTTGGCAAGGACGGCTACGTTTGGCGCACGCCTATGAAGACCAATTCCAGGGGAAGAAAGGCAAAGGTCGGCTCTGAAAAGATTGAAAGGCAGGAAGGCTATCTTTACTACATAGACAGCGCTGGCTATGTGGCAAGGGCCAAGATGAACAGGAAGGGCAGAAGGTAATACCGACCGCTTTGTTTGATTTTTATTTGTTTTTACTGTTTTTGTTGCTCGCTAGTTCTTTTGCTGTTTGCTGCTTGCACAACATGCAGCATTCGCTGGCTTAGCAAAACATAAATAATCTTGTTGCCAAAATTATGTCAAGTGTGATACCATGAAGATTGTTTACTCAGATAGAAAAACGGGCATGACAGCCCAGGCAGAGGTGCCAAAGGACAAAGAGGCATTGCTCATAGGCAACTCCATAGGCGACACAGTTGACGGCTCAATAATAGGGCTTAATGCCTACAAGCTGATGATAACAGGGCTTAGCGACAAATCGGGAACGCCTTCGCTCATGAGCATGGAAGCCAGCAGAAAGGCGTACGCGCTGATGTATTCAAAAAACGCAGGCAAAAAGAAGGGCAAAAGGGCAAGGAGGCTAGTAAGGGGCAGGACCATAGCGGCAGATACCGAACAGATAAACACAGTGATTGTTGAATACGGAGAAAAGCCAGCAAGCGAGATATTCAAGCCCAAGCAGGACAAATCTGAGCAGAAGGAAGAAAAGGGAGCATGATGCAAGCAAGCGAAAGCACCAATGCAAGCGCATTCAAGCAGAGCCAGCTTAACATAGGCACGTTGGGCCACGTGGATCACGGCAAGACCACGCTCACGAGCGCCATAACGCACGTTTGGACCGACACGCACAGCGAGAGCATAAAGAGAAGCATGACAATAAAGCTGGGCTATGCCGACGCGACAATATATTTGTGCGGCAACCCCGAGCAGGACAACGCATATACTACGGTTTCCAAGTGCAACGGCTCAGAAGCAAAGCCCTTGCGCAGGATCTCATTGCTTGACGCCCCTGGCCACGAAACGCTCATGGCAACGGCAATAGCAGGCTCAAGCATAATCGACGCAGCGCTTTTTGTCATAGCCGCAAACGAGCCTTGCCCGATGCCCCAGACAAAGGAGCACATGATGATAATAAACGCGCTTGACATAAAGCGGGTAATAGTAGCCCAGACGAAAATAGACCTGGTAGGAAAGGAAAAGGCAAAGCAGCATTACGCGCAGATAAGGCAGTTCCTGAAGGGCTCCGTAGCAGAAAACGCGCCCATAATACCAATAATGGCAAACCGCGGCATAAATGTAGACTCGCTTCTAAAGGAGATAGCCCAGTTGCCGTTGCCGCAGCACGACACCGCCGCAGACCCGATAATGTACATAGCGCGCTCTTTCGATGTCAACAGGCCAGGCACACCTGTCGGCGAGCTGCTCGGCGGGGTAGTCGGCGGGTCGATAATAAAGGGCAAGTTCAAGGTCGGCGACGAGATAGAGATAAGGCCTGGCGTGAACACGTCGCAGAAAAAAGAGGCGTACGAGCCGATAATAACGAAAATAGAGACCATATCAAGCGGCGACGAGCTGCTCCAGGAAGCAATCGCAGGCGGGCTCGTAGCCCTCGGCACAGACCTAGACCCGTCATACACAAAGGCCGACTCGCTCGTTGGCCAGCTCGTAGGCAAAGTCGGCAAGTTGCCCGAAACCACCTATTCGCTAAGGATAAATTACACTGCGCTGGACAGGCCTGATTTGCCCAAGCAGGCATTCAAGGCGAACGAGCCTCTGCTGCTGGGCATAGGCACAGGCACGTTCATAGGCTACATAAAAAACGTGAGGAGGAACACGCTCGAAATAAATCTAAAGTATCCAGCATGCGTTGAAGACAGCGCCAAGATATCAGTGCTTAGGAACCTTGGCCAAAGATGGCGCTTGGCAGGCTACGCTACATTGGCATAGCTTTGACCTTTTGATTTGCAAGTTGCGCAAGGGCCTTTACAAACGACTGCCTGCCTCCTGCGCTTCTGATATTATATGCGCTGCTTATCCTAAACCCTGCGGCATGCGGATGGCCTCCGCCGCCCATGGCCATTGCCAAAGGCGCAATGTCGCTTCTCGCGCTGCGCATGCTAGCCTTCGCCTTATCGCAATCGACATTTACAACTATGTCCTTGCCACTTATCTTGAACAGCTGCCCAAACAGGTCGTCCTGGAACACGCTGCTGCTTGAAAACGAAATTGCCATGTTGTCTGTTTCGTAGATGTTGCTTATCGCCTTCTCTATCTCCGTGTTGCTTTTGCTTTCAAAAATTCTCGCTGTCTTTGCTGCGTAGGCGCTGGCTATCTTGCCTTCGCTTATCTCTTTTGCCAGCCGCCTGAGCAAGCGCTCTAGCTTCTCTGGCGCGAACGTGTTAGCATAAGCTATAGCAAGACCGTACGTGCGCACTATGCCTGCCTCTGCCGCACTGCGCGGCTCCAGGGCAAAATCAGAAACGTGCACAATGCCAAGCAGCTTGCGCACAAATCTGCCGCTCATTCCGAACTCTTTAGCGACAATTTCAGCGGCGCAGTAGCGCGCGTTTTCTCCAAACTCGGCAATATCGCACGAACGCGCTAGCGCAAGAGCCCTGTTGGGCCAGGCATGGTGATCCATCCAAAACACCACGGCGCCTTGGGACTTTAGCCTAGAAATAGATTCGCGCCATTCGCCTATTTCGGAAACGTTGACACTGAGATCTGTTACGAATAGGGCACTGCAACGCATTGCACGCAAACGATGCATGGCAAACTCAAACAGCGACGCCGAATGGTCGGTAAACAAAACGTTGCCAGCGCCGATGCCAAATTCCCTCATTAGCAACGCCGCAGAAGCGACCCCGTCAAGGTCGCTGGCGTGCGAAATTGCACATACCTTGCCGCTTTGCATGTGCCGATTTAGCAACAAAAAAATAAATAGGTGAGCAAACAAATAGGTAGAAGGCAAAAAACATGCGTGGCAAAGCAAAAGAAATAGCTCTAGCAATTGTTTTTGTACTTGCGCTGCTGCTATTGGCGATAGCACTTGTTAGCAAGAACGCCACGCCAAAATCAGGCTGCTTCAACATACCGGCAATGCCGACCAAGCAGCAGGTTGTCTCGTTCTTGAGCCAGGCGTACAACGGCAGCGAGTGCGCGATTGCGGCAATAAAAGCTTACAACGCAAGCGGCGTGCTCAGCGCGTACAACATTACAGCGAACATGACAAAAATATATGGCCAAGTTTCAAACGGCGCGTAAGTGAGAGCTAGCGGCAGAGCCAATGGCAAAAATCATTTATCATACGCTGCTGAAGCATTGCTCGCATTCCCAGTCATGGCGTTGCGTGCCTTCTCCGCCTCGGCTATCTTCATTGCCCTTTGCATTTCGAACAGCTTCGGCTCGTCTTCAAAATACCACTTATCAAGCTTGTGCAGCGCGTACCTGCTTATCCACGGCGCATGCAGAAGCATGACCTTGTTCCAGAATTGCACGTTAGGCTTTCTTATTGTTTGAGTTGTTCGCATTCGATACGCCTCTTAGAGCATAAAGGCAGTAAACCCGTGAATAGTCTATCTTGTTCTTGTCAAGATACGATTCTATGGCGCTTTCCTTGCCAGTTTCCACAACTGCCCCGTAATCGCCCTCGCCTACGAGTATTTTCCTGACGCCTTTCACCTCCAAGATCTTTTCGGCAAACTTGTACGCGTTGCTTTTGTGCCTGGGCCTTATAAGGAACAGGTCAGATT
>JBMFTS010000037.1:0-5798 GCA_049966915.1 Candidatus Micrarchaeia archaeon
CAGCAGCCATAGTGAAATAAGCTCCGGAGGCGACTCAGCCTATGGCAATTACCAAGGAGGCGACTCAGCCTATGGCAATTACCAATATGCTCCTGCAAATCTTGTAAATGCAAGCAATGCGAAAACCGCCATTAACCTGCTGATATGCCCGTTTCAATCGAGCCTGCTCGAGCCGGGCCAGGATTATTTTGTGACAAATTCCCTAGCGCCGATTGCTGGCGACTACTGCAATGCACCCAAAGGAACCTTACAAACTACAGTTAAAATTCCGTTGACAATAAAATGGAGCGACACTACGCCTGCCACGGCGCAGGTTGGAAGCCTGAGTGTCGAACCGCCTGCAGAGCTGAGTATGCAGATGCTCAGCATGTCGCCTATGCTGACCAATGGCAATATCGCTAACGGCTACAGCTCCCAGACCTACATCTTTACAGGAGTTCCTTCTGTGGCACAGCACGCCATCTGGACTTGGTCTGCATTGTTGGCAGATTTTGCAAACGCTAACGTGCCAAACATACTCAGCGTAAACATTGAGCCCGAATTTGTAAACGTGATAACGCCAAACAACCAAAACAACCAGAATACTAACGCAAGGCTCTCAGCGACGTCTGACTATTCAAGTCAAACGCCAACTTTCCAGTCCTCATCGCTTCCAACTTGCGGATGCAACGAACCGGAAGTAGGCTGCTGGAATGGTTATAACCCTACCCAGACATGTATTCTTCCATCACCTTGCCCATCAAGCTGCCCAAATAAAGTCTCGGAATGGTCTTGGTGCTTGTCGGGTTACTTATATTCTACATACGAATGTGTATCAACCACTACAACAATAACTACAACAACAGCTACAACAACAACAACTACGAGTACGACAACTACGATTAAATACACTTGCACTTATACCTATCAGTACACTGCGAATCTTATTTTGCAAAACATACACAATACTTACATTCCTTTCGATGAAGTAGTGAAAACGAAGCCTAATGGGCAGCAGAAGCCACAGCAGCAGATTTATACTGTCAACGCAGAGGTGCTGCCATTCTTCGAGCTCAACTACCAATTGCCGTCTCCGGGCTATTCCAACGAATTTGGTATCAATTATAGTATATTCAGCCCATGGAACTATGCAACCCCGTCGAATAATATTGACATGTTTCCAATAGACACGCCAAGCCTGACATTTTTCAATTACACCAACGGCACGCACTCCATGTTTGTCTCTCTGCCCGTCAGTAATATGACAAATCATAGTGTAATTAATAAGGCTCTTGGGAACTTGTCTGTGGAAATAGTGCCTCCTAACGGCCTGCTTGTATTATACAACGACAACCTAAGCGCCATAAAAGTACCTTCTCCTTATTTGAATAAACCTATATCGGTTGCAGCGATTCCTAATGACACTATGTACGTAATTTATAACACCACCGTTCAGTCTGCCCATGCCATTTCTTATACGCCTACTTACACGCTAGAGCAGATTAACCTCATACCTAAAGGCTATTACGATACTGAATTCTCATACGCGCCGCCAACCCCTGACAGTGCCTCGACTATAGGGAGCGAAGCTTCGTGGGATGGCAAGTGGAACGCTTACTGGGCAAATGTCATAGAGTTGCAAAACACTACTGCTTTCGTCTCTTATTTGAACCCTTCTAAGCCTAACGTTTACAATATTATTGATGGTAGTGGCGGTTTAATCCTTGGAGGGGAAGGATTAGGGATTGATAAAAATCCTTGCGCCTTTATACCACTCAATATATCCGCCAACTATGCTGGCGATGTGTTCATAACAGGGGAAGCATATACTTGGAGTGGTATAATTTGCGGCCTAGGGGAAGGTGAGACACCAGAGGGAGCCATAATTGTAAAATTACCAAATGGCAATTATGTAATATCAAAACTCTTCAATAAGGTGCTTCCTGAAATAGCTGCTTCGCCTACTGGAGACGAAGTGTTTGCAGCAACTCCTTCTGAGGGCGAGATAGACGTGTTCAACTTTACGGGCTCTAGCATAGCTCCTTCGCCTACCGGAAACATAAGCCTGTCTTTCAGCACAACCAGCCCTACCGGCCAGCAGCTACTTCTAAACATTACTCAGTACTTCGCCCAAGGAGGTCTATATGGTTATAAGTTTACAGATGTTGCACAGAGTGGTTTCCAGCCAAGCACGTATTTTGACAGGGCAAAGTTTCATCATCCGCTAGCCATAGCCGATGTCAACGGCTATTTGTATGTACTTGACGAGTGGACGCACGGGCTAGGCAGCAATTCCTATAACAGCAGGCCTTACACAAGGTACAACATACTTCTAATAAGGGCAATAAACTCTACAGGGTACAACGTGCCAATCAATCCTACAACTTTCGATGACGTGTGGGAACCGCAAACATGCACAGCAGTAAACACTATTACACAACAGCAGGTCACCGGAACCATTTACACGACAGCAGGGGAAAACGGTCAGCCGCAACAGCCACAGGACATCAGCTGCTCGCCGAGCGGAAGCTGCATACTCGAAGTAACCGGCTCGAGCACAAATAATCAACAAGTTGAAAACACCCAAGGGGAGGAGTATCAATGGTCATGCGTAGCCAACACGCTATCAGGCTCAACAACGTATACACAAGCGCCAGTAAGCAGCAACTCAAGCTCGGCAGTTATTGCGAATGTCACTTTTCCGCCATACGGCTGGCCTATTTCCGCCAATGTGACTGTTGGAGGCAAGTCTGTCAACTTCTGCTCCGCCGGTGACTGCACTTATGCATCAAGCTCAGGCTACACTCCAATAGGCCCTGAGGTGCACGCCTATTTTGGCTCGACAACAAGCGGCTACGGCAAGCCTATTGTAGGGTTCTCGGTAAGTTATGATGGCACCATAAACTTGCTGCTTAAACCGACCTCAGAACAAACAGGCTATGGATTTGGCCCCACTATCTACTATCCTGACTACAACGAGCTCATAGTGGGAACAAGGTTAAATGTGCAAAACTACACCAGAGTATTTGCAGGAGGCCCGCCTAGCATTTGCTACGTTGATCAACAAGGCAGCGTATGCCATTATGTTCCAAACATAGACAACATGTTGCCTCCAATTTACACCGTGCCTGATCCGTTCGCTTATGTTGAGAATATAGGCGCGTCTCGAACGCTGTCGCTGGTGTCGCAGCTCAACAACATAGAATCCTTCTCAAAAGGGTCTGGAAGCAGCAGCAGCGGAGGTCCACAGCTATACATAGCGTCACTTAATACGCCTGCGAACCAGCCGGACACGATCCTTGCCGTTGCTGCAAACCCTCAAAGCGAGGACGACATGCAGCTGTATATAAATGGCAACATGCTGGCAGAAGGCCCCGGATCTGCAACATATGATGTGTGCACGCAGGCATTCCCGTGCAGCAGCGGAGAGACTATTAGCGTATACGCCACAGACAATACACTCGGCCAAACCACTTCTACACAAACAATAACAGTACTGCCACCAACCGAGTATATCGCGACTAGCGCGCTAGCACCTTCGACAGAAACGTATTTGAACACACAAATATACGGCGATTTGCTTGTGCCATATGCCTACACGTATCAGCTTAAACAAGCTATAGCTAATGTTCAAGTGGAAAAGGCAATCGGAACAAATCCGCAAGGGCAGATTGTTAGCCAAGGACCCGGCAGCAAAGCTTGGACCAACTGCAGCGACCAACTGCAGCAAATAGAAAGCACGCTGAGCCCGCAACAGCCGAGTCAAACAGTTACCATATACAATTACAGCCTCGTCTACTGGAGTTCCAACAAGCTACAGGCGCTTGTTGAAAATTCAGACACCTACCTGGAGGACGTCTACACGCAAGCATTGTATGTTCCAGACCTCCGAGCCACTATCATGCCTCCAGATGCTCTATATTACATCAAAAACAACAGGCTGTTTGGATACATACGCATAAATGAAACCATTCCAAATGCCGAACTAAAAACGCCACAAGGCACATACGTATATGACTACAGCGAAAACATTCAAAAAATATTGGCATATCAGCAGGACTACTCATATGGCATAACTGGGTATACTGAAACAGAACCAAATGGCGAATCCATACCTACATATGAACAGATCTCACCTCAGCAAGCAAATAACAAAGCTAGCTATTCGGACGTCTCTTTTACTTACTCGCCGCAGAACGAACCTAATGAGATAACACTGTTTGACTTTTACCAAGAACTCAACTATCTCAGCAATTTTGATCTCAACTTGGGAAACAAGCTGGGATTCCGCATGCTTAACATAATATTCAACGACAGGTTCAATAACACGATTTTTGCACCCATTCCGATAGACATAGCAAACACAATAGTCGTTTCTATGCAAGTTAACCCACAGCCGCAGGAGAAAAATCCTAACCAGACCATAGTCTATGTCAACGGAACCGTATACACGCCCAGCCAAGCGTTGGGCGGCGCGCCTGTTCCTCTCAGTAACGCAAAAGTATACCTTTACTACGGCAAGAACATAAACTTCGTTAATTACAACGCAATCACTGATCCGATAGACGCTATGAAGTGTGCATACGGCTTTAACTCTTCTACTCTAAACTGCACATTAGCAAATCCTAATTGGGTCACCCTGCAGCAGAATGCAGAACTGTTCACTTACACTCCTCAGTTCAATAGTACAGGCAAGTGCAACCCGCCTCCAAACAGCCTCCTTGCTGAAAACTACGTGCCATGCAACTTATACGGCAAGTACAACCTGCCTGCAATCTGTCCGGATACAGGCCAAGGAAATCCCGAATACTGCACGCCGATCTACTTGAATGGTACTGGTGTCTGCACCTCGCAAATAGGACTGTTTGCTATAGCAACAACAAACTCCCTAGGCGATTTCTCGGCAAACGTGGTGGCCTGCGGAAGCGGAAGCACCCTTGGAAGCACTGAAATAATAGCGCAGTACTATGGCTGGCCTTTGCAGCCGCTTACAGCAAACCTTTTGCCCGTGTCGTTAGAAGCAACCAAAGTAAACCTAAACAGCCCATACCCTGCTATAATATCAGTTGAGGAACCCAACTACTATTATGAACCGAACGAAACAATACAAGGCCTTACTATAGGAGAAGTTATGCTAAGCGTCGGAAACATTAGCTTCGCAGCACTCATTGGGGTCACATTGGGCATAGGCATTGTGCTTTACATATCTTGGCTGAAAGTGCACAAAAAAGGTTAAATTAATAAATGAAAAGAGCAACAATATTAATGTGGGCAAATGCTTGCAATACTGCTGTCGTTCGGCGCAGTAAACGCACTTATTCCAATAATGGTAATAATCATACTTATAGCGGCTGCAGCAGGCCTTACGAGGGGCTACAACCTGTTCGAAATCTTTGGCATAGGCGCAATAGCAGGCCTCGGGTCAGCAGCAAAAAAGGGCTCGATAATTGGCAGATCCCCGTATGGATCTGTAGCGAATACTGCTGGTAAATACACCAAATCGCCTGCTAGAGGCATAACCCTAAAAAGGAAAAATAAGCAGCCTAAAGAAGCAGCTACAAATGCAGCTCAATTCGATGTAAACGGAAACGGTAAACCTGAACTCCCTGGTAACGGAGGGAGTACACAAGGCCTAAAAAGTAAAAAAACAGGCAAAACAGTAAGGCTAGTCATGAATAGTGCATTCAAGGGATTCGTTAATAACAGGGTAGTTAACAGATATGTCTTGGGCAATAAGCCAAAAAAACCACTAAATCCGGAAGACAGTACACAAGGCCTAAAAAGTAAAAAAACAGGCAAAACAGTAAGGCTAGTCATGA
>JBMFTS010000038.1:0-5422 GCA_049966915.1 Candidatus Micrarchaeia archaeon
AGCACAGTCCTTGTCTTCATGTTTTTCATAAGGTCAAGGCTCTTGAGAAGCCTTTCCCAGGCGTCTGGTATCTTTGGCCTTGTGGTCTTCATGTAGGTTTCCCTGTCAGGAGCCTGAAGCGATATGTAGAACTGCGTGGGCAACGGATTGAGCTTTTCTATGACTTCTGGCAGAGTGCCGTTGTGCACTAGGAACGTGCTCATGTGCCTGTCGTGGAATTCCTTCAGGAGCCCGCTCATTTTTGGGTAAAATAGCGGCTCGCCAGTAAGGCTCAGCGTGGCGTGCTTGGGCTCCATTGCCTCTTTAAAGCGCTGCTTCTTCTGTTCTGTATCTGCAATCGCCTTGAAGCCGCTTACAAGCTTTTTCTGTTCTTCTATCATGCCATCTACTATCTCCTTCGGCTCGTCCCACTTGTCAACCGCATTGAGCTCGTTCCACTTGTAGCCTTCCTCGTCAGGCATAAGGCGCCAGCAAAACCTGCATGCCAAGTCGCAGCCTATTGCCGGGGTTGACTGCAGGCACTGCCAGCTTCTTATTCCATAAAACTCGTTCTTGTAGCACAGGGTTTCGCCCCTTATGCCCTTCTTCGTGTATTCGCACGTCTTGACAGCAGAGTGCTTGCCTACAAAATGGTAGCCTTGCTTCTGCATCTGCTTCTTGAGCTGCTCAGGCATTTCTTCCATTGAATCGCCATTTGCGGGTGGCGTGCCGTAGCCTCCCTTCTGTTCTAGGCGGCATCAGACTTAGCTGCCTTTTTGGCATTGCATGCTCACTGCGTGCGCATCGGCGCGTTTCAAGCGCACCGCGGCGCTCGTATTGTCATTGCCTTGTGCCGCGCAGCGCTGCGTTTCTGTTCCGAATGGGGCCTGTCAGGCCGTACACGCTCTGCATGGGGAGAGCTTCCACAGTCGCAAGGACCGTAAGCCGCCCGCACACCACTCAATTTTATAAGCTGCATGTTTTATTTATACGTATGCTTTTGTCAATACTTGCATCGGGCTTCGTGAGCGAAATACTGATACTGCTCGCGATAATCCTTGTCGTATACATAATATTCAAGCTTGGCAAGTTCATACTGAAGCTTGTATTTGGCATAATTGCAAACAGCATAATGGGCTTCGTAACCATACTTGCGGCCAACTATTTCTTTGGAATGGGAATAAAGTATACGCTCGGAGTGCTAATAGCAACAGCCTTGTTCGGCTTGCCGGCGGTAGGCACGCTGGTTGTTCTCAAGGTATTCGGAGCGGCAATTTGACAGCGTCAGCCTTTTGCCAAAGCTATGTCATCTTTCTCTATGGTCTTTCGCTTTGCATGCTTGGCGAGCTTTACCGCCTTAGAAGCCAGCGCGTAGGCAAACCTGTTCAACGAATCTGCAAACGCCTCTGCGGCGCCTTCGCTGACCCTCTTTGCGCCTGCGTCAAGAAGTATGCGCCTTGCTGTCTGTTTTGCGATGGGCATATGCACAACATAGCAAATAACAATTAAATACCTTGCTCCGCGCCGCACCTCAAAGCCGGCAAAAGCGGCGCGCGACCTGCTTTGCTTCTGCTAGCTTGCCAAGTCATGTGCTGTTGAAAATTCCTTCGACAGTTCCGTTTAGGCCGCTTACAAGCGCGTTTACATAATGTTTTGCACCTGCAGCGGCGTAGTTGACCAGCCAGACCTTGTCATATGTTTTGTTATCGAGCTTTGTGACGTTGTAGAACTTCGCGCGCACTGACACGTTTGCGTAGCCGAATGTTTTCAAATAGCTGACTACGCTGCTTATGTTCCTGCTAGTTGTCCACGCAATCGCAACAGGATAAGAGCCTATCCTGAATGGCTTGCCTGGAATGTAGCCGTTTACAATGCAAGATTCGGTGTAGTTGTTTAGGACAGTGTATTCAAAGCCGAACTTGGGATAGTCGTAGGCATAGATGTAGTAGCCCGGGCACGGGGAAGTCGCATTTATAACTACCGATACTACGATATGCCAGCTGCCCGCGTACTGCGATGCAGAAACGTTGTCAAGAGTCACAGTATAAGTGCTGTTCTTCTGCAAGTCGTTCAGCACGAGGCTTACTGCTTGGGATTCTGTCACCTTCTCGAAGATCGCAGGATAAAAAACAAAGTAAAGCAGAAGCAGCACTATTATTATCAAAACGGCAAGCACCAGAGTAGCGCCGATCAGGTTCATAATTAAGTATATAATGTAATGTTATAAAAATTAGTAGTTAGGTACAAAAGACGCTGCTGAAAGCGACCTCCTTACCAAAACCCCCATTTTCATCCTTGAAGCAAGCGACTTTATGCTTTCTGGGTCGCACTTTGTCTTTGGGTTCCTTGCGACTATGCTGCAAACATCGGCGTATGATTTTATAGATTCTTCGTACGTGCCTATGCGCTTAGCTATGCCTATTATTTCTTCCTTGTCGAAGCCTATGAGCGGCCTCAATATGGGCAATTTCACGCCTTGCGATTCAGCATAAAGATTTTCAAGGGTTTGCGATGCGACTTGACCAAGGCTTTCGCCGGTTACTATGGCGCCGGCATGCTCCTTTTTGGCTACAGCTTGCGCGAGCCTCAACATGAAATTTTTTAAAATCACAAGCGCATAGCGGTCTGCGCGAGCCGACGCTGAAGCGGCCTCAAACATGTACGAAGGCACAAAATAGGCAGAGTAGCGCGGCGAATACCTTGCGAGCACGCCGAGCAGGTTTTGCACCTTGCCGCGCATGGCTTCTGCGTTGTCGCGAAAGGCGTGCACATGCAAATACACTGGCTCAAGGCCGCGCTTCATGGCGTACCATGCAGCCACTGGAGAGTCTATGCCGCCAGAAAGCAGCACCACGCACTTTCCCTCGCTGCCCACTGGCAAACCGCCGAGCCCCTTGTTTTTGTCCATGTACACGTATGCCACTTTTTCTGTTGCATTTACAAACAAGCGCGAGCCGAAGCCCTTGAGCCTCGGCTCTATGCCCTTTGCTTTTACGGCATCGGCTACTGCCTTCATGATGCCTATGGAGTCAAAAGGCAGGCGCTTGTCGGACCTGTGCGCCTCTATTTTTATGCTGTTTGCGCCTGAGCCTTCGGCAAGGTCTGCGGCCAGCGAAGCTATGCTTTCCAGCCTAGGCTCCACGACATGCGCTATCTCGTAGTTGCTTATGCCAAAAACGTTCGCAAGCTTTCCACTTGCTAACCTCAGCGTGTTGGCATCCGCCTCTATAATGATCCTGTCGTACTGCCTGCGCAATGCATAGCGCATGCCTGCAAGCGCCGCGTTTATGTTTTTGACAAGCGCGCTTATGTACAGGTTGCGGTTCTTGCCTCTGAGCCAGAGCTCGCCGAAATGAACAACAAGCAAGGAGTTGCCAAGCGGTTCGGTCTGCATGCCATTGCCTTGTTGGCTTTACACGATGAGCGCAGTTGCGCTGAAGCGCTCTTGCCAACTAGAATTCACTGCTTCTTGCTCGACTCTTCAGCGGCACTTGCGTTTTTTGCTTTTGTGCGCGCTATTTCGCCGCTGCGCTTCTTCCTATGCAGCACGTCTAGCTTGTAGCAGCGGTTTGAGCAATAATATCTTATCGCGCCGCTTTTCCTGACGAACATTATGCCTGTGCCTGGCTCTATGTCTTTCGAGCAATATGAGCATTTCATGCTTTCATCTCACTCTTATAGGCTTGTCTTCCCTGGTGGTGTCGGGCAATCTAAGAAGGTCGCCTTTCTTCACATAGCCTACCACGTTTCGCCTTATTACCCTGCCTTTGTCGGCGCCTTCCAATATTTTGCACATTACCTGCTTCACCGAGCCGAACATGCCTGTCCTAGCAAGCACTTCGACTACCTCTGCAAGGTAGCCGTCGAACTTGTGCTGCTGCTCTTCCAAACAATCATCTGCTTGCAATCATTGTTTCTTTGCACCTGCCTTCTGCGCAGGAGCCTGCTTTTGCTGCTGAGGCTCGCTTGCCGCTGAACCCGTGGCACCAGCCTTTGAACCATACCATGACGCAATTTCCTTTATCACGCTGCTGGCAGAGCCCGCTTTTTCTATTGCGGCAGACGAGCATGGCACATTAAGGCCTATGGCCTTGCCCAAGTCGGCCTTTGCAGGAACGTATACTATCGGAGTTTTGTGCTGGTCGCAAAGACCCGGAAGATGCATCACTATTTCCTTAGGGCTGACGTCGCTTGCGACTATGACAAGCGTGGCGAGCCCACGCTCAAGGCTTTTAGTGACTTCGTTCACGCCCTTCCTCACAGAGCCATCCTGCCTCGCGAGCCTCACGGCTGACAGAGCTTTGTCGACTATTTCCTTCGGTGTTTCATCTGGCATACAAAAACCTCATATCATTGGTAAAAACAGTACCAATTGCTATTATTTATATGCGCATAGTTTAAAAAACAGTGCTGTAGCGCGCATACGGGCACTTGCGCTTACGCGCCGCGCAACGCGAACACAAATGCCACTATGTCTTCGAAAAAGTAGTGCGCTGTAAGCTTATCCTGTTCAGAGTAGCCGAGTTTTGCAGCTTCTCGCTCGAGCTTTATGAGATTGCCCAGCGAGCTCGCCACAAGAACCACAGACGCGCAACGACCTGAGTGGCTTTTGGCTTGCTTTAGAAATTCGAGCGAGAGCTCTATGCCTTGGCTGCCGCCGCTCAGCATAGCAGCTTCGCTCTCTGGCTCGCTCTCGTCAGATCGCAGATAAGGCGCGTTGAACACCATGATATCAAACCGGCCGCTTATGTTTTCAAAAAGGTTGCTGCGAACCGCCTTTGCCTTTGCAGTCATGCCGTTTCGAACTATGTTGCTACTTGCAAGATTTACCGCGTTTTCGCTTATGTCCGCAAGAACAACGCTTCTTACTTTCGCACTTTTGGCCATGCAAAGGCCTATAAGCCCCGTGCCGCAGCCCATGTCAAGCGCGTCTATGCCTTTGCCTTCTGGCTTCGTTGCAATGCATCTTTCCGAAGCCTCGACAGCGAGGAGCGTGTCTTCAGCAGGGCCGTAAACGTCTTCGCTGGTGTCAAGCTTCAGGCCGCAGTATTCGTACAAAAAAATCACCAACAAAAAAGACAAAAGCAAACCAAAACAAAAAAATAAAAAACAAAAAGTTAAACGCGGATTATGACTTCTTTATCGCGGCTTTTACCTTTGCCATCGTAGCGTCGTCTATGCTTTGCATATTGTGGGCAGTGCGTGCGTGCTCGGCTATCTTGGCCATCAGCTCTTCTTCGCTGTTTGCTGTAGCCGTGAAGCCACAGTCCATGCCTATGTCCTTGCATGCAAAGCTGTATGCCGATTTCTTGGGTCTAGCCATGCCATCATCACTAAGCATAGCTGCGCTAAGCTATAAAAAACAGAACGCGCTCTTGCTGTTGCTTAAAAATTTGACCTTTTATAGCAACAAATATAAAACATAAGGCCAATTGCCTGCTCG
>JBMFTS010000039.1:0-4899 GCA_049966915.1 Candidatus Micrarchaeia archaeon
ACCAGCGACAATGGCCAGGGCGTCATCTCGGCCATGTTTGCCCTAAGGGCGCTCAAGGAATCCGGAGTAAAAGCAAAATACAGGTTCGGCCTGGCGCTCGTTGCCGACGAAGAAACCGGCAGCAAATACGGCGTTGTCGCGCTTGTCAAGGAAGGCATTTTCAAGCCAAACGACCTCGTGCTGGTGCCTGACGACGGCAATAGCGAAGGCACGCAGATAGAAGTGGCAGAGAAAGGAATACTGTGGGTAAAATTCAAGGTCATAGGCAAGCAGGTGCATGCGAGCACGCCTGCGCTGGGCGTAAACGCGTATAGAGTTTCCGCAAACATTATTTGCGAACTTGACAAGTTCCTGCACAAGAAATATGCAGCGCACGACAAGCTTTTCAAGCCTCCTTATTCAACCTTCGAAATGACAAAGCACGAAGCCAACGTAAGCAGCACCAACATAATTCCAGGCAGCGAAGTTTTCTACATGGATTGCAGGATATTGCCAAAATACAATCCCGATGACGTGTTCGATGACATGAAGCGCATAGCGCAAGGCATAGCCGCGCGCTATGGTGCAAAGCTCGAGCTGCATATCGAGAATAAAGAAATTCCTGCAAAGCCGGTTCCTGCGAGCTCGCCAATAGTCAGGCTTTTGGTGAAGTCGATAAAAGCGGCGAAGCACGTAAATCCAAAACTAGTCGGCATCGGAGGTGGCACCGTCGCCAAGTTTTTCCGCGACGCCGGCATTGACGCGGCAGTGTGGGCAACTCTGCCGGATAACGCACACCAGCCAAACGAGTACTTGCAAATCAATGACCTAATAAGCGACACAAAGGTGTTTGCAGGACTATTCTTGTGATTCGAACTTCGAGAGAAACTCCCACTTTTTGTCCATTTCCATTTCGAGCTCTGCAATGTCGTCATTGCTTATCCCGGAAAAGCGCCCCTGCAGCGAGAGGTAATCCGCAAGCGGCCTTCTAGATTTCTTGTCCTTGAATCTCTTGCTGATCGGCGATATCGAAAGCCTGCCATTCTCGTACTCGTAGAGGATCCAGGCACCAGTCTCAACCGCAAGCTGGCCCACTTCTATGGTCTTGCTGGCATCAATGCGCCAGCCTGGTGGGCAAGGCGAGTAGAGCTGTATGAATTTGGTGCCTTTGTGCGTCTCCGCCTTTTTCAGTTTTTCTATGAAATCAGTAGGATAAGACACGCTGGCGGTAGCAACATACTCCAAATTGTGAACAAGCATAATGGCGGCAACGTCTTTCTTGAATTCCCTTTTTCCTTCAGGCGTTGTCGTGGTCCACGCGCCATGAGGCGTGGATGACGAACGCTGTATGCCCGTGTTCATGTATGCCTCATTGTCGTACATTACGAATATTATGTCTTCGCCCCTTTCAGCAGCGCCGCTCAGCGCTTGCAAGCCTATGTCTGCAGTGCCGCCGTCTCCCGCCCAGGCCACCACCGTGCCCTGCTTGCCAAGCATTTCGTACGCGCTTGCCACTCCGCTTGCGGCAGCTCCGGCGCCTGCCATCGCAATGTTCAAAAGTGGAAAAGACGCGGAGCTTTTGGGCCAAGAGCCCTGCACCACGCTGGCGCAGCTTGCAGGTATTACCACTACCGGCTTCTCTATGGCCTTTGCAAGGAGCCTGAGCCCTAGCGAAAGGCCGCAGCCTGGACATGCCGAATTGCCAGGAAGCCATTTTTCTTCGGATTTTACATCTCTAAGCAACACGCAATCGCCTCAACCAAGATTAAGCCTTATCCATTCGTCGCCGCGCTTTCCTGACATGGTGGATTTTACCGCGTTGACGAAATCATCTGGCAGTATGTCCCTGCCGCCCAGCCCAGCTATGTAGCTCTTGACAAAAACCTTCGCGCCTGCATCGTACAGCGCTGATTTTATGTCTTGTGCAAGTATGTTGCCTATGCCAGCGGAGAGGTCGCGCTCAACTATCGTTACGCTGTTCTTGCCGCCCAGAATGCCCGCTATCTCTTCCTTTGGGAAAGGCCTTATTACCCTTAGCCTAAGCACGCCAGCCTTTATGCCCTCTTTTCTGAGCAGGTCTGCAGCAACCTTCGCGTCGCCGCTCGCCGCGCCCATCACCACTATCATGTGCTCTGCGTCTTCGCATTCGTAGCAATCTACAATGCCATAGGACCTGCCGCTGAGCTTTGCGTACGCTTCTGCAATTTCATTTATTGCCTTCTTGGCGTTCTGCATGCTTTCGAACATCTTGTAGCGCATTTCCATGAAGTACTTTTCGTCTACTACATTCCCGAAAGTCAGGGGTTTTTCTGGATCCAGCGCAAAAGGAGCGCTTCTCTTGCCCAGAAAAGAATCGACTGCTTCGGCATCAGGAACGCTCACTGGCATGCTTGTGTGCGTGAGTATGAAACCGTCAAGGCCCACCATTACCGGCAGCATGATGTCGTTTCGTTCCGCTATCTTGAATGCCTGCAGCGTCGTGTCAAGGGCTTCCTGGTTGTTTTCGCACATTATCTGAATCCAGCCGCTGTTATGCTGTATAAGAAAGTCGGTGTGGTCGTTGAGTATGCTCCACGGCGAGGCCAACGCCCTGGTGGCCACCGCCATCACTATTGGCAATCTTGCGTGTGCGGCCCAGTGCACAACCTCGGCCATATACATTAAACCTTGGCTTGCAGTCGCCGTAAAGGTTCGCGCTCCGGCTGCGCTTGCGCCTATGAGCGCGCTCATGGCGCTGTGCTCGGATTCCACTTTTATGAACTTTGTATTCAGCTCCTTGTTTTTTATGAACGTAGCTATGTCTTCCACTATCTCTGTTTGGGGAGTGACAGGATAAGCCGCAATCACTTCTGGCTTTGCCAGCTTCACAGCAGTGGCAACGCTTCTGCTTCCTGTCATTACGCTTACTGCCATTTAATCTTCCTTGACCATTTTTATTGCCTTCGCAGGGCATTCGTTCGCGCACACGCCGCAGCCCTTGCAATAGTCATAATTTATCGCAACGCTGTTGTCCTTGCTCCTAGTTATGGTTGCTTCCGGGCAATCTATCCAGCATATCAGACATTTTATGCACTTGTCATAGTCTATTTCCGGCTTGAGAAGCCGCCATTCGCTTGTTTTGCCCCCGGCGCCCATGCCGGGCTCTGATACCGGAAACTCCTTCTCCAGCGCTCCAGCATCTACGTCTGGTATTACATAAACGTCTTCGTTTGCGTCAGGCGTTTGGCTCACCTAAAAATTTTGCAAGGGCATAGCCCTGGCTTGCAGCATTAACGTTCTTTTCGCCTATTTCCCCAGGCCAATACTGCCTTATGGCCGCTTGCAGATTTTCAAAAGGCACAATGCCTGATGCCTTTACCAGGGCGCCGAGCATTGCGGTGTTGATTACGGGCCAGCCGGCAACAACAAGGTTCAAGTCCGTTGCTATCTTGGTTGCATTGACAAACGCTATTTTCGCGCCGTTTATGCCCAACGCGCTTGTGTCTTTCTTAGCATCTTCCTCGTTGTCCTCATTTACTAACAATAAGCCGTTAGATTTTATGTTGCTTGCAGGCACCTCGTTTCTTGCTATGTGAAGAAGCTCCGAATCAAGCACGACCAATATGTCAGGCTTGTAGATTTGGCTGTGCAGCAAGATTGGCAAATTGTCTATTCGCACAAATGACCTGACAGGCGCGCCCCTGCGCTCGCCGCCAAAAAACGGAAACGCCTGGGAATGCATGCCTGCGTTATACGCCGCAATTGCCGTTACTTCTGCAGCCATTACTGCTCCGTGCCCTCCTCTGCCCTGAAACACTATCTCTATCATCTCCAGGTCGCCGCTAATACTTGGCAGCTAAATTATTTATTCCTATGCTAACTTTCGCCTGCATGAGCATAAATTGCCTATGGCGTCAAGCAGGGCTTCTAGCGGCGCCTTTCCTGCTGGAGCCCAGTTTTAGATTGCACTTTCAAACTTTTATTATTCTTGCAAAACGCGAAATTCTCCTAGAAAATCCTTGATCCAATTCTCGGCTTCCTCGTACTCTTCCTTGCTGTATTTGTTGCTGAACTTATCTTTGTCCGCTGCTAGATTTGCAAAGGTGTTTTCCAAATTTTTAACAAACCGTTTATGGTCTTCCCCCGAATAAGTAACCTTTGAATAAGTGTCTACCGAGGCATTAAGCTTTTCTACTCCGTTTAGAACTTCATTTACAGGAGATTCTTGGTTTATTTGCCTTCTTATTTTCTTGTAGGCGTCTTTAAACATCTTTGAACTCTCTTCAACGCCATTCATATCTGATTTGTCAAAATAATGAGTAAACGTAGGGAACGAAAGCCCGATAAACACCAAAGAGGCGAAAGGCCTATTATAATAATAAACTTTAGCCAAAAACGTCGATATGTTTTGATCGTCTGATCTAAGATGGTTAAATATTGCTTTTGCTAATTCTATTGGGTGGTTCTTATACCTGTCGTATGCCTCTTTTATTGACATGTCAAACGATTTGAGTATCTCATCATTGCTAATTTGAAACTCCTTGGTTTTTACGTTTACCCCATTTTTCCACCTTGTAATTATTTGCGTTTTCCATGTTTAAATATCTATATTATTGCCAATAAATCAAGAACACCGAAAGACCCATCTTACGGCAAAAGGCGGGCGATTTAGAGAATATTCTCAAGGCTGAAGGAAGTGCTAGGCCTTGCAAGGAACCGTTTTGTAGGTATCAAGAAAGTAGCAATCTTTGCATTTTCGTGCCTCATTGCCTACCTTGTAATGTATGCAATGTGATGCCAGAGGGGTGTTATCACGATTGACGAGAGTGATAATATGTAAATGTCAGGATCCTACATAGATAAATAGGTATAAATATTTATACAATCAATTATCTAATAGGGCAATTATTTTATTTGAGTGCATTCATACATTTACATTCA
>JBMFTS010000040.1:0-4830 GCA_049966915.1 Candidatus Micrarchaeia archaeon
GCTCAAGGCGCACACGCCGGCGCAGGTAATAGCCGCGGTTGCCCTGTCGCTGCCGATTACCTTGGCAGTGGTGTACGCGCTCGCCGCGCTATAAGCGCAATGCAGCGGGGTTAAGCAACTCCTTTCTTAATCCTTGCAAGCACATATTTTCTCAGCTCGCGCAGGTGCTTGCGCCTGTCCTTCATCATTACTATGTCAGCCTCTCCGAACGTTATCATTATGTGCGAGAATGGCGAAGGCACTGGCGTTTCTATAACAGCATAAGACGTGCCGCCTGACTTTATGCTTCTTATTACTTCCTTTGTGCGCGGCAGGTCCATGACGTCGTCAAGTATTTCCCTGTAGGTTTCCTTGAGTATTGGAAAATCCGGGCTTATTTCCTCTACCGCGCCAAGCAGCGCCTCGGAATTTACCTGCTGCTTTCTTACGCTTATCTTTTTGCCCTTGTAGTTGCGCAAAACCATGAACCCGCGCACGGCGCAATGCCTGAACCTTCTTTTCATCATTTCGGTTCTTCTTATGTTGCCCTTCAGCACCTCGGCTATGTCCTCGTTCAGCACCTTTGCAAACACAACGTCAATGTCGCGCCTGCTTACCTTGAAATCGCTGTCGAGCACTATCACGAAGCCGTTGTCGCTTATAGTTATGCCAACTTCAGTTTCAAAATGCTCTGAAAACGCAAGGGCAAAAAGCCGTGACAGCGCGTCGTTTGTGCGCCTGCCGTACAGGCTGTGGAAAACTATGTAGTTGCGCTTCGTCTTTACGTCGCGCGTCAGTTCCACGAGCACAAGCTTGTCGTTGGGTACGCGTTTCGCGAAAAGCAGCTGTTCGGCAAAGTAGATGAATATTGATTTTTTGGCGTTGTCATCTATTGGCATTGAATCTAGCACGGCCTTGGCGTTTGCACCTATCTTCAGCCTGTTCGTTTTCAGCAGCGCTGCGGCGCCCTTGCTGTGCATTACGTCCTTTTCCACTGCTTGAGCAAGCTCTCCCCTGAACCTGCCTATCTCCAATGCAAGCTCGTAAGTAAGCGGCAATTGCTCAGAGAACCAAGGAGGTATTGTAGGCATGCTGCTCTGCGCCGGCCTAACGTAGCAGTTCAGCTGCCTTGAATATTCGAACTTGTAAAGCTTGCCGCCGAGAGTGAACACGTCGCCGGGCTTCAGCCTTGACAAGAATTCCTCTTCTATGCTGCCTAGCCACTTGCGTTCTGTGGTATAAACGTCTACAGCCACAGTATCCGGTATTGTGCCTATGTTGAGATAGTATATCAGTTTTGTAAACCTTCCGCGCTTGCCGAATTCGCCAGTGCTTGGCTCGTACCATATCTTGCCGTATACGTGCCTGCTTTCCAGGCCCACGTAGCTGCCTGAAAGATACTCCAGCAAGGAGTCGAAGTCTTTTCTTGGCAGGTTGTGATACGGGTATGCCTGTCTTACGAGCGCGAAAGCGTCGTCGACCTTCCACTTTCTCGTAAGGCTCATGCCGACTATGTGCTGCGCAAGCACGTCGAGCGCGTTCTTCGGGGTGGTGAAAGAGTCAAGGTGCCGCTTCTTTGCGGCATATAGCATTACGGAGCATTCCACAAGGTCGTCGCGGTTTGTCACTATTATCTCGCCTTTCGCCGTGTCGTAGAACCTGTGCCCGCTCCTTCCTATGCGCTGTATAGCGCGCGTAACGCTCTTGGGTGAACCAAGCTGCACTACGTCGTCAATAGTGCCTATGTCAACGCCCAGCTCCAGGCTGGTAGAGGAAACGACGCACTTGAGCTTGCCCTTCTTCAGCATTTCCTCTACCTCGAGCCGTGTCTCGCGCGAAAGCGAGCCGTGGTGTGCCGCGAGCTCCGCCTCGCCGTACTTGAACTTGCTCATCAGATTGTAAACCACGCGCTCGGTGCCGCTCCTGGTATTTGTAAAGATGAGCGTTGTCCTGTTTGCTTTTATTATGTTGTTTATAAGCGTGTAAATTGCTGATTCAACCTTCGCATCGGGCGTGTTGACAAGGTCGCTGACAGGGGATATGGCCTGGTATTGCATCTTCTTTTCCCAAGTGGCGTCTATTATGTAGCAGTCCCGCTCAGTGCCGTCCTGCTTGTAGCCAACGAGAAACCTTGCGGCTTCGTCCAAAGGATACAGCGTTGCGCCCATGCCTATCCTTACAAAGTCGTGGCCCGCAAGCTCCGAAAGCCTTTCGAGCGACAGCGACAGGTGGACGCCGCGCTTGTTGTTTGCGAGCTCGTGAATCTCGTCTATTACCACGTACTTTACATTCTTCAAGTTTTCTGAAAAGCGCTTGCCGTTGAGCAGTATTGCTATGCTCTCGGGAGTCGTGACAAGTATGTTCGGCGGGTGCGCAAGCTGTCTCTGCCTCTCCTTCTGCTCAGTGTCGCCAGTGCGCACGCCCACGGTTATGCGCTTTACGCCTTCGCCCAGCTTCGCGTATATTTCCCTCAGCGGCTCGTCAAGATTGCGGTATATGTCGTTGTCAAGGGCGCGCAGCGGCGATATGTAAATGCAGTAGGTTTTGTCTTCTAGCTTGCCTGCCTGCGCCATGTCCACAAGCTCGCTAAGAATAGACATGAAAGCAGAGAAAGTCTTGCCGCTGCCTGTTGGCGCCGTTATGAGAAGGTTTTTGCCCTGCCTTATGAGCTTGAACGAGTATTTTTGCGGCGGAGTCAGCTCCTTGTACTTTTTTGTAAACCATTCCCTAACTGCGCTGTTGAGGCTTGCAAGGCTCTCAGAATCGGTAAACGGCTCGTTGTACTGCTCTATCACCACAGCACCGAAAAACAGCCGCGCCATAGAGCGGCGCTCATTGCGATAATGTTTTATATGTTGCATTATAAATAATCTTCCGATTCCATGGCCAAGGAAAACAAGGAAAAGCTGCAGAAAAAGCTGGAGGCGCTGAAGAGGCTGCAGCAAGCCAGCGCCATACTTCAGGAGGGTGGCATTCAGAACCAGGCACTGCAGACGAGTGCCGACGACCAGTGGCCAACGGGAGATGCGCATCTTCTTGATCTGCTAGAAAAGTCAAAGATAAAAGCGCCAGAAGCAAAAAGGGGCGCGGAGCTTTTCGAAAACACAAAAAGCAGCACGATGCACAAGAAAAGCAAAAGCACCGCAGGCGCAAAAGCCAGAACTGCAAAGGCCAAGCCAAAGCCCAAACCAAAACCTAAGCAAAGGCAAAGCCAAAATAAACGCACGCCAAAAACCAAAAAATCTGGAAAAGCTGCTTCAGGGAAACGCCACGCGCGCTAAATCATTAGGTCTTCGTCTATTCCTGATTTGTCCGACTTTTTCTTGCTGCCCTGCTTGCTAACCGATAGCTTTACCCCGCTGGGGTCGCGGGTTATTGTAACGTCTATGTCCTCGCTTCCGAGTATATGCCTTAGCTCGTCATATGTGTATGCGCCTATGTTGCTTGCGTCTTTGTTCTTGAGCACCTCGGCCCTTCTTTCCGCCATTTCCTTCTTCTCTATCTCGGCAAACTCCAGCGACAGCGCAGGGCTTATGCTGTTATAGTCGCTGTCAACCCCTTGCTCTATGGGCTTGTAACCCTCGCTTTGGTACACGAAAGGCAGCACAGCAGCGAACTCCGCTTTTATGCTTTCTACAACCTTTTCCACATTTGCGGCATCTCCGGCAATCACGAAATCGTCGCCGTTGAGAAAGCCGACGAACACGCCGCCGCTGAATTCTTTCACCTTGTCCTGCAGCAGCTGCGAAACAAGCCTAAGTATAGTTATGCCCGAATCGTTGCCAAACCTGCCTGCAAATTCGGCAAGATTCACTACTCTTAGCCGGCCTATGACATAACCAGCTTCCGAAGTTTTCACCGCGTTTTCAACTGCGCTAGATATGCGCCCTTCATCTGGCAGGTCTATCAGCGGATCGAACTTCTTGCCGGCCTTCTTGAGAAATATCGTTACAAGGTTCCTCAGCTCGCTCGGGTCGAAAGGCTTCTTTATGTAGTAGTCTGCGCCGTACTTTATGCCCTTGAACCTGTTAGAAGTGGCATCCATTGCGCTTACAATTATTATTATAGTGTCTTTGAGCTTCGGGTCGCTCTTCACGGCCTGGCATATTTCAAGTCCGTCTGCGCCTGGAAGCATCAGGTCGAGTATTACCAAATCTGGCTTTTCGTACTTTACCCGCTCGAGCGCTTCCTTGCCGTCATAAATCTGGGTTATTTCGAAGCCCTTGCCTATTGAAAGGGCCATGAGCTTGTTTATGTTCTTGTCATCCTCTACCACAAACACGCGCTTTATGGGCTGCATCTCCTGCAGCATGTAGTATGTAGGTATGCCGCCGCTGCTCCTTGAAGCAATGGCATTGGCCTTCTCGAGTTCGTTGAGCCCGCGGTCAAGCACGCTCTGCTCTATGCCCAACGAGGCCGCATATTTCTTTATCTCGTCATAAGTTATTTCCTGCCGCTCATTTACGAGCGCGATTATGTCTGATTCGGTTTCTTCCAGGCTCTTCACGCAAACACCGGCCGCCAATATGGCATTAGCGTGAAAAAGATAAAATACTTTGCGGCAGAGGCATTGAGATTTGGCTGAGCAAAGGCGTGCGCGCAAAACGGCTAAAATACATATATATAATTTAACACAGTAATAGCAAAGGGCGATTAAGCGACCGCAGGCGCGCGTTTGGCAGGCTACTTGTCAGGCAGAATACCACAAACAACTCACAAGAAGGCGCAAATCGCGCTAGAGTACATGATTGTATTTTCTTTTGTGCTCATAATCTTTGCTTTCCTTTTCAGCGTAATAGCTGTACAGCGCGCGCAGGTAATGGCCTCCCAAATATTTCAGCAGGAGCAGCT
>JBMFTS010000041.1:0-4288 GCA_049966915.1 Candidatus Micrarchaeia archaeon
CATGAGAGCGAACCGCTGCTGGCCTACTGTTCTTCAGCCCGGAATCGTGTAGTTGTTGTGCACCCAGTATGGCTTGGGCGTAACCGTTGGCAATGTGCCCGTAAAGTTGTCAAGCTCGTATATCATCACGGGATGCGTGCCGTTGACGTAGTTTATGCCTGTGAAGTTCTTAGGGTAGACAAGAGTGAATCCAGGAAGGCTGCCAAGATAGAACCCGCGGTAGTAGTTGGAGTTGTAGAACAATGACGGCGCGGCTATGGTGCCGTTGGCGTTTGGAAGGTAAAGGAGCATAAATGCCATAAAGCCCACTCCGCCAATCTGCGTGTTGCCCTGGTAGAATTGCTGCGATGGAACTAGAAGCGCGTTTGTTTCTGTGCCGTTAGGATAGTACAGCCTCTCTGCGCCAGCAGTGCGCGTAAGAGGCGCGCAATAGGTAGTGTTGGTAAGCGTGTCGCCTACAAGAACTATGCCCCTGAGCATTGTTTCGTTCTTCAGGCTCTTTATCGGGGCGCAGTAGCTGCTTATTGAGCTGGTGTTTATAGGAAGAAGGATAATGGCGGGATCGTGGCTGAGCTCGCACTGGGACGTTCCGAGCACATAAGGCTGGCCTGTGCCGTTTGCAGCGGCCTTGGCGAAAGCCATGCTAGTCTGATTGGTGTATATGCAGGCGAGGAAGTCAAGAGCTCCCCATTTTTGCGTCAGCGCGTTGTCAAAGAGAACATACTTGGCCTGCACGCTATCGGAGAAGTTTGCTAGGTTTCCTGGGCCAAAGCCGTCTTTCTGCCCTAGCACATACCTTGCTGCAGTGGCGTAGTCAAGCGCAGGCACAGCGTTGTCTCCTCTAAGCACGGCATTGCTGTTCCCGAACCAGTTTATCCAGTCGCCGTAATCCCACCAAGACAGTATTCTGGGTCCATAAGGGCCCACGTTTGCACGCATCCATGCGGTTGCGTTGAGCCATGCGCCAGGAACCTGGTTGCAGAACATGTCAAAGCCCACGGCGTTGCCGTTGCTGGCTATTTTAGTGCAGTTGCTTGCGTTTGCGAGACCGCCAAATACGCCAACAAGCGCAGGCACAGCGACAACAAGCACTATTATTGCCATGCCTATGCTCGCCGCGCGGTCTAGCCAGGCATATTTCTTGCCGAACGTAAGCAGCATCTCACCTATTACTATGCTCATTGCGAGTATGTATGCCACGCCGAAATGAGGCAGGTACTTCACTTCTATCATTGCTGCAAAAGCCAGCGGCAAAATAGCGGCAAGCATCATTACGCTAGTTTTAGAACGCCTGTAGTATATCGCTGCGATTGATGCAAGCACGAACAGCACAAGCACAAGCCAGACAAAAAGATTTATGCCTATCAAGCCGAAGCCTGCTGAAGCGAAATCGTAGCCGAAGCCCGTCGGCTCGAACTCCTGCACGGTCATGAAAAGCGGCGAGGAAGGCGAGGTGAAGTGTTTGCTCAGCTGAAAATACGACTTAAGGGGATTGCCAAGCGGCGTAAGCAACACGCCTGAAACCAATATGAGAGCCACGAGCGCGACAATGGAGTATCTTGCAAACTGCTTCCTGAACTTGTTCAGACCGCCAGACACATAGGCAAAAACCATGCCAACCAAGCCCACCAGGGAAATTGCGGATATCGCGTAAGCGGCAAGCATATTCTTTTCGAACTTGCCGGAAAGCTTTCTAACAAGCAGGTCCATTACCGCTATTGCAATTAAGGCGTAAAGCCCGAAGCTTAGCGTTATGGGTATGCCCAACAAGTTTGGTATTCTGCCTGACAGCGTGGCGTGATAAGGATGGTAAGCCGCGAGGAACAAGGCAATAACAAAAAGCACAATGGCATTCATCTTGTAGAAATCGCGCTCTATCTTGCCCTCTCTTACTAAGTCAATTATGCCCTGAACTAGTATGTACAGCGCCAGCACGCCTGCGTCAACAGTGTAGTAGTGTGCGCCGAGGAATGTGGAAGCAAAAGCGATGCCGGCAAGCACTGCAAGCCTCACGCTCTTTTGGTCCTTAACCGCAAGCGTATATGCGACGTAGAAGAAAAACAGAGTGAATATGCCCCAAGGCTCGAGCAGCTGTTCGCCGGCAATGAAAGTAGTTATAAGTACGGGCATTGTGGCTGTGAGCGAAGCCCCGAAAAGCGCCGGCTTTGCGCCGTACTCGTGATAAAGGAACATGAATACTACAAACACGAGCAGCGCAGCGACTATCGGCGGATAGAAGCTGCTCACATAGCTAAGCAGGCTCGTGCTTATGTTTCCTGAACCGCCAGGGCTTGCAAGCTCGTACCAGAATGCCTCAAGGTAAGGCACTATTGGCTGTATCCTGTGTACAACGCCCGTTGCAACCACTGGCCATGCGGCTGTGTCGTGAAGAAGCTGGTAGCCGTATGTAAGGATGTACTGCGTGCTTATCATGTCGAAATAAGGGTCGAATTCGAAGAATGTAGGCGCTTTGCTTATGTTGGCTATGCGCGTGCCGAATGCCAATAGCATGAGAATGCTGAGCGCAGTCCACATTGCTGCCTGGCTATGCACCGCTTTCTTCTTCTCGGCGCCGCCATCGAGCAACATGCGTTCCTCGCGTTCGTGTTCTTCCAGCAGCTTGCGTTCCTCGCTGTCGTGCATTTCTTTTATGTGCTCGCGCTCTTCGGGTCCGGCAGTAGCAAGCTCTTCCATCTCCCTGCTGTGCCTGCTTGCGAGCTCGCTTTCCTCTCTTTCGTGCTCACGTATGAGCGTCATGTCCAATCCCAGCTCGCTTACTTTCTGCCTTATCTCCTTTATGCTGCTAAGTCTCTCGCGCTCTCTTGCCGCTTCTTCGCGCCTCTTGTTCGGCAGTTTTAGCATGCCCTGGTACCATATTAGCACTATGCCTGCAAGCGTAAGCACAAAGGCGTTTGCTTCGAAAAGACCAGCGGAGAACGTGAAAGCGTGAATGTAATCCATCAAGTAGCTTTCAAGCCATGTGAGCGTGGGCGGGAAAATCAGGCCGAAGATTATTCCTATTACCGCTATTTCGAAAAGATGAAGCTTTGTCTTGCCGAGTAGCGCGTACGCTAGCGCAAACCCGGGAGCCACTATGCTGAGTAAGGCTATCAGATACGCTGCCAGAATAGACATAAAACCATTTAGAAATAAATAATCTTTTGCACAAAACTTAATAAATGCAAGGTAGAAAAGCGAAACGCTGAGCAGATGGATGTCGAAACGCATGTAATAGGCGCCGGAGTCGCAGGACTTGTCTTGGCAAGGGACCTTGCAGAGAAAGGCGTGAGCGTAACAGTTTATGACAAAAAGGAAAGGCCCGGAATGCCCGACACTGCAAGCGGCATACTCTCGATAAAGGGACTTGACAGCTTGGGCATACCATACATGAACGCAGTAAGAAACACTCTTTACGGAGCCAGAATACATGCAGGCAGGGCTGTAATGGAAATAAAAGCCAAGGAGCCACAGGCAAGGGTTTTGGACAGGCCTACGCTTAACGACATATGCGTCGACGTTGCAGAAAAGGCAGGAGCAAAGTTGAGTTTGGGCAAGCAAATAGGCGTGGACCAGCTGAACGAGTTTTCGAAGAGCGGCATACTAGTCGGCGCAGACGGCGCAAATTCGCTAGTTTCGAAGCATTTCGGCATGGGCTCAATAGAAGACTACGTGCTTACTTACAAAGCCAAATTCGAATTTCCAAACGACGACCATTCTGTTGACCTTTTCTTTGACAATTCGGTTGCACCCGGGCTATTTGCGTGGCTCTGCCCGTTGTCAAAATATGAAATAGAGGCGGGGTTGGGGATAGGAGCAAGGCACGGCAACTCAAGGACTGCTTTCGAAAGATTCATGGCAAAGTACGCAAGAAACGAGATAGGCAAAGCCAAGATGCTCGAAGCCCATGCCAGCATAATACCAATAAGCACGAGAAAACGCATAGTTGACGAAGCGAGGAAGGTGCTGCTTGTCGGCGACGCGGCAGGGCAGGTAAAGGCGAGCACTGGCGGCGGCATAATATACGGCGGCAATGCAGCAAGAATAGCTGCAAAGGCCATATACGCATGCATAAGAAAAGGCGAGCCGCTAAGCAACTACGAACGCGAGTTTTACCGAAAGTTTGGCGTAGACATGAAGCTGCACAGGCTCATCAGATTGCTTTATTCCTCGCTAAGCCCAGGAATGATGCAGATGCTTGTTGGCACGCTTGCAAGGCTCGGCGTTGGCGAAGCGTTGGGCAAGCACGGAGACATGGACAGCCCTTCGACCACGCTCAAGCGTTTGCTGC
>JBMFTS010000042.1:0-4018 GCA_049966915.1 Candidatus Micrarchaeia archaeon
CCTGGGTCTGCTTGTCCCTGCCCTGCTTGCTTGAGCCTCCTGCGCTCTCGCCTTCCACTATAAACAGCTCCGCCTTGTCAGGATCGTCGACTATGCAATCGGCAAGCTTGCCGGGCAGCACCGCCGATTCGAATAGGCTGCGCTTCCTAGCCAGTTCCCTTGCCCGCCTTGCACTCTCTCTCGCAGTCATAGCCATCAGCACTTTGTCGGTTATGGCTTTGGCGTCTTGCGGATGCTCCTCGAAATACCTTGACAGTGCAGCGTAGATTACGGTTTCGACCACGTTCTTTATTTCGACATTTCCCAGCTTCTCTTTCGTCTGGCCCTCGAATTCCGGATTTGGAATAAGCACGCTCAACACGGCAGTTAGACCCTCTCGCGTGTCTTCCCCGGTAACGCCCTTTGCGTCTTTTCCGGCTTTTGACATGTAGTTTAACAGAGATCGAGTAAGCCCGGAATGAAAACCTACAACGTGCGTGCCGCCTTCTTCGGTTCTTATGTTGTTCACAAAAGATTCGAGGTGCTCGTCGTACGAGTTGGTGTATTGGAGGGCAAATGAAACAGTAACGCCTCCGTCGACCTTGCTTCCGGCAATTACGCTTGTTATCGCCTGCTGGTCTTTGTTCAACGAAGCTATAAAGTCCTCAAGGCCCTTTTCTGAAAGATACGTGATTTCTTCGTGCTCGTTGAACCTGTTATCTATTAGCGTTATTTTCAGCCCCGGGTTGAGAAAACTCGTATACATCAGTCTTTCCTTAAGAAGCTCGGAATCGAACTTTGGACTTGAAAATATCTGCGGGTCTGGTTTGAACTTTATTGTTGTGCCCGTCTTGTCAGTCGCGCCTATCTGACGCAAAGGACCCTTTGGCTCGCCCCTTGAAAAATCCTGCTCGTAGATATTTCCTGATTTGTAAACCTGCACGCTGGTAAATTCAGAAAGCGCGTTGACTACTGTAAGCCCCACGCCGTGTAGGCCTCCGGAAATTTTGTAAGTATCGTTGTTGAACTTGGCGCCTTTATGCAGCGTTGTCATTATTATTTCTAAGGCGCTCTTGCCGTATTTGGGCATTATGTCGACAGGTATGCCTCTTCCGTTATCAGATACTTCTGCTATGTCGCCGGTCTCGTCGTCGCTCAAAACAACGGTTATTTCCCTGGCGTAGCCGGCGAGCGCTTCGTCTACTGCGTTGTCTATAACCTCAAACAGCAGATGAAGAACGCCGGAGCTGCCGGTAGAGCCTATGTACATTGCGGGCCTTTTTCTTATGCCCTGCGGACCTTCTAGCACTATGATTTTTGATGCGTTATACTCGCTAGCTGCTTCTGGGTCTGCCATTGAATCAACTGGTCTACATTATAGTTTGTTTGTTAAAGCATATAAAGGCTTTTGCTACAAGCTGTCGTCGTAAAAAGCAAAAACAAAGCCGCTTTTTCGATCAGCAACAGCAAGGCGTATAAATTTGAAAAACAAACAGGATTAGGTGCTGAAATGCAAAGAAAAAGAATCATAATAATGGGCGCGGCAGGCAGGGACTTCCATACGTTCAACGTACTCTTCAGAAACAACAAGGAATATGAGGTTGTGGCGTTTACTGCGGCGCAAATACCTTTCATAGCGAACAGAATATACCCCAAGGAGCTTTCTGGGAGCCTTTATCCAAAAGGCATAAAGATATACGACGAAAGCGAGCTGCCAAAGCTCATAAAGAAACTGCACGCAGATGCGTGCATACTGGCATACAGCGACCTCAACGACGACATAGTAATGGAGAAGGCAAGCATAGTCAATGCGAACGGCGCTGACTTTTGGCTCGTGGCGCCTGAAAAGACAATGCTGAAATCGAACAAGCCGGTGATTGCAGTATGCGGCGTAAGAACAGGAGTAGGCAAAAGCCCGACAACAAGACACGTGGCCAAAATCATAGTTGCAAACGGCAAGAAACCTGTTGTAATAAGGCACCCAATGCCCTATGGCGACCTCGCCAAGCAAGCTGTTCAGCGCTTTGCAAGCCTCGAAGACCTTGACAAGCAAAACTGCACGATAGAGGAGCGCGAGGATTACGAACCGCACATACGCAACGGCATAGTGGTATATTCCGGAGTAGACTATGAAAAAATATTGAGAAAGGCAGAAACGGAAGCCGATGTCATACTCTGGGACGGCGGCAACAACGACACCCCTTTCATAAAGCCAGATTTGATGATTACAATAGCAGACCCGCTAAGGGCCGGCAACGAGCTCACGTATTACCCGGGCCAAACAGCGGCGCGCATAGCTGACGTTCTTGTAATAAACAAGGTTAATTCTGCGAGCGACAAGGACGTGAAGCGGGTAAAGGCGGATTTGGCCAGGCTCAATCCGAATGCCAAGATAGTGCTTGCCAATTCAGCAGTAAGCATAGAAAACCCAGACCAGGTGCGCGGTAAAAGCGCGCTGTTGATAGAGGACGGGCCTACAATAACCCACGGCGGCATGAAATTCGGCGCAGGACTGGTAGCCGCAAAGAAGTATGGCGTGAAAAACATAGTAGATGCAAGAAAATATGCAGTTGGAACGATAAGAGACACATATGAGAAATATTCTAATCTCAATGTGGAGCTGCCTGCTGTAGGCTACAGCAAAAAGCAGATAAAAGACCTAGAAGCAACAATAAACAGCGCAAGGTGCGACATAGTAATATCTGCAACGCCCACGGATTTGAGGCGCGTACTTCACGCAAACAAGCCGATAGTGCAGGTATCGTACGAGATAAAGCCAATTGGCGCGTATTTTGACAACACCATAGCAAGCTTTGCCAAAGGTCAGAAAAAGTAGCAATTCGACCTTGCCAAAAGCAAAACGGCAAGCGCACGAGAGACACAGCTATAAAAATATTGGCTCAAATAAATAACAGCAGGGGCTCGTAACTCAGCTTGGTAGAGTGACTGGCTCTTAACCAGTAAGCCGAGGGTCCGAATCCCTCCGAGCCCGCGTATTTTTGATAAGTTTATATATCTGGTCGCGCAAATACATATCAGGCGGCATATGCGCACACAGGGCATATTTGCAAAATAACAAACAAAATGCAACAGATTGCGCTTTCCGAATATGTTTATATACCAGTTAATGCATAAATTGATTGTGGTGATATCTTGAATAAAACTGCTCTTTATAAAAAACACACAAAGAATACGACAAAGAGTGTCAAGCATGCTTCGCATGCAAAACAAGCACATAAGAAGCCCTTGCTGAAAAAAGTTGCAAAGACAGGCGTAAGTGCGCATGCACGCAGCGCCAACGCGACAAGAAAGGCTTCTGCCGAAAAAGCTCAAAAGGCAGCAGAGGCTGCGCAACAGGAAAAAGAGGCGTTTGCGATAGTAAACAACATAATTGCAAACGAAAAAGTTTCTACGTTCCTGACAAGCAACGTTGGCAAATATGCAATAGAAGTCATGAAGAGGCTGAACAAGCCGAAGACAGACGACGTGCTTGCTACTGAAATGAACATGAAAGTCAACGAAATAAGGAGGCTGCTCAACATGCTAGGCAGCTACGGCATAACGCGCTACGACACGCACAAAGATTCTAAAGGCTGGCTTACGTTCGAATGGTACATAGATACAGGCAAGCTGCTTGAACTGAGCACTTCGCTTTCGAAAGAGCAGCAAGAAACGGCAATAAACTTGCCCGATAATTGCAACGACTTTTTCATATGCGATAAATGCTACAGCTATAACAAAGTTGTGCTCCCGTTCGAAACCGCTTTCGAACATTCTTTCAAATGCCCTGATTGCGGCAAACCGCTAAAAAGGCTTAGCAAGCAGGAAGTCAAAGATCTGCTAGCCATCAAGGAAAAGAATATATAATTCGTCGTGCTAATTTGTTTGCAAACAAAGCGAGGTAGGGTAGCCTGGAGTGCCCGCTGGGCTCATAATATCATATGTGAAACCCAGAAATCGGTGGTCCAAATCCACCCCTCGCTATGTAAAATTATGATCCAGAGAGCACAGTTCCACTAATTTTTATTGCTATTAGATT
>JBMFTS010000043.1:0-3884 GCA_049966915.1 Candidatus Micrarchaeia archaeon
GCTATGAACAGCACGCCGGTAAGCAGGTGCAGGTATTGCTTTATTCTGTTCCCACCGCGCCTCACCGTTTCCACTTTGCCTAATCCGAAATAAAGCGCGAGCGTTATTATGACGAGCGGGAGCACCATGAAGATATTGTAAACAACGAGGAAAAATATTGCGGTTGCGCCGCTTATGCCGTTGCTGATAAGGTATGAAGTGTAGAAGAGCGTGAACCCGCTCGCGCATGGAATGTCGCCGAGTGCCACAAGCGCGCCCAGCAGCATAATTGCAGGCAGCGTGGCCTTTTCTATGAGCATGCCCGCGCGGGCCTTTACACTGTGCGGCATCTCGACACTGAACCATTTGCCCGGTGCCAGAAAATCCTTGAGCTCGAGCGCGCCCCACACCAGCAGCACAGCGCTCACTGCGATTTTCAGCGCTTGCACATACGGTATGAGCTGCATCGCCTTCAACATGCCTACCATGAAAAGAAAGTATATCAGGCCTATTATGAACGAGTAAAATAGCCCATATACTATTACCTTGATTTTTGAATTTAGTTCTAGCATGTATGCGACAAGAAAAAGCAGAACGCTTATGCCGCACGGGTCTGCTATGCCGTCTTCTATGCCAACTATTGCGGTAATGGCCCAGATGCCGCCGGCTATCATTTCTTGCGCACCTTTTTGATTTGCAGCGCAATGGCTATCGCCGCTGCCACTGCAATTGCCAGCGCAAGCGCCTCAAGCAAAGCATGCTGGTTGTACGAATTGGCAAGCGACTTGGCTTCCGAAGGCGTTACGACACTGGCGCAGCTGGTACTGTTTATGTTGCACGAAAGCGCAGACAGGGGCATTAGCACAGGGCACGAATTGCCGGCTGAGGACAACGCGCGAAGAATGCTGGAGCTGAAGCCCATGTCCAACCTGGGATTTACGCTTTCCGAAGCGTTGCCGTAGGCAAAGCCCACGAATGCCTCGTTGCCTATGAAAGTAAGCGGCACGTCGCCGCTCGAGTTGTAATATGCAGAAAGGTTGAGAAACAGAGGCGTTACATTGGAATTCAAGACGTCAAACTTGTGTATTGTAAGGTTGTACTGCGGGCTTATGTTGTACAAGAAGCCAAGCTCCTGCTCGCAATGCGGGCAGGTCGGATTGTAAAATATGTAAAGGCATTTTGCGTTTATTGCGGCAAACATCAAAAACACAATGCCCACTGGCACAGATACGCTGCATTTCATCGCAAGCACCATCAATAGCAATCGCTACCACTCAGTGTTATTGCAAAAAGCCTTAATAAGCATTAGCACTTGCGCTTATTGCTTTTGCTTGCTTCTGCTTTTTTGGGCTTCTATCGACTGGCTTGCAATTGCGAGGTTGCAGCTGCTGTGTTTGCTGCACCATTCCTGGCATTTTTCTGCCTGTTCTTTGCTGGAATAGTGCAGCCCGCAAACTTCGCAAAAATACGTGCCGGAATTGCTGTCGTAGCCTGCCATTCACTCGTATTCGTTCGGTGCGGATGCCGCCTGGTCGAATGCCGTGTCTTTGCCGAGCTCCTTGCGCTCTCCGTCGCTGCTGTACACGAATATCTTGCCTTGTTCCTCCTGCTGCACCAGCTTGTGCGAGCCGTCGCAAAACGGCTTGTGCTTGGACAAGCCGCACGCACAGATATGCAACTCGGCGTTTGCCGCGTTCTCGTCTATCTTGCCCTTCAGCTGTGGCAGATCCCCTAGCCTTATTGCAAAAGGCTTGTCGCGACCGTGTTTTATGATTCGCATGATTATGTTTTGTGCGAGCAGGAATAAAAAGATTCTGCAAGCAGGGTCGCGTCACTTGCCGCGTCCGTGCGTCTTCGTTGCGGAGTACTTGAGAATATCGGCAAATATCGCCGACCTTATGGCCCGCGGCGGCACGTTGCTGTTGCTGGTATCTACGGTGACGAGCAGACCGTAAGTGTTCTCGCTCACATGCTCGACGCTTACAAAGCTGTTGGGCCCGGCGCCGTGGTCTTTAAGTGTGCGCATGATTTCGCTCCTTATAGTGTCAAACGGCACTGACTTGTTTAGCTCGGCTCGAAATCTTATTACGCGCTCGGCGGCCCTGCGGTGGTTTATGACAAGCGCCTGGTTAAGTATGCCGTTGGGCACATACAGCGGCTCCTTTGTCTCGTCAAGAAGCTCCGTGTAAAGCAGCCCTATCTTTGTAACTGTCCCGGCGTAGCCAGGTATGTACTCTTCGTGCGGGTATGTCGATGGCAGCTTGTTGTACTGCCATGTCTGCACCGTTATGTAATCGCCAGGCGCGAAGGGCTTTGCTATGATCATGGATATGCCAGAGAATATGTTTCCCAGTGTTGACTGGGCAGCAAGCCCAAGCACTATGCCAAGAAAGCCTGCGCTTACAAGCAAGCCGGTGACGTTCACGTGCACAAGATATAGGGCGATTATTGCGACTATGCCATAGGACACTATGCTGAACAAAGTCGATATCGTTCCGGCTTCTTGCTTTATGCCGTGCACCAGCACATATTCCTTTATGGCTCTGGAAATCAGCAGCGTTATGCCTATGCCGAATATCAGCGCAAGCAGGGATTGCACCCACGCCTTTACGCCGGCACCGAGGTTAAGATGCTCCAGCAGCGCGTAAAGAATGGCAATGAGTATGGCGCTTGCTATTATCAATTCGGCCATGCGCACGAGCTCGTTGCCTTTTTGCGATTTAACCATGGTATGCACTGCGTCTTGCTGCAATTACATTCTGCAACAAGTTATAAATATCAAACCATAAGCAAAGGCACTTCCATTTCTTCCTTTGTCATTCCGCCATGATGACCATGCACGTCGAATAGCAGGGGCTGCGCCCCCGGCTTGAGATATTTCATGGTGTAAGCGCCTTTTGAAATCGCAACATGCGTGCCGAACCTGTAGCGCAGCCATGGCTTGACGCTGTTTTTACCGAACAGACCGGACTTTATGACTTCGCTAGAGGCATACAACAAGAACTTTTTGCCAAATTGCCTGTCGAACTGCGCCTCGAAAGACTTTTGCCGCGTTTCTGTCACTTCGAAAAACACGGTGCTCTCTGTCCCCCAGGGCGGCATGCTAAGGTCTTGCATCAGATTAGACCTTGGCCCTATGTGCACAACATCGCTGGTGCGCATAGATACTTGGCCGTGGTCAGCAGTAATTATGAGCTTCCAGCCATAATCCTTCATTTGCTGGATAAGCTTTTCGGCAATCCTCTCCAAGCCGTAAACCACAATTTCGAAGCCGTGCACCGTGCTTTTGGTGTACACGTGTTGGGCGTGGTCTATGTCACCGATATATGCGTATACCATCTTGGCTGATTTGAGCAGACTTCTTGCTTGAAACACGAAATCGTCCTGCGAGATATACGGCAGGGCCTTTATGCGCTTCATCGCGTCGGCGTCTTTTGTCTTTCGCAATATTTCCTCATGTTGCAGATAGTAAAATCCCTTGTTTCTTGCCATGCGCAGCACTGTATTTGGATTTGGAAACATCGCCCTGGCACTTGCGCTGTCGGCCGTTTTGCTTGCGACGGGCCACCAGCTCATGCCGAATATGTCCTGGAACGTGCCGTATTCTTTTACGGGCAGTGGGCTTCCTATTATGCCATGCTGGGAAGGCAAGAGCCCCGAATCTATGCTCGTGAACAACGTGGGCGTAAAAGATGGAAACAGCGTGCTGATTTTTTTCAGCTCGGCGTTTTTAAGCGAGTCGCGAAGCACTGCGCTTTTCGTCATGGCCTTTTCGAGCAAATCGTAGCCAAGTGCGTCTATTACAAGGAAAAACAGCTTTTCGTCGGCTTTTCCTATTAGGCTGCCGCCGCCTTTTGCCACTTCCTTCGCCACTTCTACATTGCTCCTGCGAAAGTCGGGAAACA
>JBMFTS010000044.1:0-3807 GCA_049966915.1 Candidatus Micrarchaeia archaeon
GGCGCTGCCTGAAGTCCTTCGCGGGCCTGGGCCTGTACGGCTTTGTGTTCTTCTTTATTCTTTCCAGCGATGAGTCCAGGCTTTGCTTGAGTTCGTCGCCTATGAACCTCTTTGAAAAAGCGTCGGCTCTTGCAGCTATGCTTATCTTCGTAGCATAAAGCCTTGCTACCTTGCCCTTGTCGCCCCTTGCTGCATTGGTTACGTCTTTAAGCTTGAAGAGCACGCCGTATTTTGGCGGCTTAGCGCCGTATTTCATGTGCCTGAAAAGGGCCTTCTCGGCTCCGAGCAGCTGTATGGTGCTTGCCGGCATGTTGGCTAGCTTTCTGAGCGAGCCGGCTTTGCTCAGCAGCTCTGCGGCAATTCTGTATTCGAGTATGTGGGTAGTGTTTGGCATTATGCTTTCTATCGCCTGCTTCATGTAGCTGTCTATGCTGCTCTGCAGTTCCTCGATCCTCAGCTCGGTCTCGGCAAGCTGCTTTATTACCGCATACTCCTTTTCTTCGGGATCCTTACCTATGCTTTCTTTTGCAAGCCTTTCCACTACTCCTTGATCCATGCCTGCGATTTTTGCGATGCTCGCGAAATCAGCTTGTTTCTTGCCAGCGCCTATGGCGCTTACTAGCGCCGCGTATGCGTGCTGGCTTACACGCAGCTCGGGAAAGTATATGCCATACCACTCGAAAAGCCTCTCGTGTATCAGATTTTTTGCCTTTTCGAGCTCGTTGTATGTGTTGATTGCCTGTATTACCGCGTGCTCGCCTGTCGAATACGCCTGCGTGACAGATTCCTTGGCAAGCGCGAGCATTCTTTTTCTCTTTTCCTCAAGCGTTTCCTTCAAATAAGCACCAGTCATAATATGCAAGAAAAGGTTAAAAAGCGCATTATGCACATGCTTAACCGATGCCATGCGAGTGTCAAAAGCGCGAAGGAAGCGCGTTGCGTTCGCTGTTTCGCTTGTGTTTGCATTGGCTTTGCTGTTTGCAGCATTCTTCGCGGCTGTTTTATCTTTTGCCAATTTCGCTGCAGCAGGCAGCTACGCGAGCGCCAAGGCAACGGTAGTAGTGCAAGGATTCGTGTCCAGCTCGCTCAACGTTGGCATAAAGGGCAACGGCATTAACGAATCCGTGCCTTTGCGCATTATAGGCAGGTGCTTCGTGCAAACTCAAATAAACGGCTCCATCGCTGTGCCCAGAGGCTACAATTCCACATCGCACACGCTAATAGAGCCTTGCAATGTGACAAGCACGGTTGTTTTTAGCTCGCTCAGGCCGTTCTCGACGTATGTCTTGTATGTTACAGGGTCGGAGAGCCCCTACTGCCTGCCGGGCATGGCTTGCCCGTTTTTCATACTGCGTGTAAACTACAAGCAGACCCTGCATACGGGCCCTGCCGGCAGCATTGTCAACGCCACTTTTAGCGTTTAGCCTAAGCTGTTGCCGCGTTGTTATGAAGCAATAAATACTTTTCCGTCAATTTCTTATCAATTTCTCGGTGTATTCATGCATAATGACGTTTACGAAATCGCAGCAAGGCGGGGAATATTCTTCGGCGCGTTCGGCATATATGGCGAACTTGGCGGCTTCTATGATTTCGGGCCCATAGGCACGCGGATAAAGAAAAACATAGAAGCGCTATGGCGGGACCTGCTTATAAAAAGAACAGGGGCATACGAAGTTGATACGTCGCTCATAGTTTCAGAACCCGTGCTAACTGCAAGTGGCCATTTGGCAACGTTCACCGATCCCATAGTATATTGCGAGGTATGCGGCACGCCTTATCGCGCAGACAAGCTTGTGGAAGCGTATTTCGAGAAGCGCGGCATGCTGGAAGACGAAGCAAAGGTAAAGAAGGAAAACACAGAAACGCTCGAGAAGCAGCTGAAAAGCCTCGGCATAAAGTGCGAGAAGTGCGGCAATTCGAAGTTTTCGAAAATAGAAAAATTCAATCTTGTTTTCAAGACGCAGGTGGGGCCTACTGGCAAGGAGCCCGCGTATTTGCGCCCGGAAACGGCGCAGGGCATATTTGTAGATTTCTACGGCGTGTACAAAACATACAGCCCTAAGCTTCCCGTGCTTATAGGTCAAGCAGGCAAGTCATTTAGGAACGAGATATCGCCCAGGCAGCAGCTGATAAGGCAGCGCGAATTCGGGCAGATGGAGCTCGAGCTCTTTTTCGACCCTGCAGAGAAGGTGCGCAGCCAGATAGGCATATACAACATAGAAGAGCTTATGAAAGAAAGCATAAACTTCGCCAAGGCAGGCAGCGAAGAAATAGAAAGCGCGCCATTGTCTGCGCTGCTGCATGGCAAGTTCATTCCAAACGAATATTTTGCATTCCTGCTTTTCCTTGAAAAACGCTTAATAACGGAGCTTGGCATAACCGAATACAGGTTCAGGCAGCTGGAGCCTGAAGAGCTGCCTCATTACTCAAAAGGCAATGTCGACCTTGAGGCTAAGACAAGTTACGGCTTCGTGGAAATAGCAGGCAATGCCTATAGAACAGATTTCGACCTTTCGCAGCACGCAAAGCTGAGCGGCAAGGACCTTAGCATAGATGTCAACGGCAAGAAGATTGTGCCGCACGTTGTCGAGGCAAGTGTGGGTTTGGACAGGCTCTTCCTTGCAACGCTGGAGAGCGCGTATCAGAAAGGTGAAGACCGCGGCTGGGCGTGGCTTAAGCTGAACGAGCGCGTAGCGCCCTACAAGTACGCCGTGCTGCCGCTGCAGAAAGACGACAAGCTTGCAGAGAAGGCCATGCAGGCATACAGGCAGCTTCTGGAAAAGGGCATAGACTGCTATTATGCGGAATCAGGTAGCATAGGCAAGCGCTACGCGAAGGCCGACGAGATAGGCGTGCCTTACTGCATAACGATAGACTACCAAACACTTGAAGACGACACCGTGACAATAAGGAACAGAGACACGACGCAGCAGGTAAGAAAGCAGATTTTCGAGATTTCATGAAAGGCGCAAGCGGCTTTTATGTCAAAGACTTTTCGCTCGAGCACACCTTTGCGAGCGGCCAGGTAATAAACTTCGTGGGAGAGTTCGGCAAGGCAAATGGCATGCAGCGCCTAGATTTCTACACCACAAGGGGCATTTTTAAAGTGAGCTTTAGGCCAACTGGTGGCAGCGGCTGCGGCTACTTGTCTTATGAGTATCTTGGCCACTACACAGAAGCAGATGCACGCAGGGCTTTGCTGCTGTCGCTAGGATTGCACAAAGGAGTAAGCAGGATTTATGCGCTGCTTGGCAAAGACGCCTTGCTCGCAAAAGCCATAAGCAGGTTTTACGGCATGCGCGTTACGCAAACGGACCCGTGGCAAACCGCCGTTTGCTTCATAGCTTCGCAATTCAACAGCATAAAAAGGATAAGGCAAATTGTGCACAAGCTCTCAAGAAAATTCGGCGAGCGTCTGCAAGACGGCTCGGTTCTGTTTCCTGGCGCGGAAAGCATCGCCTCGTCAAGCGTGCGTGAGCTCGCCGAATGTGGTCTCGGTTTCAGGGCCAAGTACGTGCTGGATTTCGCGCGCGGGTGCGTTTCTAGTTTCGACCTTGGCGCGCTCTATCGCATGAAATACCCCCAGGCTAAGGAAGCGCTGATGAGCTTTGACGGCATAGGCGACAAGGTGGCAGACTGCATACTTCTTTTCGGCTATGGCAAGCAGGAGGCGTTTCCTGTAGATGTGTGGATAAAAAGGATAGTTGAAAAGGAGTATTTCAAAGGCAGAAAGCAGAGCATGAACGCAATACACAAATTCGCAGAGGAGAAATTTGGGGCATATGCCGGCTACGCCCAACAATACCT
>JBMFTS010000045.1:0-3540 GCA_049966915.1 Candidatus Micrarchaeia archaeon
AGTAGGGCAGCTTGCTCCGCTTACTGTGTTGCTTGGCAAAGCATAGATTGTGCCGTAGGCTATGCCTATGTAGTTGCCAGTAGTGGCATATGCACCGCCTATTATGCTAGTTATGTTTGAAAGAGTTGAAAAGCGAATGTTGTGCATTATGCCGCGCTGTGCGTAAAGAAGGTCGGGCGTGCCGTTGAGCGGTATGCTTGCATTGACGCTTATGCTGTACTTGTAGGTGCTCGATGAAACGTTGAAGCCTATGTTCTCAACATATGCCACATTAAGGTAATACGGGCTTGTTTGAAATATCGTTGGCGTTGTCTCGCTTATTTCCAGGCTCTGCACCGAGAAGCCCAATGTGTTTGCTGCTATGCCATTATAGGCTTGCAAGGTCAAATTGCCCATCATATTGGCGGTGTATGCTATTGCTGATTGGCTCTCGTTCGGCACTGTTCCATTTACGATAAGCTGCGACAGATACAGGCTGAGGTTGCTTATAAAGTTGCTTTTTCTTAGGCTAGGCGTATACTCGTAATAGGCCAAGGTCTGCAAAGCCCTTCCAAGGCTAGCCCGTGCGAACTCGCTGGCACTTTGCTTGAGCAAGCTTGCATACGAGCTTGTACCGGATGCAAGCGTCAGGGATTGCTGTATATTTGTGTTGCTTACTTCGAGCATTGCAAAAGTAAACAGCGTAGCGAGCATTAGCAGAAAGACTAGCAAGATGATTATGCTCATAGTCTGTGCTTTTTTATACGCCAATTTTATCTCCACGCATATACACCTATATTCGGGCTTATTACATTTCCGGTAGTGTAGTTGACTATTGGCAGAATGTCGTCAACCTTGTCAATCTCGTATGCATTTGCATAGCTGGCTGGGAGGTAATAGCCGTTGGTATAGCTCACATAATAGGTAAATGCCGGATTGCTGTATTTGCTGTAATCGTTGGCATCGCCTTGCAAAGGATACCATGCTACTAAGCCATAGCCGTGTAGAGGGCCGCTCTGCATGCCGTTGTTGTAAATGTCTGCAACAGCATCAGCGTCCAAAGGCAGCGCGTATATCTGAAGGTTGCTTATGTAGCCGTTGAAGAAACGGTTGTCGCCGATAAGGCCCCTTCCTATTGTCAGGTTCACGCTTGGGGGCGGCGGCAATATAGACGTTGAGATTTTCTTGCTCGAAACCTGCTTGCCGTTAATATAAAGCCTGAGATATGCGCCGTCATAAACTCCTACTATGTTGTACCATGTATTTGTGGAAAGCTTTATGGGCGTCGAAGGCGGCGGCACTGTGGACTGGCCACTGCCGTTCATTATGCTAAAGCTGACAAGGCCGCTTGCATTTAGGTAAACAAACCAGCCGGTATAGTGGCCAGTAAGCGTGTCGTTGTCGCCATAGCTTACTATTCGCGCGCCGCTGCCAGGGTATGCGCTGATATTAATCCACAGCGAGACGGATACGCGGCTATTGTTCAGCCATTGTTGGTTCTGAGCAATCGCGTATGCGCCATTGCCGTTGAATTTGGCAACCGCGATGCTCGGCCCGAAAGAGTTGTTTATGAAAACGTCATAGTCGCTTGTCGTACTAACCGAATTTAACAGCGAATCAGCGCAGCTTCCCATGCCATTTGCAAAAAGCTTTGCCGAAGCGCCGAGCAGGCTGTCGCTGGACTTTGCTGCGCAAGAGCCTATAGCAACGACCTTAGGACCCGCCACTATATAAACATGCCCGTATGCCATACTCATGTTGCTAATAGCAGAATACGGAATTCTTACAAAGGAGGCATTGAGTGTGCTAATGTTTAGTATGAGCAGGCCGTGCTGCCAGAGAGAATACAAATAGCCACTTGCAAATATGAGCGAGGAAGAGCTTGAGACCGCCGTGCCTGCCTGGCCCGGTATTCCAATGTTCAAAAAGGTACTGCCCGAGGTAGTAACTCCAATCAGTCCGCTAGCTAATTGGAAATATGCGGTTGAGCCATAAGGCACTGTTGCATACACAACACTGCCAGTCAACATAGGAAAGTTCGGCAATGCAGTGCCATTTGTATATGTCACGTTAATTTCGGCGCCGTTTCCAAAAAACAGTAGATCCTGCTCTGTAGCTATCGTCGAGCTTACCCCAAGGGGGAGCTTGTTCCACAAAACAGCAGGGCCGCTGCTTTGGAGAATTATATAGGTAAGTTGGCCCGATGTTGATTTTACTATCAAATTGCCGTCAGATTCTGCAATAAACTGTGGCTCCTCCCCAGTACCAATAAAAATGTTCCACGCCTCCACTCCGTTGTTTGCATAAAAGGCATAGACGAAAGAGCTGCTAGCGCCAAAAATTATCTTGTTGTCGTAAGCAAGCAAAGGAGTAGTAACCCTGATGCCAGAAAATGGCATTCCGCTTGTTATCACATTAGTACTCCATATCAATGCGCCATTTATTGGCGATACCGCAGTCATATTTGTCTGGTTTATGTAAATTAGCATATTGTTGTAAATAACCGGGGTAGAGACTATTTCGCTGGTCGCCTTCTCCCACCTTGTATCATTTGACGAGGCATTGACCGCATAAAGCACGCCACCGCTAGGTGTTCCGGCAGCAAAGTAGATGTTGCCATAACCTGCCACTACTGCAGTAGTTACGGGAGCCCCTGCGTTGAAAACGTAAGAAACAAAAGGCGCTACAGGGCCGTATTCACTTACTTCATCATCGTATGCATTTTTAAACTGCTGAGGCCAGACAGAGGCGTTTGCCATTGTTTGCCTGGCTATATGCTGCGCGATAAGGCTGCTGTTTTGCAATTGGGCTATTGAAGTATTGGCCAATTGGCTTGCAATGGAATAGACTTCTCCGTATCTGATCACATATGGTGCTTGGGAAAAGTAGTGGAAATAAAGCAGAATGGAGATGCTGGCCATTGCTATGATTAAGGCAAAGATGGCATCTATTGTAAAAATGACCGCCTTCATTATCCAACACCAAAGGTGGTATTAGTCCATACCTCTACCTGCATGTTGACAGCAAGGCCTTGAAGCGTAACCGGCATTTTTGCCACCTGTACTGCCACTGCTTTGTATTGGCTTGGATTTATCCCTATTGTTATATTGAATGCGGTAGAGTTTATAATTATGAAATAGTCGAAGCTTATTCCAAGCATTTGCTTACTAGCCTGGTAGGTAGTAGTGTTGTAGTTGGCAAGCGCCATTAGTGCCATCACTTTGCCCATGGATATTCTATTGCCGTCGCCTGTACCTAAACCTATGCTTATGTTCTGCCAAGTAGAAGGGTTTGTTATGTTAATCAGCGAGGCCCAGTTGCTGGGCGTGCCTGGGCTAAGGATCCTGTCTTGCAATAGTTGGAGCTGTGCCTGTAACTCCTCAACACCATAGCCAGAAGTAAGAGAAAACTGTGTGCTTACGCCGAACCATACGAAGGTGAGCAGAACAAGCGCAGTGCCGAATATTACCATTGCAAAGATGACATCAAACGACCAAAACTGCGCCTTCACGTGACACACCACATACTATTCTTTAACTTTCTCATGGAGCCCAACTCAAA
>JBMFTS010000046.1:0-3534 GCA_049966915.1 Candidatus Micrarchaeia archaeon
GATATCCAGGTCAATATCCAAGTCATCTCAACCTGGATATTGGGTAAAACGCCCTTGGCAGTGGCATTTAAAATGCCATTTTTACATGAAGTGAGCATTTATTTCGCTTTATAAGCATTTTTTCCGGTCTGCTTTTTAGGTGGTAAAATAATGTATAAGTTAATTTCAATACCGAAAGAGTTCAGCACTGAATTTGAATCGCATAAAACTGCGTATGTCTTCTTCGGCCGCTCAGGGGGGCTGTTTGTTGACCTATACCAACCCATAGATGCTGCATGGTTCCCCGTGCCAATTGTAAAGCACCCTGATGGCACAGCCATCCGCATTTCACGCCGCCTTGCTGGCTTTATAGGTGCAAGTGAAACGTATACGCTTAAAGGGCACAACAAGTACCTGCTCAGGCTCAAGTTCACTGGGGCCCCGGTGTGGCAGCTGCAGAGCTCTGTAAGGCTGGGCAGTAATGGTGCAATGCTGGTAGTTTTTCCACGTTACATTGCTCATCAGCTGGGAGTCGGCGGCGGCTCTCCAGTTTACTGGTTTGTTCGGAAAAACCGTCTGCTCCTTGCGTACGAGCCTGGGTTTAAAACTGTAAGCGGGCCAACGTGGGCACTAAGAACAGTTGTTAGCATGGGCACTTATGTTGTGGTTCTGCCCCCGAGGTTTGCGCGCATGTTTGCCATTGTGCCTCATTCGCGTGTTGCCTGGCGTCTTGTTTCACCCAAAACAGTAGAGGTGGTGCCCGTTGGCTAACCCCTACTTTGAACTGTTCATTACAAATGAATGGGCCTTTTTCCCCCTTGCCGATGGCAGAAAAACACCACTTGGTTCGTGGGAGAAATACCTGCATGAGAAGCCAACCCCAGACGAACTCGAAAAGTGGCGCGCTGAAAACTATACCAACTTTGGCATCGTGAACGGCAAGATTTCTGGTGGGCTTTTCGCGCTTGATTTTGAAAAACTCGAAGATGCAATGGCCTTCTTTGGTAATAAATGGGAAGAAACGCTTGACAGAATGTTCGTCGTTGCAACGCCACACGGTGGGGTGCATGTATACTTCATAAGCGATGAAACATTAAAGCGCAGGGTCCGCATCTTCGGGGAGGAGCACCCTGTTGACCTGATGGGCGAGGGCGGCTACATGGTTGCCGTTGGCAGCACAATTGTGTGCGATACGGGCAACTGCAATGACGGAAAGCGCGGTGTCTATAAGCTCATTTCAAAGGAAGCAACCCTAACAAGGTGGCACGGTGTTTTGAACTTCATTAGAAAACGCGCGGCTGAGCTTAAATGGAAAGCGGCCCTGCCCATTGAAGAGGGCCAGCACGCGCGCATTGACGGCATTCTGACAAAAGAAGAAATAGATACAATTGCAGCCACACTGGAGAAGTATTGGGTAAAGGGCCACAGGAACCAGCTTACAATTGCCCTTGCTGGTGCTCTAATACACTGTGCTGTTAGCAGGGAAAGCGCCAAGGCCATTATACTGCGCATTGGAGAAATGAAAGATGATAGCGAAACTGAAGAATTTGTAAAAACAATGGAGTATGAATGGCAGCCTCATGTTCTGCACAAGGAGCGCCTTACTGGGCTTCCAACCCTGCTTGAGCGCATGAAAACCATTGCACCCCATAGTGCCGAAACGGATTATGCTGAAATAATCGGCATAATCAGGCCGCAAAAACAAACCCCTCAGGAACTTTCCAGACGCATTGCGTACTACCTTACACATGAATTTGACATAATAACTACGATGGACAATGGGGAAATTTACATTCGTAACGATGAAATTTATGTTAAAGATGAAGCAATGCTAAAACAGGCTATACAGGCTGAATTTGGTGACGAGCACATTACCCGGTACATAATTGATGAGGCCATTGAAACCGTCAGGCGCATGACATACAAGCCGCGCAGCTTTTTTGATGCACCGCCCCGCCTTATACCAGTAAAAAACGGCGTGTTTGATATATTGGCCGGCACGTTCAGGGAATATGACGAGAATGACCACTTTATATTTCGGCTTCACGCTAAATATGAGCCAAACGCCAGGGCACCAAAGTTTGAGAAATTTTTAACCGAAATTGTGTATCCTGGAGATTTGGCCCTTCTTCAGGAAATGCTCGGCTATATATTATGGCGTGGAATGCCAGTCCAGAAGGCGCTTATGCTTGTCGGCGAGGGGAGCAACGGCAAATCAACGCTGCTTTCGGTTATTCAGGCCGTGTTAGGCTCTGACAACTTCACTGGCATAGGAATTCAGGAGCTTGAAGAAAACCATTTTCTCGTAGCCAACCTTTACGGCAAGCTGGCGAATATAAGGAGCGAATTACCGTTTCGCGCCTTGAACGATACTGGCGTGTTCAAGCATTTGACTGGCGGCGACCCAATCACTGCCGATGTCAAATTTGGCCACCCGTTCACCTTTGTAAATACAGCAAAACTAATTTTTGCCACAAATAAAATACCAAAAACCCCTGATGATTCAGACGCTTTTTACCGCCGCTGGGTAATTATATCATTCCCGTATAAATTCAGCGCCAACCCTGCTCCATCTGAAAAGCAGGCCAACCCCAACCTTGTTAGCGAAATAATAGAAAGTGAATTACCAGGTGTTTTAAACTGGCTGCTTGAGGGGTTACGGCGGCTAATCAAAAACGGCTGGAGGCTTTCTGCGAGCCAGACAACCGAAGAAATACGCTTAGATTACATCAGACGGAGTGACACGGTTAAGGCATTTATTGAAGACGCCATTACTGTAAAACAAGGCGCTTATACTCCTAAGAATGAGCTCTATGACGCATATGTGGACTACTGCCGCAAAAACAAATACCAACCGTTAGGGGATGTAGCCTTCTTCAAAGGGTTTGAAAGGAACGGCATCGATATACACAATGTATCACGCCCTGTCATAAATGGCAAACAGACCAGGGTCATAAATAACATAGAACTTAAGCCTGAAAGCTCTTGGGGAAAGGAGGCCGAAGAATCGGAAGCGATGCTGACCCAAAGTAGCCCCACTGAGGTAGCACCAGCTGATCCGCAACGTTTTCCACTAGCAGTTTACAATAATAAAAACGTTTATCCCTTAGCCTTTAAGCCAAGTGATGCGCCACTTTCATCGCATGGCCAACCCCGCTTGGACCAGGCGACAACACAAAGCGCAGAAACAGGCAAAATTTCAGGGGTGCTCATCTCTATGGCTGTGCCCGCCCCTGCACCTTCAGCTCCATTGGCTGAAAAGGTGTGCGGCAGCTGCATTTTTTTCAAAGAACGACGTTGTGCCAAGCATCCTGAATGGGTAGTTATAACTGAGGTTGCTACGGATGCTGAAACCTGCCCCTATTTCAAGGCCGCGCCGCTTAAGGGCGCGGAGCCAAGGCCAGCCGAGCCTAAGCTTACAGATACTTATAACGCAATAAACGCCTTAAACCCCGAAATAAGGCAACTGGGCGCCGCGTTTAATGTTTTGGAGTACGCCGATGGTAGTATGAGGTTCAGGCATGAAACAGGGCGCATTTTTGATAGCCTTGAGAG
>JBMFTS010000047.1:0-3369 GCA_049966915.1 Candidatus Micrarchaeia archaeon
AAAATAGCAGTCAACGTGCTGAAGGAAGACCCTGACTTGTTTCTGGAAGCGGCCGCTACCGCCGCTGTGCTCACTCCTCTTGCTTTTCTTAAGAAGGCGAAGGCTAAATTCATAGATGGCTGGCCTATAGAAAAAGGCGGTCGCAACATAATCAAAAAGACAGAATCAGCGCGATTCAGGAAGCCGTTCTTCCTGTTTGTCAACCTTATGGAGGCGCACGACCCTTATGTTGGCGATAAAAGCAGGGATTTCGATTGGTCTACGCCATTCATGGAGCGCAGGCCTGACGACAAGCTCGTGCGTTTGTGGCGCTCGCTTTACGACAAAGCAGCAGTGCGCGCATACGCCTATGCTGCAAGGATTTCAAAAAGCATAGCAGAGAAAGGCGACGCAATAATACTGTTTACGAGCGACCACGGCCAAATGCTCGGCGAGCACGATTTCTTTGGTCACGGCACGGTGCTGTACGACGAAGTGGTGCGCGTGCCACTAGCTGTAAAAATGCCGAAAGGCTACGAAAACGAAGAGCGCGCTGGCTACCAATCGCTTGTAAATTTCAGGCGGTTTTTAGGCGCGGCGGTTTCTGGCAAAGCTGATTCCACGAGCCTGCTAAGCGCAAGGGAGGTGCGTTCAGAGAGCTTCAGCATACCAGCGAACATACGATCAGTAAAAGGCGTTAGCAAAAAGCTTATTCAGCGCTACGACAAAAAGCAGGTCAGGCGCTTCCTGTGGACTGGATAGGGCCGCTTACTGTGCCTATCCCTGCAAATTTATCGTTGCAATAGATCGTAAATCTGCCTAGCTCGCCAAAGTCCTCAAATTTTTCGAAGGCTGCTTTCTGCTTGAGCACAACAGTTGCGTTGGCCGCGTCAAGCGGCTTGAGGCCTCTTTTCGCAGTCTTTCCGGTATCTGTGTCTATTGCCTGCACGCTTGTTATTTTTGCTGGCATTTTTGAGCCGTTGAGCACTATGTGCGTGCTGCTTTGCAGCCTTCTTACGACAAATATCTTGGCAGAAAACGCGTCAGCCACGATGGGCTTGCCGTCGCCGTATATGCACGCTATCTTGCTGCTTGCATCTGCGACATTGCCAAGGTCCAGGGCAACGCTATCGCCCTTTTTTGCAGAGTTTTGCCTTTTGCCCGCAACTATTATGCCTTTTACCCTGGCCGTGCTTGCGCCAGGAAATATTGCCAGGCGCTCCCCTTTTTTCAACGTGCCAGAAACTACCCTGCCCGTTACCTCGCCGCCTTCTATTTTGCTTTGCAGCAAAATCCTTAATTCGTTTTTAGAATTGCTGCCTCTGCGTGCCGAATCAAAAACAAGATCGATCAGCGGCTTGCCAGAATACCAGCGCATGTTTGCAGATTTTTTGACGAGATTTTCGCTGCGGTAAGCAGAAATAGGCACAAACGACAGCGCATCGGCGCTGAATCCTATGCCAGTAAGGTATTCGTTAAGCGCAGACGCAGTTTCCGAAAAAGCTTTTTCGGCGTAGCCAACAGCATCCATCTTGTTTACGGCTATTACTATTTTATTTATGCCAAGGAGTTTTGCTATGAACAAATGCCTCTTTGTCTGGCTTGTAATGCCTTCACCGCGTTTTGCTGAAACAACGAGCACGGCAACGTTGGCGTTGGAAGCTCCGGTGAGCATGTTTTTTATGAGCTCTTCATGGCCGGGCACGTCTATGAACTCGAACCCGACGCCCTTATGTGCAAGCTCGGCGCGCGTGGTGTCTATTGTCAGACCGCCTTTGCGCTCTTCTGAAAACGCATCAAGTATGAACCCTGGTTCAAAGCGCCTATGCAACTGTTTGCTTATGCGTTTCGCTTCCTTTACGCGTTCAGGCGATACAGCGTGTGTGGCTATGAGCAAATTGCCAAGCAGCGTGGATTTGCCATGATCCTTATGACCCAGCAGCGTTATCTTTTGGATGAGCAAGCAAGCACCTTGTATTTACCAGTTACTTGTGTTTACATGTAGCCGAAGGCCCTGAGTTTTTCCATCATGTATTCGCGTTCCTTGTCCTGTTGCCTGCCAGCGCGCTCTTCCACGTTTGTATTTCTGAGCTCTTTTATTATGTCGTCAACAGTTTTTGCGTCTGATTTCAACGGCACTGTGCAGTGCGTGCAGCCGAGGCTTCTGTATCTGTAGCCATTTCTTGAGAAGTAAAGCGGGTTAACAGGTATGCGCTCTCTCTTTATGTAATTCCATATGTCTATTTCGTTCCAGTCAAGCAGCGGGTGCACGCGCGTATGGCCGTCCCCCTCTATTTTTGACGAGTAGTCATCCCATACCTCAGCAGGTTGGTTTTTGTAATTCCACCTGAAATCCTTGCTTCTGGGCGAGAATACTCTTTCTTTCGCCCTTATGCCGTGCTCGTCGCGCCTTATCGATACGACAAGGGCGTCGAATTTGTACTTTGCCATTACCTTCTTCAGCGCATCTGTTTTATTCGCGCCGCAGCAGCTAAAGCCAGAAATTTCCGGCTTTATTTCGCTCTTGGCCACTATCATGTTTAGCTTCCATTTTTTGGCCAACATCTCCCTGAAAGCATATGTTTCAGGGAAGTCTATGCTGTTGTCTATATGTATTACTGGAAACGGAACTTTGCCGAGAAAAGCCTTCCTTGCAAGCGCAAGCATAGTAGTAGAGTCCTTTCCCATGCTCCAGAGCGCCGCCATGTTCTTGAAATGTCTTTTGGCTTCACGCAATATGTATATGCTCCTTTCTTCTAGCTCGTTCAGGTCTTGTTCAATCATTTTATCACCGGTATGTTGGTAAGGCCTTTTAGGTGCCTTGTGGCGCCTTCAACCTTGCCGTTTGTCTTTTCAAATATTGGCACTTTTGCTACAAGCTTCTTGCCCGCGTCATACAGCTCAGCATACGACTTTGTAAGATCCTCGGCGTTTTTAAGCGAGCCGTGGGCATACACTATTCTGTAAAACTTGGCCTTGCTTCTGTGCAGCGCAGCCTCGAACCTTTTCCAGTTTGCTTCGGAAGGCTCGTTGTTGAGCTTCTCTACCGCTTTTGAAAAGGCATCCATGCTACCACTACAAATATCCTAGTGCCTTCAGCTTTTCGGTTATTTCGCTGCCCCCGCTCTTGCTCTTGCCCTTTGACTCTATCTCAGCAACCGTTTCTCGCAGCACGTACGTAGCGTAATCCGAAACCGAGGAAAAGCCGGTATTGCCTATGATCTTTTTTATTTTTGCGAAAAGCGGCGCAGGAATGGTTATGGTTGTGTATTTTCTGCCCTGCGCAGCCGAATTCTGCTTGGTGTTGACCATTTGACCATCTGCATACGTTCTTAATTTATTTTAATGTTATGACATTATAAAACATTAAAATATAAAAAGGTTGTGGCA
>JBMFTS010000048.1:0-3313 GCA_049966915.1 Candidatus Micrarchaeia archaeon
AATCAAGATATTAGCGTCTCATCGAGCACTTCTACTTCGTTTACGCCGCTTATCTGTCTGAGCTTGTCCTCGAATTCGGAGCTGCCGGTTTTGTCATCGTGCACGAACAATACCTTCAGCACTTTTATGCCGAACGCCACGTCTTCCAGTTCTATGCGGTTTGGATGCAAGGCACTAAGTATGCGCTCTTTTACTTCTTCGGTCTTGCCTTCCTCTGCATATACTCTGAATACTACTGCAACGTCTCCCATCAAGGTCCCTCAAATCCGCACACTTCGCACTTGTACGTGCGGAAGTTTTCTCTGCATTCCCTGCACCTTACTATGGTGCTGTTTCCGCACTTGGGGCATTTGAATTCAGTATAGTCGTGGCTGAGCTTGCCGCAGGAGCTGCACACTTTTCCTGGTAGATCCGTCATTTAAACACCAAAAGTCGCAAATAATATTGGTGCAATGTATATAAAATTCTTTTGCAGGCAACGGCTTTGTCTAAAAAGTCAAAGTTTGTTGACAAAGTATGACTAAATCAACAAAGTCAAAATATAGAAAACATTATTATTATCGAACGAGAAACAAGAAATAGAGATTTGCGCGGGCATGTGGTGTAACTTGGATAGCACGACGGCTTGCGGAGCCGTTGGTTGCGGGTTCAAATCCCGTCATGCCCGTAAATCCGTTTGTCGCGCGGCTTTGGTTTGTCTGTTGCACCTGCGTGCTCGTCGCTCTTCGCGCTTTTCAGGCAAAAAGCTAAGCTTGCGCTGCTTTACAAGCCAGGGCCTTGCGTCTTGCTTGGGCACGCGCTTTAGCATCTCTTTTGCAACCTTTTCTGACATTTTCTTGCTTACCTTGCCTGCCGCTATGCCATTTTTGCTGCTCAGCACGTACCTTTCGTAAAATATGCCGTATGCGTTTAGATTAGGCGTTATGAGCATAAAGTCGTAATTTAGCCTTTTCAGTACAATCATTTAGACATCTGATATTCTGTTTTATTGCGCGCGGTAGTTTATCATTGCATCGTTAAGCCAGCCGCTTTCTAAAAATCTTTTTTAACGGATTGCCCAACCAGTAATATTCTACGTCGCTGTAGCTTTCAGGCAAAGAAAAACTGGGCGTGTGTCTTAGTGCGTCTTTCAAATCTGCGTTTATGCCGATGCGCGCTATGTTGCCTATGTGGCTGTGCTCTTCCAGGTCTATTTCTATGAGCTTCTTTTGCGAATTTACTGTTTCATAAAACGCATATTTTGTCAATAGCACATCTTCTATGTCGTCGTCGAAGCCTTTTGTCTTTTTTGTTTTTTGCGTTATTTTGCACTCTACGTTTTCGCCAAGCGCATATTGCTTTGGTTCTTTGAGCGCATAGACAAGTTCATCAAGCACCTTTTTCGCATCTATTTTTGCCTCTGCAACCGGCACGCAAGCACCAATATTCTAAAAACCATTGCCTTAATAATTGATATACTTCTTGCCTGGTATCTGCCGGGCGCATTGCCTGCGGAAATGCCGCGATCATGCGCTTGCAGAAGAACCAAGGCCCGCGCACAACGCAAGCTGCTAATGTCGCATTATTAAAATTTTCTGTTGGAAATAATATTGTGAGAAAATGAATGCCAGCAGGGTCGCATATGTCGTATTGGGATTGATAATACTGGGCTTGCTTGCATACCTTGCCGCTACTTATACGCGGCCAAGCGTAAGCCCCGTTACAACCGTGCTTCCAGGTTATACGGTAATGGCGCAGCTTACCGACCCGGCCCATGTTCCTAACGGCACACAGTCTCTTAACATGAGCTATTCCAGCGTGCGTTTTCACGCTGTAGGTGCTGGCGTTTCGCAGTGGTATAACACCGGCGCTTCAGGCAAGATAAACTTGCTAGGCTTGGTAAATATAAGCAAGACCCTTGGCACAGCCACTATTCCTTTAAACAGCATCGTTGACGAGATAGCATTCAACATAACCGGAATGAGCATAACAATAAACGGCACAACATACCCTGTGGCTGTCCCGAACAGCACCGTGCTCGTGCATCTGCAGGCAAAGGTTAACGCTTCAAGCAGCATACTCGCGGACCTGACGCCTACTGTGGTGACAATAATAACCAACAGTTCGCAGCCTGTATTTGTAATGGTGCCATCTGTAAAGGCAATCATAATTCCAGGAGTAAACGCAAGCGCCAGCGCCACCGGCTATGCGCCTGTAAGCGCAGCGGAGCATGAAAAGCTGGAGCGTATAGCGCCTAACATAACCATAACCAGCGCAAAGCTGAGCAGTGTTGACAACATTACAAGCATATCTATTACTGTGAAGAATAACGCCAACACGAGCGCAACGCTGAGAAATCTTTTGATATATGGCAACGAATCCATGCAGGTGTATTTCAACCTGAGCAATGGCATTCCTAGGCTGCCAATGCCATTGCACCAGCCGCCAATGCCTTCGGTTATCTCTACGTTCAACACAAGCAGCGTAAATGTCAGCAAAGTAGTAAGCGCAGTAAACAGCATAATTTCCAATTCCTCATTAGCCAACGTTTTGCCGGTATTTGTCACAAACACTATTGGATCAGAACACAGTCTGTTGCACATGTACAAGGGCAATATCGTTTTGAACGAATCTGCGATGGAAAGCATGGCAAAGGAGATGGAGAGCTATGCAGGCCAGCTGAATGGCACGGAAATCGAGGACATGTTCAGGAACATTGCGCACAACAGTTCATTTGCAATACCTGCGCTTGCCCACATGAACTACGACGAGGTGCGCGCCCTTATTAACAGTACGCAGATAAGCAGCAAGATGGAAATAGAGCATATGCACTTCAGAGTATTCAATTTTCTCATTGCCAAGAACGGTTCCCTTGTGCTTCCGTTTAGTGCTGCAAGTGCAATGAACGAATACTACGGCGGCGGCTACACAATAAGTCCTGGCGCAAGCGCTACGCTCACATTTAGCGGTGAGATGACGCTTGGCAACAGCAACATAGTGATGACGTTTACGCCTGGCAGCTCTTACAAGATTGTGCTCGTCGGAGACGAGGGAGCCAGGGCTGTCGCAAACGTGACTGCGAGTTGAGCGCTATATGGCGCTTTTGCGCACAATAGCCAGTGCAGCCCATTAGCCCTGGCGCCGAACAAGCTCATTGCGCATGCCGCTATTAATTTATAAGCGTTGGTTGAGCATATTTAGCACGAGCCAGGGTGGCGGAACCTGGTAACGCGCTGGTCTTGAGTTATGCTCAAGAGCTGATTTGATGATGCAAACAAGCGAACCAGTGCCCTTCGCGGGCTTTAGGGTTCAAATCCCTACCCTGGCGCATATT
>JBMFTS010000049.1:0-3179 GCA_049966915.1 Candidatus Micrarchaeia archaeon
TTGGCGCTGCCTGCTAGGTCTATGCCGACAACAAGCATAAGCATCAAAGCTTGCCCACTCTCCTCTTCTGCGCTCGCCTTATTCTCTTCCTTCTTTTCTTTACCCATTTCCAGCGCATTCTTCCTTTCTTCTTCCACTTTCTAGGTATGCTACCCAAGTATACACCGTTTGCATTTTGCTTAATTTGCTTAATATTGCAACCTCATGCTTTTATATTATTACGCTGCTGCAAAAGCCAAAAGCGTACGCATTGCGGATTCAGGCTTTGGTTATAAATTTATAACTTTGGCTCCAAATATGTACCGGTGATATTGCGCATAAAGGCATAATTGCATATATTGTCATTCTCATACTGCTTATCCTATTTGCATTCTACTTCTACAACACATCGCGCGCACCCGTGCGCACCGCAGCCACAACCACGATAAAAGCTCCTGTTTCAAATTCTACAAAAACAACTACCAATACAATCAGCAACACGACCAGCACCACAACGATAAGCGCGCTGGCATCGTGCATATCCGGCTTGCAAGAAGTCGCGATACCGAACGGCAACTTCTCCACCGGCACATACGCCGATTGGAACATAACAGGCTATGGCTTTTCGTCAGAGCCCCTCAATTTGACAAATGCGAACAAGAACGGCGGCTACTACGGAGCGCCGTGGAGCAATTACGGCAACAACACGTTCGCGGCTACGACATTCCAGAAAGGACTTGCTGTGCAGCCGGGCAATCTCACATCTAAGCCTTTTCTCGTGACCGAGCCGTTCCTGAATTTCAAGATCGTCTCTTCGCAAAATAACGACATCTATGTCGAAATACTGCACAACGGCAAGCCGGCCATAGTCGCGCATTACAACACCTATGCTGCGCCAGGCAACCCAAACCCGCAAACGACGTTTGAAAACGCAAGCATACCGCTCAGCACGCTGCTCTGCCAAAATGTAAGCATAAGAGTGGTGTTTGTGGCAACGGGCCTCAGCACAACGCAGTACATAGCAGTTACCGGCTTCTACCTTAGCAAAACCCCGACATATACGCCGGGCATAGTCGTCAACCAAACGCTAGTGTAAGCGAGCGATAGCATGGGCAAACTCTACGTATTCAACACGTTGTCAAGGAGCAAGGAAGAGTTTAACCCTTTGCATGGCAATCAGGTAAAGATGTTCGTGTGCGGCCAGACGGTTTACGATGACGCCCACATAGGCCACGCAAAAACCTACATTGCCTTTGCCATAATCGCGCGATGGCTCAGGCATCTTGGCTACGAGCTGGAATACGCGCAGAACATAACTGACGTAGACGACAAAATAATAGAAAGATCCAGAGAGCAGGGCGTTACTGCCGCAGAGCTCGCAAACAAGTACATTGAAAGATTTTTTGAAGACATGGAAGCGCTGAACATAAAGAAAGACGTTGACGTCTTTCCCAAGTCGCACGATTACATAGAAGCGATAAGGCAGCAGATACAGCTGCTCTTTGACAAAGGCTATGCCTATTTGCTTGACGGCGACGTATATTACGACGTGTCAAAATTCCAAGACTACACAAAGCTTTCGGGCATGGACCTTGAAGAGCTGAAGAACCACAGGATAGAGCCCAGGGAAGGCAAGAAAAACGTGTACGATTTCTCGCTGTGGAAAGCCGCTAAGCCGGGCGAGCCCCAGTGGAAAATAGGCATAAAAGTGGAAGGCAAGGACATCGAACTCAACGGCAGACCCGGCTGGCACATAGAAGACACTGCCATGACCTACTCCCTCTTCGGCCCCCAGTACGACGTGCACGGCGGCGCCCAAGAGCTCATATTTCCGCACCACACCAACGAAATAGCCCAGGCCGAAGCGGCATTCGGCAAAAAACCGTTCGTGAAGTACTGGCTGCATAGTGGCATAGTCATGATAAAAGGCGCGAAGATGAGCAAGAGCCTGAAAAACTTCATAAAGATAAGGGATTTCATAGGCAAGTACGGCCCAGAAACCCTCAAGCTCCTCGTGCTTTCAACGCATTATAGAAAAGAGATAGATTACGAAGAAAGGCTTGCCGTTGCCGCAAGAAACCAGGTAAGATACCTCTATTCCGCTTTCAGCGTCTTTTACAACGCTCCGGAAACCGAAGGCACAGATACCAGCGAAGACATACTCGGCGCAGTGTCTACAATGTCAACTGATTTCGAAAACGCAATGAACGACGACTTCAACACGCCGGTCGCGCTTGCAACACTGACAAAGGCGATTTCAGACCTCCGCAGCATAGCAAGCAAAGGCAAGCCGGTGTCAAAAGAGGCCAAAGAGCAGGCGATAGCGAAGGTGCTGAATTATGCGAACCTGCTTGGCTTGCTAGAATCGCAAGACTACAAGAAAAAACTTCCAGACGAAGCGAAAGCCATGATCGAGAGGCGCGAGCAACTCAGGAAAGAAAAGAAGTTTGACGAAGCAGATGCGATAAGAAAGGAGCTAAAGGACAAGTTCGGACTGAATTTGGAAGATGCGGAATACGGCACAGTCTGGTATTACTGATTTTCCTTGCCTGTTTCGCTTTTGCGCGCTTGTGCTGGATCCGGCGGAGCAGAAGCAGAATCAGCGCCGGAATCTGGAAGTTGCGAAATGCCGCTTGCAGTTGCACCGGCTTGCGCTGTAGCGCCTTGGTCCAGGTTTTGGTCGCTAGGTCTTGCGCCTTCGCGTTGCTGCCTGCCTCCTCTTTTTTCCTGCTTTTGCATGTTTGCCTCCGCAAACAACAACTCCAAGTCTTCTGCCTGCTGCGTGTCCATCCATGCTTTTATGTACGCGGCAATGTTCTTGAAAGGTTTTGAGTATCTGTCGGTGAAGCTGTAAGCTCCGTCTTCGTGCTTTAGCAGGCCCACTTGCACGCCGAAGTCAAGGTAACGCTTCCACGTGGCAATCGGCAGGGACTTGTCACAATCCTTGAGCCTCAGCGCCCCTTTTTTCTTCACTTCGAGCAGGGCCTTGGCGAACCTGTACGCTTTTGTCTCGTTCTCGAAATATATTTTAGCAACGTCCTTTACGCTTGGCGCCTTCAGCTTTTCCTTCAGCGGAGCGTCTTCATATTCCCAGTACCTGATCGCCATGCTTGTCAATAACAAATGCACTGCAACAAATTTAAGCTTGCGCCTGCAAACAAACACGACAAAACCTTCTTCCACAAAATTTATGGCGACAT
>JBMFTS010000050.1:0-3116 GCA_049966915.1 Candidatus Micrarchaeia archaeon
TGTAAAATTATGATCCAGAGAGCACAGTTCCACTAATTTTTATTGCTATTAGATTTTGTTATTATATTAATTGTACAAATACATACACATACAATAACAAAATAAAAGTATGAATAGTGGAACACAACTCTGGGTAGGCACCTTTTATTTATTTTCTGTTTAATATTATGTGCTGGCGGTACCATGGCAGAAGTAAATACAGAAATCTTATTCAGCAAACTTAAAGCAGAAAAGGTCACCGGCGAACTTCTGCAACTCGATGCTGACTTTTATACTGAAGCAGAGAAGTACATAGCACTTCTTGACAACACGGAAAAGTCAAGCAAAGAAGCAGAGAATGTCAGAAAAATGCTATCGCAACTTAAAGAGCGCAGGAAGCAGAAAATACTGGTTTATCTTGCGTTTGACAAGCCGCTGCCAAGGCCTGTACCAGTGGAAGAGGAATCTTTATATAATGAAATACTTACAATATTAAGCAACGGTTTCGACGTAAAGACGATACGGCTAAAGATCATTGCAGATTTGCCTGAGGTCATAACCCCTGGCGGAAAGAAAATAGGCCCGTTCAAGAACGGCGAAGTCGTAGAAGTAGGCGATACTAAAGACGCAGATTTTATAATAAACAATAAGATAGGAGAAAGGGTGTGATGATGAAAATAGAAAAACAAATCATGGCTTATTGCCCTTATTGTCACAAGCATACGTTGCATAATGTGAGAAATGTGCCCAGCGGCCAAGTAAGGCCGAATAGCTTCAGGAACAGAAAGCACGAAAGGACTGCGAGCGGCTATGTAGGCAGCGTAGAGCCAAGGCTTATAGTCAAAAAGCAGGGCAAGAGGCAGCGCGTGCTATTGCAGTGCACAGTCTGCAAAAAATCAGTTGAGCGCGTATTCTACGGCAGGACAAAGAAGAAAATAGAAATAAAGAGATGAGCGCTTGATATTGAGAAAACAGCTTCCCGATGTCGGGGAAGTTGTGCTCGTGCGCATAAATAAGGTAATGCCTTATGGCGCCTACTGCTCTTTGCCAGAGTATTCGCTTGACGCGTATCTGCCTATAAGCGAGGTAAGCGCCGGCTGGATAAAAAACATACACGAGTTCATAAAAGAAGGGCAAAACGACGTGGCAAAAGTAGTGTTTGTCGACAAGGAGAAAAAAGCAATAGACATTTCCCTGAAGAAGGTAAGCACAAAGGAAAAGAAGGATGCGCTAAACAACTACAGCCTGGAAAAGCGCGCGGAGCAGCTTTTCAAGCAGGCTGTCGCAGCTGCAGGCATGGACAAGAACATCGATGACATTGTGCACGCCGCGGCCACAAAGTTTCAGACATATTCAGAGCTGCTCGATGCCGCATATGCCGGGGAGCAGAGCGTCAAAGCCGCACTTGGCGGCGAGCTGGCAGAAAAGCTGCACGAGATAGCGCTTAAAAACATAAAGCCCAAAGTATACGGCGTTGCATACAAGCTGGAGCTGCGCGCAAAGAACAAGCCAAACGGAATAGGCGCGATAAGACAGGCGCTTACTGGAGTAGAAAAGCTAGGCGTAAAAGTGATTTATGAGGGCGCGCCGCACTACTTGCTAAAAGCAGAGGGCAGCACTTATCTCGACGCGGAAGCGAAGATAAAGAAGGCCACTGCGTATATTGCCAAATCTGACATGCTTGAATTTTCCACGACAAAGGCGGGCTGATGAACAAAACCACAATAACCTACAGAAAGGTAAAGCTCAACAACCCAGTTCTGATAGTCGGGCTTCCCGGCATAGGCAACGTGGGCAATCTTGTGGCGCAATACCTTATACAAAAACTCAACGCAAAGCAGTTTGCCACGCTGCATTCTCCGCACTTGCCTTACATGATAATAGCCCTTGCTGACGGCAGCTTCAGGCTCGTCAACAACAGGTTCTACTATTACAAAGGCGCAAAGAGGGACATAGTCATACTTACCGGAGATTACCAGCCTGCAAGTTCTGAAGGACAGTACGATGTGAGCGAGAAGATTGTAAAGTTTTTCAAATCGATTGGCGGCAAGGAGGTTTATACCATAGGCGGCTACAGCGCAGCAGACAGGTACGTTCAAAAGCCTAGGGTTTTCGGGGTTTCTGCGGACAAGAGCATAAGGTCAAAGCTAGAAAAGGCAAGCGTAATATTCGGTGCGGTGCCGAACCTTTCAATAATAGGCGCAGCTGGACTTATTGTTGCATTCGCCAAGAAGCACAAGCTCCCTGCGGCGTGCGTTATGGGCGAAACTGGCATGCTTGAAGTCGATGCCAATTCCGCAAAAAGCGTGCTCGAGACACTTTCAAAGGTCTTTGGCATAAAAATAGACCTTAACGATATAAACGCTCTCCAGAAGGAAACGGAGAAATTCATAAAAGAGCTAGAGGAATCGAGCGGGCAGAGCCACAAAGACGAATTTCCTAATTATATAAAATAGCCGCGTGTTTCTGCTTGGGTTTTGCGCCTATATGGCTAATAAAATGCTCATGCAACATATTATTGGCGTGTGCGCCGATAATCTAGCCTGGTAGGATGCGAGCTTCCCATTTCCAGGAAAAAGCTCGAAGCCCGGGTTCAAATCCCGGCCGGCGCAGGTGTGACTTGTGAAAACCCAGAATGCAACAAGGCCGAAGCCAGCAGCAGTGCCGAAGAGGCTTGTTGCTGACGTCATGCTTGCAAAGCTAGCAAGGTGGCTCAGACTGGCAGGCATACGAGTAGAAAGCGCGCCATATATTGACGACGATAAAATAATCGACTATGTGCGCAAGAAGCGCGCCACGCTTTTGACAGAAGACGAACAGCTAGCAGGCCGCAGCAAAAAGCAGCAATTCAGCGCTTTGCTCGTAAAAGGCAACAGCATAGAAAAGCAGCTGGCGTATGTCGCTAATGCGACAGGGGCAAAGATAGGCGCAGCGCCTGCCCTTATATGCCCATATTGCAACACACGGCTTGTGAAGGTTGTTAAAGCAAAGGCAGAAGGCGTGCCAGAGCACGTGGCCAAGACTCACAGGGTTTTCTACATGTGCAATAGCTGCAAGCGCATATACTGGCGAGGCACGCACTGGCGTGAAATAAGCAAAAAGCTAAGAAAAGCAAGGGAGATTGCCGCAAAGCTTAA
>JBMFTS010000051.1:0-2903 GCA_049966915.1 Candidatus Micrarchaeia archaeon
AGCCAGGCGAAGAAGACTGCGGTTGCTGCAACGCCCTCAAAAAGGCGCTCATGTAGATAAATTTGTGTTCGTTGACATTTTATGGATTAACAAAGTGAGCGGGAAATCCCACACTCTTTAGAGGTGGGATGAAAGCGAACCGCTGTCGATGGCTCAAGCAACAGGAAGGCAAGGTTTGAAACTGTGATGTGCTATGCGAGTTCTAACGGTCTAAAGGTTTTCAAAGGAATCACTAAAGGAAGCATAGCCAGAGAAATAAGCAAAGGCAGGGAATTCGGTTTCGATCCTATATTTGTGCCAGAGGGCATGGCAAAAACATTTTCAGAACTAAGCTTGCAGGAAAAGAACAGGCTTTCGCACAGGGCGAAGGCATTTGCAGCTTTCGCCAAGTACTTTCTAGCAGGAAGAAGCCAGTAATGTCATGACTTTATTGAGCGGTTTCGGATTCGTCTTTTGGATCTGAAGCAACTGGCGGGTCTGCTGCTCGCCCAATATATATTATTAATTGCCGATATGTTGTTCATGAAGCGTATCGGAAATGCCTTGGCATATGCAGTTTTGTTGGCAATACTTATCGCTATTTATCTGGTTTTTTCGTTTGGCAACGATACAATGGCAACAGGCATGCAAAGTCAAAACTTAGGGGCATACTTTAATGGAAAAGAGTACATCCAGATAAACCACACCGTAAACGGCAATTTTACCGCTGTTTTGTGGGTTAAATACGCGAACGCCAACTCGCTGGGCGTGATGGTTGCAAGCGGAATAGGGGAGAACGAGCATTCCGCATGGTATGTCGGCGACGGCGGCGAAGTTGCAAATAAAACAGCATGCGGCGTATTCAGCGACCAGAAAATAGGCAGTTATACCGCCGGATGGCGTTTTGCAACTATTCCGCAGTTGCCGCCTAATGCATGGTACCAGATAGCATGCGTTTATAATCTAACCTCCGTGTCTTTGTATGTCGACGGCAATTTGGTAAATTCAACGCCAACGCCCTATGCTGCGACAAATGCAAGCATAATGCAGATAGGAAAAAGAACCTCCACGTTCTATTTGAACAGTACGCAGCCAACTTTCGCATACTTTACCGGCAGCATGGCAAACATACAGGTTTACAGAAGAGCGCTAAGCGAAGGAAGCATCTTTGCCCTTTATAAAGAAGGCATGGGCGGCGTGCCCCTTGCAAACGCAAGTATTTACGTGCCGTTGGCACATGCGAACATGACGCCTGGAAGCAGCGTGCAGTATTATGTCAACGGGAGTTTGTCAGAAGCCGTTGTCAAAAGCGCATGAGCGGCAGAGCAAGCGTCTGGCGCAGTATTTTATCTTTTATGGCAATATGCTTATGAGTGATCGCATGTCAGAGAAGATACGCTGCGCGCACATACTTGTAAGCAAGGAGTCGGTGGCAAAAGAGGTGCTGGATAAGCTGAAAAACGGCGAGAGCTTCGCAAAGCTCGCAGAGCAGTATTCAATAGACGGGTCCAGGAAAAGGGGCGGCGACCTTGGGTTCTTTGCAAGAGGGCAAATGGTCAAGCCGTTTGAAGATGCGGCATTCAAGCTCAAGAAAGGAGAGATTTCTGAGATAGTAAAAACGCAGTTCGGCTACCACATAATAAAAAGGCTTGAATAAGTCAGCATGCCAAGCCTGCGCGCAAGCTGGCGTTTCGGCATGCGCAGAATTGCAGACAAGATTTATAAGCTTTTATAACTGAGTAATACCATGCACAAGCTAGAGCGCACAAACACAGATACAGAACGGTGTCACTAATTTTATACGCCAAAATTCCAATGCCGAACAGCGCGCAAAGCAATACGACGTTGAACTCTTGGAGTGGTTCGACAGGCAAGTATACGCCAACGTGCCGCATATTGAAAACGGCCGCGTAGTGTCGCCTACGCCGCTAGTAGATATTACTGATTTTGTGAAAAACGCCGCGCTTGATGTTTACGGCGTCAAGCTAAACAATCCATTTGAAGTTTTCGGCAAGCAGGAAAGCAGCCTGCCAGGCGGCTCAATAAAAACCCGCCCAGCTACAAACATAATACGAGACGCCATACTCGCCGGTCGCATACGCAGGGGCACCGCCGTTTTCGAAGCGACATCTGGAAATTTCGGCTTGGCGCTGTCGCTGCTCAACGGTTTAGGCGTTAACGCGGTGTGCATAATATCCAGGAAGCTTGAGCAGGGCGTAAAAGACGCGCTTGCGCGCTGCGGTGCAAAAACGATATACATCAACGCTGAAATATGCCCAGTGCCCTTCGCAGGCTATGCAGAGCAGTCGCAGAATTATTCTATGATAAACGATGTGCTTGACCAGCTTAACAGGCTGGGTTTCGACGCGGGCAAGGCGAACCGTTCCGAAGAAGTGCGCAAGGCCATAATAAACCAAGATGCCATAGGGCTTGCTCAGGCTCTCGCGCAAGCATACGGCGGATTTTGCACGGAGCAGTACACTAACGAGAGCAACGTGCGCGCCTACCAAGGCGTAATGGGCAAAGAGATAGAGCAGCAGCTTGCTGCGCTCGGAAAAATCGCAAAGGATTTCGAGATAGTGTGCGCATTCGGCACAGGGGGCACATCGACAGGATTGAGCACTTATTTCAGCGACCGCTACGGCACCAAAAACGTGCTTGTGGCGTTTCCAAAACCTGCACAAGACGTAGCAGGAATACGAACCAAGGAGAACGCGCGCGGCTTGCGCTTCTATATGCCACAGATTTATGCAGGCGAGGTTGAGGTCGACTTTGACGAGGCAAAGCAGCTTATAGGCTATGCCGCAAAAAAGCAGCTCAGCATAGGCGAAAGCAGCGCCATTGTGCTTTATGCTGCGATACGCGAAATAGCAAGCGGCCGCAGAAAAATGCTGGTGATGCTCGCTGACGGCAACGAAAAATAC
>JBMFTS010000052.1:0-2440 GCA_049966915.1 Candidatus Micrarchaeia archaeon
GTGATGCTTCCTACCGAAGCGGTTATGCTGAGTTTCTTAGCTCCGCTGTCTACGCTGTTTTGATACGCTTCCCTCAGGAAGGTGAGTGGGCTGGAATACAAGTCCCTGGCTGCTTCAGCCAGACCTCTGCCGGTGACTTTCATGTGCCCTACAAACTTATTTTCATCGTTTTTTTCTTCCAATCAAACACCTACTTCGTTTTTCGCGGGCTTCAGGGCTCCTCCTCTCGCTGCGAATAGTACGCCTATGGCGCTGTCCCTGAATACCTGAAGCGCCTCAGCCTTGCCGTTCGCATCTCCGCCTTTTGCATTGCTTTTTATTTCTTCAGCTATGGCATCGCCCAATTCGCGTTTGCCGGAAATGTACAGGCTTATGCCGAGCAGCGCCTTGCTCTCATTCGAAAGCGCGCGGTATCCGTCGCTCAGTTTGCCGCTGCCCATGTCAACATAAGCACCAATTGTATCTCCGTAAATTTCCGCATCGTCTGCTATTGCAGCGCATGTGCATACGAGCAACCGCGCCGTAACGCTGTTTTCAACGTCTTTTCTCAGCTCCTCCTTGAATGTATATCTGCGCATTTCTTCAGCGTCGGCATGCATCTCCCTTATTGTCTTCACCACTTGCTTTGCAGGTTCACTGTCTTCGTCAAGCACAAATTTCATCAGCGCGTACGAAGCCAAGCCCACTGTCGAGTACTTGAGCAAATCCTTCTTGCTGTCGAGCGCGGCTTCTATTGTTTTTGCAGTATCTTCATTACCTGTTGCCTTCGCCAATATTGCGATCAGCGCATTTGTGGACAGGTTGCTATATTTTTGGCCAACATCATAGTACAGACCCGAAAAATCCTGGGGTGCTTTGCGCTCTATAGCTTCAAATATCTCCCTTGCAGCGCCAGCATATTCCTTGCGGAGCTCAGTCTCCATTTCACCGATACCGAGCCCCCTTGCAATTGATTCAACTTTTTTAGGATCTAGCCAGCCCATACATCACACCTCACACCTTTATGTGCTCGTTTACTGCGAATCCCCTGATGCCACTCTCAGTCCGTTCCACATACCTATCTTTCGTTATCCTAAGCGACAGTTCTACCAAATCGCTCGGATCCGTAAGTAGCCTTACTGTAGCACCACTCCTTGCGAGTTCCACGGAAAGCGGTTCTAGATTTCCTGTAAACTTTGCAAACCCCCCTATCTGTAGTATAGCAACATCGTTTCCCTCCCTCATCACATTCTTAAATGCCTCTATTGTCTCTGTATTGTTGTATATCCATGTGTCGGATATGAGTATGGCAAGAAATTTGTCACTCTTTTGTGATGCGGCAAGATATAATGCATTAGGATTGAATGTGGTTCTGCCGCCTTCATATCTCTCTATCAGAGCATTCTTGAGCTCTTTGACATGATTAAAATCCTTCCAGCCGCTGAAGAGTGTGTGATTGCTGAACTGTATCAGCCCGTAGTTCAGGTAGGCGGCCTTTTTGGTATACTCCAGATATTTTAGTATCGAGAATACGGACCTTACCGCAAGGTCATACTCGAAGCCGTCGAGCGCTTTGCCGCTCCAAAGCATGCTTCCGGACGTGTCTACTATAAAGAGGAGATCCTTGAAGCTGGTGGGCTGCAGATTCTCTGGCATGTCTGCGCGGGGCGACAGCTGTCTCTTTTCGTACATCCACACATCTTCGCCTCCTCCCTCGCCAGGCACGAAGCGGGTTTTCCCGTAGTCTATCCTTGCATACGGTAATTTTTCGCTTTCCACGCGGCGCGCCGTGTATATCACAGAGCCGCTCGGCATAATCTTCTTGTTGTTGTCATCCTTTAAGAATTCAAGCACTGTTTGTGTAGCATTGCGTTCGTAAGTTTCTCTCACCGCTTCCACATGTGGCACCCATAGCATTGCGGGTTCATCCGCACCTCTTCCTATCCCATAACCTAACACCTCCCCTCTCAACGCCCCGTTGTTTTTGTTTTTTTCTTTTTTACTATTCCTGTCAATACTCTTTACCGTGAAGAAGTTTGGTTCTTTGTCCTGATCGTTTTGCTTTTTCATGTCTTCATTCGGATCTTTCGGATTATTTCCCTTATTTTTGTTGTCCTTACTTCCATCATTCTTCTCTTCCTCATTGCCTTCTTTCGGCTCTGCATTTTGGTCCGGATCCTTCTTGTCTGCTTTTCCTTCTATCATGTTTTTTATCTTGGAAAGCAGCACCGCTATTTTGTCTAGTCCGCCATTGTGCGCATTGTTTCCATCCTCGCTGTTTGCGGCTTCGCCTTGCTGTTCCTTTTTTTTGTCGTCTGCTGCCTTATCCTTGCCAGTATTTTCGCTAGGTTCTGCGGCATTTTCCTGCTCTTCCTCACCAGTATCCCTGTCATTCTTGCTGCCTCTTCCAGATCTGGAGTTTTTGCTTGCTTCGCTACCCTCAGCGCTATCAGAGTCTTCG
>JBMFTS010000053.1:0-2432 GCA_049966915.1 Candidatus Micrarchaeia archaeon
AACTGGCGTCAACGGGTCCAGAGCCCGCTATCCTTGACCACTAGACGATGGAGCTGCACGCTACATTATAACGAAAATCAATTATAAATATGCGTACATAAAAGTATGCTTTAGTGTCAAAAGTGTCAAAATGCTAGCAAGGGAAAATCTCAAGCTCAGCAGGGAGCTCAAGGACATGCTTATTGCTGATTTAGTGCTAGCGGCAGCATTCGACTTTGCGTTTAATGGAGGCATAGAAGGACTGCCAAGCACAGGCGGCGCGCTGCTGTTCTTTCCCATTGCGCTCGTCGCAGTAAGCTTTTCATTCATACTGCACGAGTACATGCACAAGATAGTAGCGCAACGTTACGGCGCAGTAGCGGCATTCAGGAAATCCAATACAGGCTTGCTCATAACGCTGCTTACCGGCTTATTCGGCTTCATAATAGGCTTGCCGGGAGCCACAGTAATATACACCAACTCGTTTACCAGGAAGGAAGACGCATATGTATCCCTTGCCGGGCCGCTCACCAATTTTGCAGTGTTCGCGGCGTTCCTTGCGCTGTATTTCTCCCCAATAAGCGTAGGCTACCTGCGCGAGATGTTCTCTTTCACCATGCTCGTAAGCATTATCCTGGCGTTTTTCAACATGCTGCCAATATTCCCGCTTGATGGAAGCAAGGTGTACAGATGGAACAAGCTCGTGTATTTTGCGGTAATAGGCGCGATCTTCGCTGTGCTCCTACTCACTTTTCCCATAGAATCGCTTGTGGTAGGATTAATATTCATGCTCGTCTTCGCGTTCGTGATAAGCCTTTTCACAAGAGCAGTGCTTTTTTAGGCGCGCGAAGCAGGCGCGCTCTTTGCGGCGCCGCCTTTCAAGTATGTGAGCAGCGATGCGACGTCTTTTGACAGCTGCGATACTGTAGCCGTGTTGAAGAGCACGTAGTCGGCCTCGTCTATTATGCGCCCTATGCCATGCGCCTCGTCCCTCTTGCTCTCGAATCCGCTTCGCTCCTTTGCCTCTATCTTCCTGAACTCGGCCAAGGTCTTTGGGTCATCCGGCTTGCGCCTTTTCCTTATGCGTGAAAACCTCATGCGCTCCGGCGCAACTATCGCCACTACCACGAAATCGCTAAACAGCTTTTTGAAGTAATCGCGCTCGTAGGTGCTGCGCACCCCGACAATCACCACGTTCTTGAAACTATCAAGCTTCTTAGAAGCGAGCCTTGCAACAATGTCGTTGCCATACTGCTGCCTCAGCCCTGCCGCGAACGCTCTCACGCTTTTAGAATTTATTTCCATGCCATTCTTCTTCATTTCTTCTCTTACCGTGTCGCCCATTTCTATTATCTTAAAGCCCCTGCGCTTGAGCAGCACTGCGGCAGTGCTTTTGCCAGAACCCATGTAACCTACAATGCACAACATCATGCAACCGCCTAGCTCACTTTGCTTCCAGGCCTTACCTCCTTGCTAGGCGTAAGCACGGCTATGGTGCCGTTGTCTTCTGCTGCGAGAAGCATGCCCTGCGATTCTATTCCGGCAACAACCTTCGGCTCAAGGTTTGCTATGCAAACTATGAGCTTGCCAACGAGCTCTTCTGCGGAGTACTGGTCGCGGATGCCTGCCACGATAGTACGCGCGCCTATCTCCTCGCCGAGGTCCACAGTAATGATATACATCGGCTTTTTGGCCTGCTCGTGTACTGCCACGCCGGTTATTTTTCCAACGCGCAGGTCTAACTTTTTAAAGTCTTCTATGCTTATCATGTAATCAATAAGTGTTTGCCTTGAGGATTTTTATAGCAATCGATGTTCCGGAAGAAATAAAAGAAAAGGCAGCTGGCACAGAGCAGGAAATGAAAAAGATACAAGGCGCGTTCACGTTTGTGTCAAAAGAAGCAATGCACATAACACTCAATTTCATTGGAGAAGTTGACAGCAACATTACGCAGAACGCAAAGAGGGCGCTGGACAGCATAGCTTTCGCCCCTTTCGAGGTTAGCCTGCGGGGGCTGTCGTACTTTTCTCCTGGTTTTATAAGAGTGGTCTATATCGGCGTAGACAAGGGCAAAGACGAGCTTGTCAGGCTCTTCTCGCTTGTTGGCGAAGCGCTTGACAACGAAAGCGTGCCTTACGAGCACTCCAACAAGGAGATAGACTCTTTCACACCCCATTTCACGCTGGCAAGGGTAAAATACGTGCGCGACAAAAAGCCGCTGTTAGAATTCATAAGCAAACATGCTAAAGACGATTTCGGCGCGTTTATCGTGAAGGGCATGGCGCTGAAACAAAGCACGCTTACCGAGAAAGGGCCCGCATACAGCAACATACACGAAGTACTTTTCAAGTGACATCCTACGACCTTGGTCGCGGGCTTCCAGGGCAGTTATGGGTTGTCCTACGATTGAAATTTTAGGTTTTACCGCTCGAACTTTATAAGAACAATCAACA
>JBMFTS010000054.1:0-2407 GCA_049966915.1 Candidatus Micrarchaeia archaeon
TTCTTAGATACCCAAGGATACGCAGCTTTCACTTTTTCAAGCAGCTCAGCATAAGGCATTATTCCAAGCTCGGTTATCATTGCCGTAATGTACTCGCTGGGCACAAAGTCGAATACATTGTTGAATATTTTGACTCCTGTTGGCCTGTTTGCCCACACTTCGCCAGCACTGCGCTCCTCTATCTTTTCCGCATGTCCGTACCGCGTGTCGGGATCGAATTTCAATGCATGGCTGACAATATATACAGGTACACCGCGCTCGCTAGCAAGCTTTGCAAACAAGTGCGAACCTATCTTGTTGACAATGCCGCCATAGGCCGTTATGGCGTCTGACCCTATGAGCATTGCGTCAGCGTCTTTCATTGCACTCAGCACAGCCGAGTCTACGAAGAGCGTTACGGGTATTTTGTGCCTGGCGAGATCGCCCGCGGTGATACGACCCTGATAATCAGGCCTAGTTTCGGTTGCATGAACCTCGAACTTTTTGCCTTTCTCTTTTGCTTTCACAAGCACGGCTTCAACAGTGGACGAATGGCAGTGCGTGTATATTATCGAATTGTTCGGCACTAGCCTGCTCCCGTATTCCGCGATTTTATCCAGGCCTTTGCTTATTTCAGCTTTCAGCGCGGAAGGAGTGCCGCCCGAATTGAGGTACTTCAGCGCATTTCGCATCATGGGCTCTGTGGGCCTTGACTTTTGCAGCACTGCCGTGGCTTTTTTCTTGTCCTTCGCAAGAACCCAAGCGTCAATGGCTGCTTTTGCGACATTCTCTGCGCCTTGCACCTTTAACGCTCTAATGTCGCGCACAAGCCGCTCCCACTTTTCCATGATGCAATTCTGCATGATAAAGATAAAAACGTGTCGTGGGGCAAATAATTAGCACTATGCTAATTTAATTAGTAACATTTAAATATCTGAACAGCGGAAAGAATTCCATGCATATTACAGAAAGAGAGCGCGAATGCGTAGTGGCTATAGCAAATTTTAAGTCGCAATTTCCGCCCAGGTTGAACCAGATTGCGGCAAAGCTCAAGATAAAGTCGCCCACTGCGCTGTCGCTTCTGAAAAGATTGCAGGCAAAGGGGCTTGTACAGGAGCAAAGAGGCAGCGTGCTGCTTACTAAAAGCGGCAAAACAGCCTATGCCGAGATAATGCTCGCGCACAGGTGCCTCGAGATAATATTCGCAAAGGCAGGCATACCCGCAGATTGTGCATGCAGGGAAGCCACTAAAATAGACTACCTTGTGGATCCTGCATACGCGAAAAAATTGTGGAAATATCTTGGCAAGCCGAAAATGTGCCCTCATGGCAAACCGGTGGTGGTAAATGCTTGATATCGCAATGCCGTTGCTCGCCATAACCATAAACCTTTGGAATCCCACAAACGTGCCATTTCTGCTAGCATTGCTGTTATCTTTTCTTCTTGGCCTTGTGCATGGGGTAACGCCGGATGAGCATACTTGGCCAATAACGTTCTCATATGCTGTTGGCAGTTACAGCACGCGCAAAGGCATGAAGGCAGGCATGATCTTTTCCAGCGGCTTCACGCTGCAGCGCGCCTTCCTTTCCGAGCTCGCCTATTTTGCGCTCGCCGCAATTTTCACCACGACGCTTGCGTTTGGGCTAACATACATAGCAGTGGGCGCAGCAATGGCAGCAGCCGGCTATTACCTGTCGAAGCGAAGCGTATACTTCCACTGGCATTACATAGAGGAGCGACTTGGTCAGTGGCTCGGGGTGCACAAAAGTCACAGCGAACAGCAACAGGAGGAGTTCGAGCACAAGCTCAACCCGCTGGCGTCGACTGACGCAAAGCCGGAGCTGCGCGAGGTTCCTCTCAGGCTTGCTTTCGTGCACGGGCTTATTGCCGGATTCGGCTTCGGCGCCTTTGCATTGATTTTATACACCGTAATGGTTCCGGCAATGCCAAACGCTTATGTGGCATGGCTTCCTGGAGCGCTGTTTGGCCTTGGCACTATGACAATGCAAATAATATTCGGGGCTTTCTTCGGCACATTCTTGACCAAGAGCAAAAAGTTGACAAAAGAAGGAGTGGCGTTTGTTTCAAAATACATAAGCAAAAGCGTGCTGTTTTACGGCGGCATAGCGTTCATTGTTGCCGGTTCGCTTATTTTGAAGTTTCCAAACTTGCTGAATTTCGGCATAACCACCGGCATAAAGATACACAACCTTGACAACCTGGATATAGGCTTTTTCCTGGTAGTCATCGTAGTTGGAGTAATAGGCATAGTGGCGTACCTGATAGGCGTCAAAAAGGCACAGCAGTTCTATGGCACTGCCGCATAGAGTAAATCTCGATATCTCGATACTGCGCAAACCCTATAATATTGACAAACTACTATCGGTAAACTAAAACTAATCAGCCATGCCTGCGCTGTTCGTATTTT
>JBMFTS010000055.1:0-2195 GCA_049966915.1 Candidatus Micrarchaeia archaeon
AGATTGTGTTCTCGTGGGACAACGCCCTCAACTTGGAAGCCAACAGCGGGCCTTACGTAATGTATATGCACGCAAGGGCAAAGAGGATAATAGAAAAAGGCGAGTATGCTAGGCAACCTCCCGCAGACGCCGACTATGCAGGAATAGGCCGCGGTTCAGGATTTGAGCTTATAAAGTCGATAGGCGCTGCTCCTGATGTCGTGGCGTCGTCGTGTTTTTCGTACAGGCCAAACATCTTGGCAGATTACCTGCTTGATCTAGCCACCAGGTTTAGCGAGTTTTATGAGAAAGAGCCTGTGCTGAAAGGAGGCAGTGCAAAAAACGCCAGGCTCGCTATTGTATATGCCGCGATGCAAACAGCAGAAAACCTTATGCGTCTCATGGGCATAGAGCCCACAGAGGCGATATAGGCGTTTGACATGCGATTTGGAGAAAACAAATAAATATGGAATTGTGTCATTTCTATTTGGGTGTGCAGTGAGGCTATGCCAGCAATTAACCAGGTCAAAGAAGGCATAGAAGTCAACGACCGGTTTAACGATATTTTTGCCGAGCTGGCTCCTAGTCTGGGTCTTGACGAAAAAGACGTGCTAATTGTAGAAGTAGTGTCGCAGGAAGAGGCTCAGCGGCTCCAAGCAGAAGATTATGATAAACTCGTCGGGCCGTATTACGATTTTCAGTCTAAAACGCTCTTTATACCAAACACTTTTATCGACAATTATACTGAGCTTATGCTATTTATTGCAGATGTCCTATTCCGCATAGCGTTTTCTAAAAACGCAAGCGGCTATAAGAACCTTGGCGCAGTGGATCGCATGGACATGGTGCGCGTGGAAAACGGCGCTGCATACGTGAACGATATCAATTACGCGTTGGACAAGTTTGCAGAATTGGAAAGCGGTCCGAAGCCGGACAAGCGCGGCGACCTGTTCAATTCTATAAAAACAGAGACCGAAGATCTCATGGGCGACCTTACTTACGGGCTTGCGAGTGGCATCGGCAATTCTGAAAACGCAAGGCAAGCGATAGCAGAGCTTTTTGAGGAAGTAATACCCGCATACGTAGTCGCAGTTCTTGCAGAATCGTTCAATGGCAAAAACATGCTGGAATTCGCGCTCATGCTTTCAAAAGAAATAACCGCGGCCAGTATAGACGTCTTGCTTTTGGATCACGATTTGTGGCATATCTTTTTCCCCACAAAGTTGAGCATAGACGAATTAAAGGACAATGTACCGCTGGAGCAGTATGAGCAACTGCAAGAGATCGCAAAGAATGCCTATCCACAAAACGCTGATTTGCAAAGCACGGCGCTAGCCACGCTGCTTGCTGTTGTGGAGATAGACAGAAGGATAGGCGCAGAAGAGGCGCTCAGGTAACCGCTACTTTAGCGCGTCTATGAGCACAAGCCCGACGACTATGAGCATGCCGCCGAATATTTCTATCGGATAATAGCTACCAACGAGTATGCTGCCTGCAAGCACTATCAGTATGTCGCTATTTTCAAAATTGATAATGAAATTCTTTTTTATTACGTATTGCTCCGTCGTCTTGGCCTTTTCCGTGTTGACCGCCGCAAGTTCGAAGGCGGAGCCGCCAAGCGTCATTGCGCCGCTGAAAACTCCAAGGAACGCGTAAAAGAGGCCTACATTTGCAACAGGTATTGAGAACAACATGGCAAACAAGAGCAGAAAGACGGGCTCGAACAAAACTTTGGATCCGGCCGTGTACTTGTGAATTTTGTAGTATTGCAAGTAATAGCCCACTCCAGAAAGCGCAGCTATGCCCAATACAAACGGCAACGCCTGAATTTGGAACTTCGCGTCCTTGATTTCGGCAAAATATACGCCGATAGTTACCAGGAAAACGCCGAACGACAACAAAAGAAGCTTTTCAGACCTTATCCTTTTGTGATATATGACTGTGTCGATGAGCAAGAAGACAAGCCCCGCCACGCCTATAAGGGGATACATGCTTGCAAGGGTAAAGCGCACATACCCCAGATACAGGATTACTAAAAATACCGAAACAACAAGAGACGCTATCCCGCTGAAAATCCAGTAGGTCGGTTTTGGAGGCTTTACCTTAGCATTCGACAATTTGAGAAACAAGGGCAAGGACAAGAAGCCGCCAATAGCAAACAAAAAGAGGCTGGCTCCGAAAGGCGCGTGCCTTATGACAATGAATTCGGTTACCGC
>JBMFTS010000056.1:0-2143 GCA_049966915.1 Candidatus Micrarchaeia archaeon
TCTTTGACAAGAAGCCAAACAAGTTTGGTATGCTTGCGCTTCTCGGCCTCTGGCCACTGACCTATTTCTTGTTCTACACGTCATTCTATGCGGGCAGTGCCACCTACGGCGTCGATGCTCGGTTTATGCTCCAGATTTTGCCCGGCGTTTGCCTGCTGGCAGCATATGCAGTATACGAACTCGCAAACGTACTTGCTGGGAGAATAAAGCGGGGCATAACATTTGAATATCTGGCTATTGCGCTGCTTGCTGTTGTTCTTTTTGTTTACCCGTTTGTACGCGTAGCAGGCGTCATCACCTTGTCTCCAAGTCAAATGCCGCAGCAGGGGCAGATATATCCGGCAATGCAGGATTTCTACAGTATGTATGACAAGGTGCCAGCAAATTGTCTTGTATTCAGCTCCACGCCGGACATATGGTACGAGGTTGGCAGGGCCGCAGCACAGGAAAACTATATATTAGGCGCAAACCAGACAATAGCCAACGATCTTTCGAAATTCAATTGCTTCGTATTCGACTATGGATATTGGTGCACTGTGCCGCCGCAGCACGGCGGCATATGCCAAACAGTGCTCAGCAGCTTCAAGACGAAAGTCCTCGCCACCGCAAAAACCATGAGCGGCTACAACATTACTTACTATCAGCTGCTAAATTATACGCCTTCCTGATGCCGCTGCGACTTTGCATTTCTCATGTTTTTCAGTGCAGTGAACAGAACAAAAATTGCAAACAACAGTATGAAAGCGATAGCACCATAGACAATTAGTTTGCTAACTGAAAACCCAGAAGAATATGGTTTGAAAGTAAAAATGGACGGCTGCGTGGCAAAGTTAATGCCGTTTCTTGAGTAAGAAGCGTATACGGCTCCGTCAAACGACACGCCATCCATTCCTTTTGCATCAATCTTAAACTGCAAATGCGAAACGTTGCCTGGAACAAGCGTCAATTGCTTCGATGCTGCACCGATAACGTGTACGTATGCCGGCACAAGCAGCGAAATGGTGGCGTTAATTAGGCTGGTGCCTGCATTCATCACCGAAACGTTTACCAAGCCCACTGAAGAATTTGCGTACAAGAAATAACTATTTAAATAAATGGGCGATGTCGCAGAAACGCCGAACTCGAGCCAGCACGAAAACATGGCAGAGAAGAAAGAATTGCCCTGCTGATAATCTACTACGAAATAGTCGACATATGTACCTTTTGCGGTAATGTTGCTTAGCCTGACTGCGAAATTGGCGGCAGAACCCGGATTCAACCTAGCGATTGAATAATTGCCAATGACATTTGCGCCTGATATGTACGGATTTACAATCAAGTGGTATGCTGAATCATTGCCTGAATTTGCAATTGAAAAATTAACTGTGCTGTTTTTGACAACGTCCGCGCATGTGCCGGTAAGCACAACAGTGCCGGCAAAGGCCATAGAAGCAAGCAAGAAAAATGCAAGGAATACCGCGGGCTTCGCGAGATCACCCGTAAAAACATCCCAAGAACAGATATATTAGCTTTGCAGCAAGGTAATCAGGAGCGGTTAATTCTGGCACGGGGCATAGTTCGGTGAAATCGGCGCCCACAAGAGTTTTGCCTTTTGCTAGCTCTCTGAACATTGTTATTGCCTCGTCAAAGTGCATGCCGTAAGGCTCTGGCGTGCCCACGCTCGGCATCTCGGCAGGGTCAAGAACATCGAAATCGAAGGTAACATATATGTTTTTCCTGCTCTTTTTGTTTATCAGTCTACCAACTTCTTTTGTGCCTAGCCTGCGAACATCGTCTACGAAGAAGCTCCTTTCTTTATCAAGTTCATTGAATGACTTTTCATCTATGCTTCTTATGCCTATCTGAAATACGTCTTTGTAGAGCTCCTTCGCCCTTGCCATCACGCTTGCATGTGAATATCTGGTGCTGTTCAGCTCTGCATAGGTATCGCTGTGCGCATCGAACTGCACTACAGTGAGGTCAACAGCCTTTTCTTTTAACGCAGACAACGAACCCAAGGCGACAGTGTGCTCGCCGCCCATTAGGAGTGGCACTTTTTTATCTTCTAAAATTAAAGAAACCTCCTTTTTGATCCGGTCAATCATGTGTTCTGGCGAGCTGAAATCTGGCATAAGCTCGTCCATTGTGTAGACAGGAACGCGCT
>JBMFTS010000057.1:0-1975 GCA_049966915.1 Candidatus Micrarchaeia archaeon
CGTTTACGGGTGGGATGATGTCACGCAGGAAGACATGCCAAGAACGCAAGCCAAGCACAGGTTGCTGCTAAGCAAAGACGTGCTTGAATTTGGCAAGGTGCCAATCGTCCCTGTGTCAGTTTTTCTTGCGTTTCTCTGACTTTTTCTTACCAAACACTAGCCTGTAGCCTATGCCGCTTGCGAACTGGAAGATACCACCAACAAAAAGAGGAATCGGCAGAGCAATATCCATAAGGTAGCCTGTCGCGCCGGAGCTCAGTTGCGCCACCCTTGTAGCAACGCCTTGGACGCTCGATGCTGTGCCATAATCCTCGTTGCTTATGCCTCTTATGTTCACGTTTGTCCTGCTCGGATTTCCGAAGCCGGAGATTGCTGCTCTTAGAAGCCAGAATATTGCTGCTATTACAAACGTGGGCGAAAACGCCATTGCCACAAGCAGCAGGCCGCTGAATATTCTTGTAATTGCCGCTATTGCCAATGAGCCAAACTTGTGAGCAAACTTGAGCGAGAAGTAAAGACCTAGCGCAGTAGTTATATAGACCACAGTAAACAGCGTGCCTATTTCCACCGAGTCTACGTGATACATGAGCTTCAGCCACAAGGGCAAAAGAGGCACGACAAGGCCCATGCCTATGCCTCCAAGGGAGTTTACAGTTATGACTTTGCCAATGTACTTCCAGCTCTGCTTCGTCATTATCCTAGTTGTCTTGCGCTCTTTTTGCAATTCCTTGAGCCTGCTTATGAACGCAAGCGAAATGCCAATAAGAACGGCAGCTATTGCAAATAAATATCTGTATGCGAGGAGCAAGCCAACGGCTTTGCCAAGCGGGGAAACGAGCGCAAACAGAATGCTGCCGCCAACAGCAGAAACCGAAGCAGTCATGTTAATTACGGAGTACTTTCTTACGCGTTCTTTTTCGTCTCTGTAGTTGTTTGCTATGAAGGCGCTTGAACCAGGAGAGAACGAGCCTCGCATGCTTCCTGCTCCTCCGCTCAGCCCAGCAAGCATCATGCCAAAAACAATCAAAGGCAGTTTTGCCGAAAACGCAATTAGCGCCACGCCAGCAAAGGTTACTGCCTCGCCTATCATCAGCTCCATCTTAAATCCTTTCCGGTCTCCTATATAGCCGTAGAGCAGGGTGATGAAGATCGTGAAAAGCATCACTAGCGCGGCAACAAGGCCTATCCCAATTAGGCTTATATGCAAGGCATCTAGATACAGCGAGAAGGCCAGGCCTATGTAAATGAGCCCTATGCTTCTAAGCACCCTGGAGTAAAGCAGGTATTTGAAAGTTTTATCTACGTCTTGTTTTGAAATCGCCATGAGCACCACATATCTGTTTAATTTCTGCTTTTGTGCAGTTCATGTTGTGCAGAAAACATATATAATGAAATGCGCCTGCCAAAAACAAAACGATATAAACACTAATGGCAATAAAAGCATGTATCGCTGATGGTAACGTGCTGCCAAACATTGCAATAATCGTTGCCGACACGCTGAGGGCCGATGCGTTCGACGTGCTCGAAAGCAAGCGCGGCGAATTCGGCAACATGGGGTTCTCATTTTACAAGCATTGCATAGCTCCGGCTTCTTGGACTCTCCCTAGCCATGCATCGCTTTTTACAGGCATGTACCCGAGCTCGCACGGTGCTCATGAAACCAAGCGCATAAAGGCGCTCGACATAGATCGCATAAAATTGAAGATGCCTACGCTGGTTTCAGATCTGAAGCAGAAAGGCTATGCCACTTATGCCATTTCAGCAAACCCGTACGTCAACCCCGTATACGGTTTTGACGAGTTCGACAAATTCTTCGAAGAGTCGTATTTCACTGATGTTTTTGGCAGCACTGTTGAAGTCGCAAACAAACTTAAACCGCTGATATCGAAGTATAGGAACCTGTACGGCGCAAATGCAGCAAAAATAGCAGTCAACGTGCTGAAGGAAGACCCTGACTTGTTTCTGGAAGCGGCCG
>JBMFTS010000058.1:0-1865 GCA_049966915.1 Candidatus Micrarchaeia archaeon
AAAAAGATAAAAGCAAGCCAAGAGCAAGATGCAAGATCAGACGCGCCTGCCTCTTCTGCCGCCTGGCCTTCTTGTGGTATCTGTCGGTATTGGGGTAACGTCCTCTATGCTGCCTATTTTGAATCCGCTTCTTGCAAGAGCCCTGACTACTGCCTGGGCCCCAGGTCCAGGGGTTTTTGCTCCATGGCCGCCTGGCGCGCGTATCTTTATGTTTATGTGCGTTATGCCTTTTTCTATGGCTTCTGCAGCTACTTTGTAAGCAGCCTGCATTGCGGCGTAAGGCGACCCTTCTTCCCTATCGGCATTTACTATCATTCCGCCGCTGCCTACTGCTATTGTCTCGGCTCCGGAAAGGTCTGTAAGCGTTATTATTGTATCGTTTTTAGAGGAATAAATGTGAGCAACGCCCCATCTTTCTCCTTTTGGCTTGTACTTCTCGGCTGCCTCTGCTACCTTGGCTTCGAACGAAACCTCTTTGCCTGCAGCGGCTTCTTCTTGCGGCTGCTGCTTGGCTTCCTTTGGTTTTTTCTTCTTTTCAGCCATCAACTCGCCTCTGCCTCTGCGCCTGACGCTTCCTCATCCTTTTCAGATTCCTCGTCGGCTCCTGCTTCTTTCTCCTGCTCCGTTTCCGCCGCCGCCGTTTCTCCTGCGCTGCTCGCAGCCTGCTGTGCGCCAGCCGCACTGTTGCTGCCGGCGTTTATGTCTATGGGCTTGTAATAGCCTATCGCATTCTCCTCGCTGGTCTTTACAAGATATCCCGGCACGGTCACCTTCCTGCCGTTTATGGCTATGTAGCCGTGCACTATCAATTGCCTTGCTTGCTTCAGGCTTTTTGCCATGCCCTTGTTTACTATTACACTTTGAAGCCTGCGCGCAAGCAACGAATCAACGCCTATGCTGAGAAGCTCGTCGAGCGTGGCCGTGCTGCTCACTACGCCGTAGCTTGCAAGCCTCTGCACAATCTGCCTGCCGGTTTCCTCGCTCTGCCTGCCTGCAAGTATGCCCCTGACGTTTTTCCTTATGCGCCTAAGCTCGGTCTCGGCAATCCAGACTTCGCGCATTTTCTTAAGCCCGTATTTTGCCTTTGTGTTGTGCTCCTGGATTATTCTGCTTGAATACCAAACTGCGGAAGGCGTGTCGAACTTTTTCCTCAATCTTTTTGGGCTGCCCATTCAATCACTTTGATTGCTGCGCTGCTGCAGAAGCCCCGGCTTCGCCTCCTTTCTTCTCGGCCTGCGCCGCAGTCTTGAGCGCTTCCTGCACTTTCTTCTTTGTCACGCCGACAGTCTCGCCCGTTCTTCCGGTAGAGCGCGTGCGCTGCCCGCGGACCTTCTGCCCGAACTGGTGCCTGTAGCCGCGCCAGGTCATGGCTTTAATATCTTTGTCAATATCCTGCCTGAGCCGCACAATAAGGTCAGTGCCTATGTAATGAAGATCCTTGCCAGTGTCTGGATCTTTTCTGTGGTTTACCATGTATGCAGGTATGCCATAGCTTACGGGATCCTTGAGAAGCGATTCGAGCTTGCCAAGCTGTTCCTCTGACAGGCTGCCTATGCTGGCATTGGCTTCTATTCCGAATTTTTCCTTTGCGGTCCTTGCTATGGCTTTTGACAAGTTATAGCCAAGCCCTTTCACTTCGTCAGCCGCGCGGGCTATTTCATAACTTGCGTCTATGTCCTTTCCTGCTATTCTCACTATGCTTGCGGCGCCTGACTGCGATTTGCCGCGCTGCTGCTGCCTTTGACCCTGCTCCTGGTTCGATTTTTGTTCGTTGGCCATTCAAACACTAATAAATTAGCAGAAACGAAACGCTGCCTATACTACTGCAGTTATTAATTTATATAGCAATGGTTTTTATAGCTTTT
>JBMFTS010000059.1:0-1833 GCA_049966915.1 Candidatus Micrarchaeia archaeon
AAAAATGTGCATTGAAGCTGACAGAGGGCGCATTGCTTGCTGCGTACGCAGTTTATTCAATAATGTGGATATACATCTGGACCGTCAGGTTATCTATAATTCAAATTCACCTGTCGTTTAGTTTACTTTACTATGTTTTCATGTCTCTCTTTGCCGGCATGGGGGCATTTCCCCTTTATAGAATAGCGGAGGGAAGGCTGGGAAACATTGCTGCCCTAAGCATCTCGCTGTCCTATCTGCTTTATTTTCCCCTGGCGGGCGCAAACTGGTCTGGAACCGATACGGCCTTTACCACGCTTTTGCTGCTGGCTTACTACTTCTATGATAGAAAAAAGGCAGCCTATTCTTCAATCGCATATGCGCTAGGCAGCGTGCTGGGGCCGTTGCCCTCCCTGTTTTCATTCATTATAATATCATCAACTTATGTGAGCAGCAGGCGCAAAGTGTACTATATCCCGTTAGCTGTTTCATCAGTTTCCCTTTCCGCATACGCTGTATTGCGCCAATTCCCATCCCTCACCCTCAATTCAGGGCTTTTTTATGCCGGCTTTTTTGCCCTGTTCATAATGCTCCTCCCGCTGCTCTTTGCACCTCTTGCCAGCTACTGGGCGCTGGCCCTTATCCCCCTTGCAGTGCTTGCCTTCTCTTCTTCAGGATACCAGTATCCCCAGGCAATCTTTTCAGGCGCAGTAATGCCTTTCATTCCGTTCATCTTTCTGGGCCTCATAAATGGCGCCAGTCGCATCGCCCGAGGAAACAATAAATCGCTGAAGGTTTTTTCGGTAATACTGCTGATCAACGCCGCATCTTTTGCAGCAGTTTACCAGCCAGTCTCACCATTAAACCAGTATTCAACACTTGATTACGGCTTTGTACAGTTAATGAGTTCATACAATCAGGCAAAGGAGCTTTACGGCAACATGTCGGGCATGCTGGAGCTGCTCCCTGCCGGGTCAAGCGTGCTTGTCCAGGAAAACATCCTGCCGCCTGGGAACATCAGGGCCTATGCCATGGCGCAGGTGAGCAGTGACCAGCTAAGCTCATTCAAGTATGTGCTTGTGGGGCCAAATTCATCCTACTTCGGGCCCATGTCGGCAGCTGAAAAGCTTTACAGCAACTACGGTATTTTAGCTGAAGCAGATGATATGGTTCTGCTTGGAAAAAACTACACCGGTCCAATATCCTATTACAGGCCAACATCTGTGACATGGCAGGCCGCAAGCATAATACCCCTGAGCAAAACGTTTCTTGATGACGGTGTGCTGTCAACGTCGGATGCAAAGGGCATGCAGGCATGGTACATACCGTATAATTTCCTCCCCCCGGGCAATTACACGATCACCCTTTACGTGAAGCAGAGCTCCCCTTCGCCATCGAACCAGCTATCAGTCGCAATATTCGCTGATAACCTGACTCGACTGCTGAGCCTGCGCTACATATCAAACAGCATGGTGAATGAATCATGGACTAGGATTGAATATTCATTCACTGTTCAGGCACTTAACAGCAACATTGAAATATCATCTTACATTAACAGCTGGCAGGGCAGCATTTACATTTCAAATATAACCGTCATGCAGTCCAAGGGCTAAGGTTTTTAAGCAGTTGATTGTGTAATGTTACAGTTGCAGAAAAAGTTTGAGCTCGTCCTAATTCCAGTAATTTACCTTGCAATCTCGGTACTTGTGCTGCTCAAGCTTCTGTTAACTCCGGGCGTTGCAGGCCAGGGGGACTGGGGGGTTCCGCTTACGGAGAGCGCCGCGCTGCATGCATTTTATTCAGGGTTCTACATATGGCAGCTTTCAGGATTTGGAAGCCCTGGGTCTGGCTTCT
>JBMFTS010000060.1:0-1770 GCA_049966915.1 Candidatus Micrarchaeia archaeon
GCAATGCAAAGGCTTTTTGCTATTTCTTCAAACTGTGGCCTCAAGCCTTCCGCAAACTTTGAAAGTTCAACGCCGCTTCTGTGTATTGGTCTGTCTTTCGGGTTGTTGTGGAAATTGTCGCTCTTTCCAGGCACAAAGTGCACATGCCAGTGAGGAATTGTCCTGCCTGCTTCTTCACCTACAAGCTCTATCTTGGAATAGCCGCCTATTCCATGCATTTTGTAAAACTCTGCTATGACCCTTTCGGCAAGGGCATAGTCGCTCCTCTCGGCGTCTGTCAATTCCAAAGAATTATTCCTGTGCGCTATGGTCATGACAAGAAAATGGTACTCCTGGTCTGCATCCATCGATGCCACAATCCTCATAGTGCCTACTTTGATTATAGTGGACTTGCCTATGACCTCCTCGTTGTCGAATATGTCGTTGTACTTGACAGCCTCGCCATTTGGCAAACAACCACCCAAATATACTGGGCAATGTCCTTATTTATCAATTTGCTTTGGCGCAGCTAGGTCCTGTTTCCGGCAAGGAGCGCAAGTATTGCTGACCTGACATAAAGCAGGTTCTCGGCCTGGTCGTATATTACGCTGTGCACGCCGTCCATTACGGCATCGTCCGCCTCTTGGCCCCTGAATACAGGCAGGACGTGCGTCACTATCGCGTTTTTGTCCATCGCGTCAACGAGCTCTTCGGTGAGCTTCCAGTCCTTGTAATTATTGTGCAGCTCCACTTCCTTGTCCTTTCCGAACTTGTCCATGCCCGTGCTTACGCAGGCGTGGCTTGCCCAGCTCCTCGGAAAAACAACATTCGCGTTTTCTAGCGCGGAGCGCATGTCGTTGCTCGTTTCAAGCGAGCCGCCGCTGGCCTCGGCATTGGCCCTTGCCTGCTCCACTATGTTGCTGTCGATTTCGAATCCGGGCGGATAAGCCAGTACTACGTCCATGCCGAACTTTGTCGCAATTAGCATCTCGTCCTGCACGCTTCCCCAGCTCCTCACGTGGTCGCTGTACGCCCATGTTATGACATACTTCTTCTTTTCGGAATGGCCGTTGAACTTCTCGTCTATCGTAAGCATGTCGGCAATGGCCTGCGTGGGATGGTACATGTCGTCAGCCATGTTTATTACTGGTATTTTCGCATGCTTTGCGTATTCGCGTATCACGGCGTCTCCCGCGCCATATACATAGTTTACTGCGTCTTCAAGTATTCTGACGCCGAGTGCGTGCCCTAGCCTCTCGTACATGTGAGCCATGTCTGCTACGCTTTCGCCTTCAGAGCCCCGCGTGGTCTTGAAGTCTATAAATTGGGCATGACCTCCAAGCAGAGTCGCAGCGGCCTCGAAGCTGGAGCGCGTCCTAGTGCTCGTGTTGTAGAAAAGCATGAAGAACGTGCGGTTCTTGAAAAGCTCCGGCACAAAGCCGGCGTATTTCATCTTCTTCACTTCCTTTGCAAAGTCCATCGCAAAGCCCAACTCTTCCCTGCTCCAGTCCTGTGTCGAGATAAGGTCCTTGCCCTGCAGGTCGTAAGCGCTCATGCAAACACCGATTACGCTTCGATGTTAAAACATTTAAGAATGATTGCAAGGCAGTTTGCCTTGCCCATTGGCGATTATTTGAAAGACGAAAAAATAGGCAATGTTACCCACGTGCTTGCGCTTAAGCGCAGTATTTTTGCCCATTTGGCATACTGGCGCTGGAAGCGCGTGTTCTTCAAAAGCCTTGCAGTTGGCAGGCTTGCATTGCAGAACCAGAACATGCTCATTACAGGCTC
>JBMFTS010000061.1:0-1768 GCA_049966915.1 Candidatus Micrarchaeia archaeon
TTCTTGACGATGATGAAAAGACAGTTAGAAACAAAATCATGAAATACGCGTTCTCAGGCGGGCAGGCAACTGCGGAGCTGCAGAGAAAGCTCGGCGGCAATCCTGATGTAGACGTGGCTTTCCAGCTTCTATATTTCTTCCTTGAAGAAGATGACAAAAAAATAGAAGAAATAAGAAGCGAATACAAGTCCGGCAAGATGCTTACCGGAGAGCTCAAGGAGCTGGCTGCCGAAAAGCTGGTTGAATTCCTGAAGAAGCATAACGAAAGAAAGGAAAAGGCGAAAGGCAAGCAGATAGAGAAATTCATGTACACGGGCGAGCTGGCAAAGAAGATGTGGAATAACGTTTACAAATAGCGGGCATCGGCAATGGCCATAATTGAGAAACTTGTGGCAGGAAAATGGATCGCAGGGCCAGAAATAGCCGACGCCATAAACAGGGCGCGGCAGCTAAACAAGAATCACGAAAAGGCGATACTCAATTATCTTGGCGAGGAGCTAAGCGACATCCGGCAGGTGGCAGACGCGGTAGGGCACTACAAGCGGCTCGTATCGCAAATAAAGGGCTCGCAAGTGCAGGCTGACATTTCGCTTAAAATAACGCAGCTGGGACTTGGCATAAGCTACGCCGTAGCGTTGAAAAATTACAAGGCAGTAGTAAGCGCGGCAAGGCGCGCTGGCGTTTTCGTGTGGCTAGACATGGAAGCGAGCAAAACAGTAAGCGCAACTATACGAGCATACGAGTCCGAGCTTGGAGGCGGAGGCGTAGGCCTGTGCTTGCAAGCGTATTTGAAAAGAAGCGAGAAAGACATGCAAAGGCTCGTGAAAAAACACGCAGTAATAAGACTAGTCAAAGGCGCATACGACGAGCCTGCGAGCAAAGCGTTCAAAACAAGGGAAGAAGTATCGCGCAACTACGAAAAGCTCATGCTTTATCTTTTCAAAAACGCGAGCGCGTTCACGCTCGCCACCCATGACGATAAGCTTGTGGAGCGCGCGAGGATTCTGAACAGGTCATACCAGAAAAACGTTACCTATGCGTTTCTCAACGGCATAAGGACAAAATATGCAAGATCCCTGGCTGAAATGGGCGAGCACGTTTCGATATACGTGCCTTTCGGAAGCAAATGGCTGGATTACGCCTACAGACGCATGCGCGAGCAGGGCCATGCCTCGCTCGTGTTGAAGTCGCTGCTAGGCGGCTGAATGAATCCAGCAATAGCTTAAAAGGGTTTGCATGATGCTTCTTGTTGCAGCATATGCTTTCGTGTTTTTAGTATTCGCGTCAATGTTGGCCATAGATCTGAGGGGCGTTATTGCCAAAGGTGCAAAACCGGCAAGCGCAACATCAAACGCATTTGCCCGAAAAACACTAGTAATAATCCCTGTGCGGGGCACCGACCTCGGGCTCCAAAGCAATCTGAATAGCATAAAAACTCAGAAGCATGCGAATTACGATGTTGTGGTAGTGGCTGACAGCAAAAACGACGAAGCGGCGCAAGTCGCAAGGAAACTCGGCATGCGGGTAACGATTGCAAGGTACGCATGCAAAAATTGCAGCGGCAAAAACAGGGCAATAGCATACGCTCTGAGCAAGTTCAAGAACTATGACGTTTATGTCATAGCGGATTCTGACATAAAGGCCAAGCCGTACTGGCTATCGGCATTGCTGCGGCCGCTCGGTGACAAAAACACCGGCATAGCCACCACCTTTCCGAAGTTCGTGCCGAAAGACAACGGATTCTGGTCATATGCAAAAATGGTGTGGG
>JBMFTS010000062.1:0-1739 GCA_049966915.1 Candidatus Micrarchaeia archaeon
AACACAGAATAATTAGCAAAGGCAGGTTTATATACCTTCCAGTAACCGGTATCGACGCCGAAGCGGAGTCCTTTGCGCAGAGCATTCGCGCGGTCAGGACGCAAGCCGCTTTTGCCGCAACGCGCGCGCGTGGCATGGCTAAGGCCAATCGGCTGCTGAAAAACCGCGCTGGCGCTTCCAAAGCGTATGACGTGCTGGGCAACATAGCCATAATAAACAAGATGAATGCAAATGACGCAAAAAAGTTTGCCAAGGAGATAATGCGCGCTAACAAGCGCGTAAAAACGGTTGTGATGAAGAGCGGGGCTGTGAGCGGCAAGTATAGGACGAGGGGCTATGCGCACATATTGGGCGAGCGAAATTATGTAGCAGCATACCGCGAGAACGGCTGTGTTTTTGTGTTCGACATAAGGAAGGCTTTCTTCTCCGCAAGGCTCGCTTATGAGCGCAAGAGAATAGCGGAACAGGTAAAGGAAGGCGAGCACGTGATGGTGATGTTTGCCGGCGTGGGCCCATTCGCAATAGAAATAGCCAAAGCGCGCAAGCGCGCAAGCGTCGTTGCAATAGAGCTTAATTCCTACGCATACGAAAGCATGCTCGAAAACATACGGCTAAACAAAACGGCCAACGTTGTCGCGGTGAAGGGCGACGTGCGCAAGAAGTCAGGGCAGTACCGCAATTGGGCTGATCGCATAGTCATGCCTTTGCCGAAAAGCGCAGCGTCGTTCTTCGAGTCTGTTGCGGCAGTTGCCAAAAAGAAGTGCGTTGTGCACTACTATGCTTTTGGCGACAGGCAAAACGCATTCGAAAGCGAGAGGAAAAAAATCGAAGACTTTTTCGAGAAACGCGGATTTAAAGTCGGCTTCGTATTTGAAAGGAGAGTAAGGGAGTACTCGCCCGGGGAGATAGAAATAGTGCTGGACTTTACGCTAAGAAACGTGCAAAACGCTTATAAAACAAAATAGGCCATTATATGTGAGAAAATGCGGGCGCAATCGGCCATCGAATTCCTTACGACTTACGGCTGGGCATTTATAATGATAGCGATTTTCATAGGTGTAGTAGTTATTTTAGTTTCTTCGAAGGCGCTCAGCGGCTTTGCCCCTTCTTCGTGCTATATATCGCCGTCCTTGCCGTGCTACGGCTTCAGCATTTTGTCGAATTCGTCTGGAAGCGTAGCGGCGTTATTGTTTGTAAATAATTTAGGAACGGCGATGAGCTTTTCAAATAATGGCATATATGCACATGTTGCAAAATACAATTCAACAGGCACGTGCCTGCCTGCAAACGCAAGCAGCGGCGCGTTCGTAGTTTGCATTTCAAGAATGCCGCACATTGTTTTGCCAATAGGAAGTCAGGAATATGCGCCATTTACGCTGTCGTACAAAATATGCAGGAACGGCGTATGCAGCGCAACGGTATACAATACAAGCGGCTCTGCCGTTGTGTCTGTAGAAAACTACAAAAGGCTTATTGATTCAATAACTATTAAAACAAGTCCCACGAACGGGTCGATCGCCGTTTATGGAATCCATTATTCAAACAATGCAATTTTGCCTGTAATAAGCGGAATTCAATACAGCTTATTCGCCATTCCCCCTAACAAATACTATTCGTTAGAGCAATGGATTGTTACCACAAACATAAGTATAGACAGTACAGTATCGCAATCGGCATCGTTTATCGCGTCTGGCAACGGAACTATAGAGGCTTTGTTTACCTCTTCAACAACTTCTACC
>JBMFTS010000063.1:0-1670 GCA_049966915.1 Candidatus Micrarchaeia archaeon
AAATTTTATTAGTGGGTGGTGGGCATGTCGGCAGCGTTTAGGGCGCAGTCTGCGGTAGAGTATCTGCTAGTGATGATTGCTATGCTTACCATAGCAAGCATTGCCGCTTACTTCCTGCTGGGCGCTTCTGCTTCAGCGCAGTATCTTGTGCCGCAGTCATGCAGTTTTGATGGAGGAGTTGCGTGCGAAGGATTTGTTGTTGCCTCAAACAAGAGCAGCACGCTTGTCGCTCTAATAGGTAGCAATTCGAAGCGCTACGAAATGCGCGGTCTGTCGCTTGATGTCAGGATAGGCAACGACGTGGCATCCATGTCGTGCTCGCCCACAGTAATAAAGCCAGGAGCGCCTTTCTTGTGCTTTGGGTCTTTCGACAAGCCTATTGCGTTCGGAAGCCAAGTATCTGCTACGATGGTAATTAACACGACATACTGTGGAATGGACAACTGCGCAGGCGACGCTCTTGCCGAAAGCTTCGCGGGTTCGGCCAACGCATACGTTTCAAAATATGTTGTGCCTAAATTCGGAGTGGTGCTTAGCACGCCGGTGTATGCGCCTTCCGGTGCGGTGTCGCTCAGCGTGAATCTTGACGTGCTTGGTCATAATTTTACAATTGAGCAGGCCAACATAGCAGACGGCAACGTTTCGACCAGCGCTTACTCGCCTTACGCATACTTTGTAAACGTTTCGCACAGCTCTTCGGGTAATCTAGACACTGTCAACGTGTCTTTTGCAGGCGAAGCCGCAAACGAGACATTTGCGCTGAATTTGGGGGCAGTAAAAAACATGTATTGCTCGCAGAATCAGACAAACCTTATCACTGAGCTGTTGTTGACAGGTTACTACTCCCAGTTCATCATGTATCCGGCAGGGCTTAGCGTTTTTACATGCCCAGTATACAACAACACAGTGTATTGCGCCGACAATTCTAGCGCTTATTACGCCACGATCCCGATGGCTGAGCTTGGCGAATGGACGCCTACGAGCAGCATGAACGTGTCTGGCACAGTTTTTGCATGCCTGGCTTACGATTCTGCGCTGTACTGCTTCACCAAATCCGGCGCGTACTACTCCATAATCTCTGGGCAGGGGCTGGGCAGCTGGCACAGCCTGAGTTATCCGGTGTTCATTAATCTTACAGAGTGTTCGTAGGCCGTAGCAAGTGCAAGCTTAGTCCTTCTGGCTCAGTGTGTCAAATATATATTTAAGCTAACAATAAGCAGAACAAGCAGAAATGCAAGTGATTGAATGGGTAGCAAGAGTTGCGTGTTTTGCGAAATAGTTTCGGGCAAGCGGAAAGCAGATGTTGTTTACGAAGACAGCCGCGTGCTGGCCATTCTCGATAAAAATTCGTTTTCAGAAGGTCATACAGTAATACTTACTAAGAAGCATTATGAAAATCTTATGGACATCGATCCGGCAGACTTGAAGCAGGTAATTTTAGTAGCCAAGAAGCTGGCACTGTTTTACAAAAAGGAGCTTCGTTGCGACGGCTTCAACATTTTGCACGCATCTTCTGCAATAGCAGGACAAAGCGTCATGCATTTTCACATGCATCTCGTGCCCAGATACAAATCGGACAATCTGGGCAACTTGTGGTACAGGCCAAGGGACAAGTGCATAAACAATTTTCTTGTCAGGGGCCGATTGCTCACTTCCAAGTATTACAAAAT
>JBMFTS010000064.1:0-1660 GCA_049966915.1 Candidatus Micrarchaeia archaeon
TGCGACCGCCGGGATTTGAACCCGGGCTCCTGCCTTGGCAAGGCAATGTCCTACCAGGCTAGACTACGATCGCTCTATCCTATTTTTGATGGAACAAATAAAAACATTGCTGCGTGCACGGAGCGCGGCTGAGCGCGCGCTCCTTTACCCATTTTTCAGTCTTCAGAGAGCCTTTTCCTCGTTATCTCGTCAATGAAGTCGTCGCCACTGTTGGCATGCTTGCCGGAGAAAAGCGATCTCAGAAAGCCTATGCTGCTTATGTGACCTTGGCCGCTCTTTCTATTCTTGAAGATCATCAAATCAGACGGGTCTATTGTGCCTTTTGGCATCGGGTTTTGGTCTGTGCTTTCTTTTGCGCTCTCACCAACGCTCGCTTGCTGGGTCGTCCCTTTATATGTCGCTTCTTGCGCAGGGCTTTCGCGGCGCACTATCTCGTTCACTTCGATGCCCTTCTTCGAATACTCCAAGTCGTTGCTGTGCGGCTCAAGTTCGTATGCGACTTCTTCTGTGCAGTCTGCGCATTCCTCTGCTACTTCTTTGGCTTTGCTTGTCTGCCCCTGCTCTTGGCGATTTGACCGCGTAGCGGGTTCTGGTTCGTAAAACGGGTAATTGTTTTGGCTTGGCAAGTACATCCCAGGTACGAGGCCGTGCGGCGTAACTATGTTAGTGTTGAAGAATATGTTCACCACTGGCGTTGAGGTCGTCTGCTTTATCACTGTTTCGTGCTTTGCGCTGTTTTTCTCGGCGCTTCTCTTGCTCACGTTTTCGCTTATCTTTACTGCAAGGAATCTTGCCATTGTTTTTGTCAGGCCCCTGACCTCTGTTTCGTCTTCGTTCATGTTTGTAACTGCATGCTCTTCGGGTTTTACTGCGCCCAACAGCCTGAGCTTTATCGAAGAGAAGACAAAGCCGTGCAGCACCCTGAAACTGACTATGCTGTCATACGGTATGAAGTGCATGTCAGTTCTTATGCCGAGCACGTCCCTCTTGAATATTATCAGCCTTCTGTCCGTCGACAATGCTATTGCCGGCGCGATAAGCTTGCTCAGCCTGTGCTGCTTGCCTACGGCAATTACTTCTTCTCCTGCTTCCATTATTTTTGACAGGATTTCTTTCTCATGTTTGGTAAAATTCTCGCTCATGTCTTCACCAATTAGCATCCCCCAATTTGTAAATTGCGAAAGCCACTATTTAAACATATGCATTGTGGCACTGTATTTTTCATGTTTTATTTATTTGCGACTGGTTAAAATTAATTTTGTACAATCGGCGCCAATCGCGTGAACGCGCTTGCACTCGCGTATATGCGCTTTAGCAGGCCGGCTTGTTTTCAAAATAACAACTTTTATTGCATAAATTTGCATAAACAGGATACAATATAAATGTAATTGCACACAATATATTTGTCTTATTTTGTTTAGGCACAGGACTTCCACCACCCACCCTGTTCCTGTGCCTGTCTTTTTGTTTGCATGCGCGTTTAGTAACCGTGGCATCACAAAACGCTTAACAACGTGAGCGGGAAATCCCACGCTCCTTAGCGTGAGCTTGCTTTCAAGAATGGCCAGGCGCGAGCCTGAAGTCTTCTTCGTTAAGTATTTAGCATTATGCGAGGGTTTGAACAAGCCCTCGTCGACAGCATGAATTGCCGCAGGCCGGA
>JBMFTS010000065.1:0-1647 GCA_049966915.1 Candidatus Micrarchaeia archaeon
ACGTTTCCTGTTATCGTCACTACATAACCACTAGGCAAGTCTCCAGTAACAGGTATTGTACCGCTGAATACTATGTTTCCGCTCAGAGCCATTACGTTGCTAGGAACAAGCGCGTTAACGGGTATGCTATTACTTGTTACTTCGAAATTTCCTGAGAATGCAACAGATTGCCCGTTAGGCACACTGCCGCTGAACAAAATACTGTTAGGGCTTAGCGATATGCTTGCTTCTATTATTATGTTGGCAAAGGCATTATCAGGATTACCTAAAGGAGGAACGTTCGAGGCAACAACAGTATTGGCAGACCAACCTACTGAACCACTAAACGCTGCAGGTATAAGCGCATTAGCGCTAACTGTCAATCCGGGCAATGCTTCGCTTACTTTTATTGCAGTAATATTGAAGAAGTTACCGGCAGCTGTATTGTTGTAGGAGCCCGCACCTGTTTGTGAAGTAAACGCGAGCGTTTTGGGAGCTCCCTTTACAGTATTGGAAGTATAGCCCGACAAAGTTACGTATAATGTTGGATTTGTTGTTGTACCCAAATATTGCCCTTCTATACCACTTATAGAAACGTTGACATGGGCGCCGTTTGTAAGCAAGGAGTTAATGCCGACTGTATTTGACACTTCTACTAGCTCATATGGCGTAAGGTCGTATGTTATTGTATTATTGGATTGGCCTTCGTATGAGAATGCATTAGGTATTGAGCTCTTTACAGTAAGCAACTGTGCTGGCTCTGTTATGTTCGTAGGCGCGGGCGCACCTGTTGCGCTTGCACCAAGGTTCTGGTATTGTTCATTGTTATTGTGGCTCGTTGTTATTGTCAATGGGTCAAAGTTTCCTGTAGGCAACGTTTCTCCTACAAATGTGAGTTTCCATGCTGCAGGTGTTGATAGGAAGTCAAAGCTCTGGCCGTGTAGCAACGTCTGAACAGGGGATGTGTTGTATATTACTATGCTCTGCAAAGCATTTGCATTGCCCGAACCTGTTGTGTTTACCCAGTCAAGCAATACATCCCATCCCTGGTTTACTGTTGAGTTGAACGGTTTGCCACTCGTCAAGTTGAATTCGTTTGAGAACAGCTGGATCTTTGCCCACTTCTGGTATGCATACAAGCCTGCGAATGTCTGGTTAACCCTCACGTATAGGTGCTGTCCAGAAACGTTGAACGACTCTTGACTATTAGGCCATATTTCTGTCGTGTTTGTAACTACTCCCTTGTATGACACGTTTAATGCTGCAGGGCTTAACCCGTTTGCAGGCTGTCCAAGGTCTACAAGCTGTACTGAGAAGTTGCCTGCCGATATGCTCTTGCCCACATAGACTGTTTCAAGAGGAGTCATTGACTGTGCAACCGTTATGTAGCCGCCCTGTAAGAAGGTTGTGGAACTGCTTACCGTGCCTGAAGGCGGCGTTCCGTTTACAATTGTGTAGTTCTCTCCTGCAATGTTTATTACTGCGTTGTTTATGTGGCCTACACCTCCTGAATATAGAGGGATTGGCTTTGAGAATACAAGCTGCAATGCGCCGCCTGCATCAAGCAGTGCGAACTGCTGGGCCTGTTGGTCATATACTGGGAAGCCAGTTACCCACAGGTATTCGCTTTCCTGCTCTGGTCCGAAGTTGCTTGCCAGTGAAGGCACT
>JBMFTS010000066.1:0-1633 GCA_049966915.1 Candidatus Micrarchaeia archaeon
TAGCGCGCAGAAAATGCCGGAATATCTTACAACCCGCGCCTATCCATTAGGAAGGCAGGCTCCGTCTAGGGAATGAAAGATATTGCAAAAGCGCAGCGTGTCCTGCTTTTGGCATCAGTGCAGCCAAAAAGGCCCTGAAAGCTTAGCAGGCGCAGGGCGCATGTTCATGATTGTGCGGGTCTGTGCCTCGCGCTTGCCGCTCTCTCCTCTTTCCCCCGGGTGAGCGAGAAGAGGCCTGCAATTATTAGCATTGCAACTAGCACTACGAATGCGGCATGCATGCCCTCCACAAAAGCGCTGCCGATGCCGCCTATGATCTCTGAAGTGCCGGCGAAGACCTCGAATGCGAGATAGCGCGGCATGGCTGTGGCAGCGGCCACGAACGCTATCACAAAGCTGCCTATCAGGCCCATGTTTCCGAACAGCCTGAGCGTGCCAGAGGCGGCACCACGCAGCTCTCCTTTTACATTTGCCATAACCGCGCTGTTGTTAGCAGGCCAGAACATTGCGCCGCCGAATCCGGTGATGACGGTGCCTATTACCACGTAATACACGGGCGCGGCGGCACTCAGCAGCAGTATGTAAAAGAGTATGCCTGCGATCATGAACAGCACGCCCAGTGTCGCCAGGATCCTTGCGCCGTATTTGTCAGAATACCTACCCATTATCGGGGCGAATATGCTGCTCACCGCGTAGCCGGGCAGCAGCACCAGCGAAGCGTATAACGGCGTGAATCCGCGCACGCCCTGCAGGTACATGATGAGCAGGAACGTCACGCCCATGAAGCCGAGCCCCTGGAAGAGCGATGCCAAAAGGGAATGCTTGAACACCTTGTTCAGAAACATGGAGAAGTTAATCGTAGGCATCTTCACGTGCTTGTCCACTATTACAAAAGCGATGGCTGTAATGGCCCCAACAGCGAGCGCTGCAATGCTTAACGCGGTAAGCCCTATTGAAGCGTAGCTTATACCTGCATAAGCGATGAGCGCTATAGACACGCCGAGCAGCGACATGCCCGCAAAGTCAATCGTGTCATTTGTTTTTGTCCTGTCTACTAAGTATTTCATGCCGAGCAGCACCGCAACAATGCCTATGGGCACATTTATGAAGAATATGTACCTGTAGCCGAGGTATGTGGTTATAAAGCCGCCAAGCACAATGCCGAACAGCGCGCCGATGTTCCAGCTCATGCTCGTGAAACCGTAGGCCCTGCCTATGCTGTGCTTTTCAAACGTGTCCGCTATTATTGCGCCGCTGTTCGACGATATCAGCGCGCCGCCAATAGCCTGAAGAGCCCTAAACGAGATCAATATAGTATCTGTTGGGGCTATGCCGCAAAGGAAAGACGCGACGGTAAAAACCGCAAACCCGAGGTTGAACATTCTCGACCTGCCGTATATGTCGCCTATCCTGCCGAACTGAGTCGAAAATACCGCTACAACAATAATATATGTGAGTATTACCCATATTATCACAGATATGTTCGAATGCAGGGCTTCGGTCATGGCCGGAAACGCGAGCAGCACTATCGTGGAATCGATTGAGGCCATGAGCGTGCCGATTACCACGACAAGCAACACAAGGCCTTCTTTTGCGTGTTTTCCCTCCATAAATAGACTATGTAATTGGAGTA
>JBMFTS010000067.1:0-1620 GCA_049966915.1 Candidatus Micrarchaeia archaeon
ATGGGCGCAGCGATGTACATAAACTACCTGCTAAACGGCGTAAGCGGCTACGGTTTCGAAAACGCCTATTTCGGAGACCAGTACGACGAAAGCAAGATAGAGGACTCGCTGAGGAAGGAAAAGGGCATAAGATACGCAGAGGAAAAGGACGTTGCGGAGCATGCTGCTGAGCTCGTATCAAAAGACAACTACGTGTTCTGGTTCCAGGGCAGGATGGAATACGGCCCCAGGGCGCTGGGCAACAGGAGCATAATAGCGAAGGCAGATTCCGAAACGGTAAAGGACAAGCTGAACCTGTATGTAAAGCAGCGCGAGTGGTACCAGCCGTTTGCGCCTTCGATGCTCAAGGAAGAGGCTGAAAGGCTTCTTGAAGACCCGAAGGGCCGCGACAGGTTCATGACAATGGCATACAAGGTGAAGGACGACAAGGCAGCGCACATGAAATCAGTAGTGCATGTTGACAATACGGCAAGGCCGCAGATGGTAGGGAGCGAAAACGACAAATACAGGCGGCTTATAGAAAAGGTGAGAAAACTTGAAGGGCATGGCGTCATATTAAACACGAGCTTCAACATACATGGCATGCCAATAGTCAGAACGCCTGAAGACGCCCTGGAAACGATGAAGAAAACCAAGACAAAGCACATGTTCATTGGCAACTTCTATGTGGAAAACCTGGAAGCGCAGTAGAAAGCACGAGTGTGCAAACAGAATGATCACATGCCTATAGGTTACGAAACCACCTTTGCAGTATCTTCTACATTCGCGCTACTACTGGTCTCGATATACATTGGAAGGCACGAACTTGCCAAGCATTTGCGCAAAGCAGTCAACAGGTACTCGCTCCTTGTGCTCGCCGCCATTCTTGCATTTTTCCTGATCTTCTCTCTGCTTCTTGTGAAGCCCGTAGAGCAGCTTTACTTCGACGAGAACATATACCAGGGCATAGCGCTCAACATACTCAAGCATGGCAATGCTCTATGGTGCCAGTTCGGAACCGGCTACGTAAACAAGTGCTATGCAAACGCGCTTTACCACGACCCTGTTGGCTGGAGCGTTTTTATAGCAATGGCGTTTGCAATTTTCGGCATAGGCACCGCAACAGCGTACAACCTTGAGCTACTTGTTGGAGCACTGAGCATAGTTGCGGTTTTCCTGCTGGCAAGCGAGCTGTTCGAAAACAAGGAGATAGCTGTGCTGGGCACGCTTGCGTTCGCGCTGTCTCCAGAGCTTTTCATCTGGTCCAGAACGCAAGCGGATATGGACCCGCCTTTCATGATGCTTGCGACGTTTGCCTTTTTCTTCTTTGTGGTTTTTGCGAAGAACAGAAACAGAAAGACCTTTGCCACATTCCTTTTCAGCATGGTGCTTGCTGTTTATATTCGCATAGAAGCCGTTTTGCTCATCCCCCTTTTCGCGCTCTTGATTTTCTTGCTAAGCGATAGCGGCGTAAAAGAGACTTTCGGCAAAACGATAAAAGAAATCAAGAAAGTGGTTTCGGATGACGCAAAAACTTTGGCGCTGCTTTTGCTGGCATTGATTCTCCTATTTCCTCAGCTCCATTATTTGGCAATTGAAACACAGCAGACTATGCAGCCTGGCAGCACAAACTTCGGCCAA
>JBMFTS010000068.1:0-1573 GCA_049966915.1 Candidatus Micrarchaeia archaeon
ATTTCGTTTATTGTAATTAACGCAATCCAAACCGCTTTTGATCAAAGCGATCAGCATCTTTGAATGTGCTGTTATACCTTACTTCTGTTGACCTAACGCCGTCCTTGACCCGAGGGTGATCTTGGAATGAAGCTCGCGCCGATAGTCGATTTTGCTTCAAATCTGGCCAGGTAGGTCTACCTTTCCCTCAAGGTGTTCTATCACAATAAGAAGGGCTTTACCGGTTTGGTAATCATCAGCGGCTTCGTTATAACGGCAGTATTCGCGCTGTGGATCGCTCCATATAATCCGCTTGCCTTCGACCCCGCTCAGGCATGGCAGCCCCCAAGTCTGAGGCATCCCTTTGGAACAAATTACGTCGGCCAAGACGTCTTTTCGCAGTTCGTTTGGGGAAGCAGGGTGTCGCTTGAGGTTGGATTCTTGGCCGGTGTCATAGTGCAGTTACTGGGCAATACCTTGGGCTTTGTCGCGGGATACAAGGGTGGCTTGCTTGATGAGATCCTCATGAGGATAGTGGACATTTTCCTCGTCCTTCCGTCGTTCCCATTGCTGCTGTTGTTAATCGCTTTCATATTCTCCAGAGGACCTTTAGTCGTCGCCGGGATAATCGTGCTTACGTCGTGGCCAGGGCATACAAGGAATATGAGGTCGCAGGCGATCAGCTATAGGGAAAGGGAGTTCGTGCAGGCGGCAAAAGCGGCTGGCTATGGAACGCTCAGGATCGCTTATACAGAGATCTTTCCGAACTTGATTTCTCTTACCATGGCAGGTATGATGTACGCTATAACTGCTGCCATCGGGGCGGAAGCAGGTCTTGACTTTTTGGGTTTGGCAAGTGCCAATACGCTGAGCTGGGGTACCATGATGTATTGGGCTAGCTCTGAAGGTGCTTTACTTAACGGTAGCTGGTGGTGGCTTGTCCCGCCTGGGCTTGCGTTAGCCTTAGTTGGCTTCGGCTTGGTTATGATGAACTATGCCTTTGATGAACTGTTCAACCCAAGGCTAAGAACGGCTTGACCTCGCGTGCTACGGCTAATTGTCAGCGAAAATCGCGCGTTACGTAGTCCCGCCCGCTCACGGCGCAAGAGATTTGACATTATTCAGATTTTATTATCTTAGCTGCAATGGATGGTATTTGCGTTTTCGCGTACGAGGGTAACTCTGGTAATGGTTCAGTTAATTAACCGAACAAGGAAAAATGCCGCACGAGGTCATTAGCTCGAACCAACTGCTCGTTTTTTCTTACCATTTTTTCTTGAATGAAGCAGCGATTTTAAGATTCGCTTAGTGGTCGTGCTACAGTAGCCATGTCCTATGGCTTTGCCATGTTGAATCGCCTTGGGGACCTCTGATTTTTGTGCATCTCGCCAAGTTTTATTAAGCCTAAATCGTCGCTTCACAGCGCATAAAACCCCAGTTCCGATTGCTTGGTAAAGACAGCGCAATTTAGTTCAGAAAAAATTCCATTTGGTCTTAGGGCAACTATTCGTGCATCGAGCTACATGCGACGGATTTTCCGTCAAGTTTGCGGTACCTTGATTGGATTTCCGGTGTCAAGAGATGTCAGTGCCGC
>JBMFTS010000069.1:0-1533 GCA_049966915.1 Candidatus Micrarchaeia archaeon
GATTTAAACGTTGCGGTGCTGCTGCCAGCTAAGGCTTGCATGCTTTATGCTTGCGGATAGCATGGTGCTATCTTGCGGCTCGAGGCGCGTGCTTGGCGTTGTTATGCTTGTGAAAAAGCTCGCGGTAGCCGTCCAAGGTGCCTATGTCGAACCACTCTCCTTTCTTCGGCTTTACCGCTATTACCTTTGTCTTTTTTGCAAGCCACTTTATGAATTCGCCTATGTCGTCGCCTTTGCCAGTTTCGTTTATGTACTGGCTTACCATGCCCACATATTCCTTTGGCAGATAGTATATGCCTGTGCTTATAAGTGTTGACTTTGGCTTCTGCGGCTTCTCCTCGAACTTCATTATCGTCTTGTCCTTTGATACCGCTACCACTCCAAAATTCTTTGCCTTCTCTTTGTCCTTAACATCATATACCATTATTGCAGGAAGCCTCTGCCTGCTTGCCTTCTTCACTATCTCCGCCAAGTCGAAAGTGAAGAAGTTGTCCCCGGCGACGATAAGAAGGTCGTCATCGATCTTGCCCTTTTCTATGTCATATGCAATGCCTCTTACCGCTCCAAACTTGTTACTTTCGTCAGTTGAAGGCTCTACTATCAGCGAAAATTCTGGGCTAAGGCTTGCCCGCTTTCTGAGGTTTAGCCAATATTCGAACTGGTTCTTGAAACGAAGGTTGGTTGAGATGTAAAGTTTTTCCATTCCTTTAATGCTATCGAGCTTTAAGAGAATGTACTCCACCAAAGGCATACCGTTCAGCGTAAGAAGGGCCTTAGGCACAAAGTCGCTTATCGGATAAAGCCTTCTGGCAAAGCCTCCGCACAGTATTAGAGCGCGCATATCATCGCAACAAAGATTGCACAAAATTATAAATTGGTTATTGACAGGAACGTTTACTTATTGTTTTTGGCCCTGCCTGGCCCTGCCACGCTATGCGTTCCGAATATGCAAATGCAGTGCGTTTTATCCAATAACTGCGACAGGTATAAACACATGGCCAAAATCGGGCTCGTCGTAAAGCTTGAGCGTCTCGGGTTCTACCACGTAAAGCATTTGCTTGGCCGCTTCTGCGCTCTTGCCGTGCGATTCTAGCCAAGGCTTAAACGACGGAAACCTGGCAAAATACAGCTCGATGCCTTTGTTTTCAAGGTCGCCTTCCGCCTTTACGCATCTTCCGAAAACCTGAAGACCCTCTCTCAGGCCGTCGATTCGCTGCCTTGAGTCATATATCGCCAACGCCACATGCGGTTCTTTTGCTATGTTCGCTGTATGCTGCGCGTTAAGGTCGTTGAGCACAAAAATATGCAAAAGCTCGTCAAAGCAGAAGAACGCCGTGCTTATGTGGCTCTTGCCTTCGTTTGTGCTTGCCATTGCAAGAATAGTATTGCTACTCAAGATCCTTGATATGCCAGCGCGTATTTTGTCGGCTGCATAGCCGCGCGCTTCCAGTTTTGCAGTTATTTCCATGACAACGCCACGGGGAGTCCGAGATTCGAACTCGGGTCTTCAGGTCCCAAACCTGAAAGCCTACC
>JBMFTS010000070.1:0-1514 GCA_049966915.1 Candidatus Micrarchaeia archaeon
CGAACCTTGAAACCGTGAGGAACCCCACGAATTTATTCGTGGGAAGGATGTCAGACAACAACTAAAAACAAACTAAAACAAGCTACTTAGTACTCGTCGTCTCCTTCGTCGCCTTCGTCCCCGTCATCGCCTTCTTCCCACTCCTCTTCGTCCTCGTCTTCTTCGTCGCTTTCCTTGTCCTCGCTTTCGTCTTCAGCCAGATACCTCGCCATGAGATTACCTACTCCTTGTTTTGATTAGCAAAAGTATTTAAATATTTTCAAAAGGACAAATGAACGAGATAACGCAAAGTTTCCGGAAAACTACAGATTGCTGAGCCTCAGCTTTATGTCTTCTATGCTCAGCTTTGTGGTAAGCAGCGGTATGTGCTCTATCTGCGATATCTTTATGGCAAGCTTGTCCACGTTCTCGAGATTGAGTATTACAACAACCTTGGGCTTTATAGGAGCTACGCGCACGACAACCATTGGCGAACGGCCAGTGCTTACTTCGTTGAATATGAAAGCTCGGTCGGTTGTGGAGCCGAAAAGCTTCGGGTACTCGCTTGGCGATATTTCCAGTATGACCTTGAGGCTGTCGAGCAGCGTATAGCCGAAGAGCTTCATGCTATCTAGATAGTTCGGATTTGATATGATCTTCGCGTCGATCTGCCTCGCGAAATCAACGCCGCTGGTGGGTGCTGAAAAGTCGTGTATTGTATAATAGCTTTCTTCCTCTTCCTTTGGCTTCAGCTTTGCAAGGTTTCTGGCTACAGACCCGCCTTGCTCCTGGTCTATGCTCACGAGCGCCTTCACGAACCTTTTTATCACCCCCACGCCAGGGCTAGACCGCCTGTTGCCCTCGTAGTCGCTTATCGTAGAAGCGGAGATCTTCAGGTATTTCGCAAGTTCTATCTGCGATACGCCGAATATCTCGCGCCATTTTTTCATCGTCGTGCCTGGACTGTCGCTCATCGCTATTTCTCCAGATATGCGCTCCTCGAGACTGTCCATACCTAAATTTCGGCGTAAAGCTTTATAAGACATATGCCGAACTAGGGTTGGACTGGCTTGTCTGCATGTCGTCGCTGCAACCCATGGTCGAATGTGCGTGTTTGCGCGCTACGCTTCCAAGAAGAGCTCGCCGCCTTCCTCTGTTATCCTGTAAGCCTGCAAATCAATAACCCACAGCGTTTCCTCGTCGACCTTGCCAGTCATGGCGTTGTACCTGCCAGCATGCCACGGGCACAAAATCCCGTCCCCGCTCACCTCGCCCTCTTCGAGCGGTCCGACCTCGTGGATGCAGACGGAATCGAGTGTGTAAATCTTGCCATTGTGCAGCAGCACTACGAGGCTCTTGCCAGCGGCCTTTGCAAGCTTTGGCTCATCTTCTTTTAGGGCTTCGCGCTTCAAACCTAGCCTAGGCTAATTTTCTCCATGAAACCACATGCGCGCATTATGCATCATATGCATTTAGCGGGTGTGACATCCTCCCACGACTGAAGTCGTGGGCTTCCAGGATGGCTATGATTGGTC
>JBMFTS010000071.1:0-1277 GCA_049966915.1 Candidatus Micrarchaeia archaeon
ATCGCCTTTCTCGCCACCAACGGAGCGCCGACCTTTGTTGTATATACTGTTGACCCTATCTCTTCTGCTGTCTTTATTAGAATGTCGGAGGTGTTTACAGGCACAACTATCTTGTCGCCGCGCTTGAGCTTGCGCCTGGCTATTATCGCGAGCGAGTAGTTGCCGTCGAGATATTTGCCTTCTGGGGATATGAAGACAGAACGGTCGCCATCGCTGTCGTGCACAACCGCAAAATCCACGCCCATTTCCTTTACAATCCTTATAGTATCTTTTATGTTGTCCTCGGTTGGCTCCGGGTTGTGGCCAGAGAACATGCTGTCAAGCGAGCTGTTGAGGGCTATGCCCTGTATGCCGAGCTCCTTGAGAAGCATTGGCGTTGTTTCGTACGTGGCGCCATTCGAGCAGTCGTAGAGTACACGCAGCCCTCTTTTCCTTATTGCCTCGACATCAACCTTCTCAAGAATGCCATTTATGTAAAGATCCTTCGCGGTATTGTCGGCCTTGATCTCTCCGACGTCACTCCACGCCGCATATTTTGGACCTTCGCCCCTTAATTCATCTTTGGCCTTGCCTATCGTCTCGGCGTAATTTGCGGCGTAATAAAAAGATTCTATCTTGCCCACCGTCACTGGATCAGCTTCCATGCCATCGTCTCCAATGACCTTTATGCCGTTGTACTCAGGCGGATTGTGCGAAGCGGTAACCATAACGCCCGGAACACGGTGCATCTTGCAGTAGTACTGCAGCGCCGGAACCGGCAGCGTGCCGAGATCGATCACGTCGTGACCCGTGGCTGTGAGGCCGCTTAGCACGGCACCCTTGATCATGGCAAGCGCCTTCCTCCCGTCCGATGCAACTGCGAAGCTCTTGCCGCCAATCACGCTGCCAACTGCAAGGGCGATATGAAGGTAGAAATCAGGATAGAAATCCCTGTTTGGAATGCCCCTTATACCGTTTGTGCCAAAGAGAGCCATATTACCATCAATAAATAATGCAATCCATCAATAAATAATGCAATTATATTATTTTATTTATTGCGTTTTGTCGCGGCACGCAAGTACACAATCGATCGCTGACTGGTTTGTGCGCGAGGGCGCAAACTCCCCCAGTGCCTCGTAGCTTTGCGCACCACACGGCAGCTATTGCGTGTCTTTCCGGACAAGTATTTTTATTCTTTTTTCGCGCAATATCTTGTGTGGGTGTTCCAATGTCGGAAAAAATACGTTGCGCGCACATACTAGTAGAGAAGGAGTCTACGGCGAAGGAGGTGCTCGAGA
>JBMFTS010000072.1:0-1214 GCA_049966915.1 Candidatus Micrarchaeia archaeon
CACAGGCACGGTAACCGGCTTTACAGGCTTGCCTGGCAGAACGTAAAAGCTGAATGAAGCGGTATTCGATTTGTTGTACTCTATCACATTTGCAGTTGGCGATTTTGTGCCGTAATATGCGGTTGCATGGGCCACGTTAGTGCCATGCTGTACGGTCACGTTGGGAATAGGAATACTAACATTTACCGACGCCCCGGGCGCAAGGCCTGGCAAACGATAAGTGCCAAAAAACGGCTCTGGTCCTGCGACACTTATGTTCAACAAGAAGGGCATTGAAGCCATTGGACCAAAATTAGTAAGATTGGCGAAGAGATAAAAAGGCGAATTGATGGATACTGTGCTGCCCGTGCCGAAAAACCGCACTATGACTATGTTTGCAGGATTGAGCAGCTCGAAGCTTGACGCGTTCGTTGCACTAGTATACTGGTTTGAAAAACTGACCTTTGCAGCATAGGTACCGTTGCTTAGCAAATTTGCTGAAAGAGTAACGGTGTAGTATCTTGCGGTTTCGTTAGTGTAATTTGCAATAAGCTTTTTCGAATACACAATACCTGTTTTGTTCGTTATGTTAAGATAGCCTGGCATGCTTTGCACGAAACAGTCTGTTTTGGACTTGAGTGCGTAATGCAACGTAATGTTTTCATAACGCAGATAAACAGGGCTTACATTGAGCGAAATCCCAAAAGGGCACGTCACAGTAACGCTTGCAGTCACGTTTGTTTGGTTTGAAGCGCCAATTAGCCCGAACAGAAGGAATAGCGAACATACTACAATAAACGCGTTTTGCCGCATTTTCAGCACTTTTTGTATACAACCTATATGGCAACTTATAATATAATAAAATGTTACTAAACGCCAAATCAAATGCTAAAATAGCGAATGCGCCGCGTGTAATAGCGACGACAATGCACGCTGCGCGGCGCGCTAAAGCCTGCGCTTTTTCACGATTAAAGTCTGTCAAAGTCTATGATCCTGTTTTTCTGCGATTCCGCATCTCTGCAAAGCAGCACTACCCTGCTTTCCTCGTGCTCGGCGGTTACGGCATAGCCTGTAAGATCTGCAAGCTTCTTGGCAAACTCCCGTATTTCGACATGCAATGGCATGTCTTCGTAATGGAGCGCACGCTGCTCGCCCCTTGCCCCGCCGACAAACGAGAAGCCCTTCACCTCCACGTAGTTCGGCATTGCGCGCTTTATCAGCGCCGCATAGCCCTC
>JBMFTS010000073.1:0-1096 GCA_049966915.1 Candidatus Micrarchaeia archaeon
ATAATGATTGTTGCATTTCCCTGCGCTTCGTAAGCGAGCTCGATAAACCCCGGCAAACCTTAAGAAGGCGTGAGCTGCCTCGGCGAACGCCTTGCGAACGTTCACGAAAACCAGTGAGCGTTCAGTGGTGATCCGTATCTCAAGTTGACGCCTCAAGGCGGTTGCCGTAAAAAATGAACGATCTGCAAAGTCTGTTGAAGCACCCTTGAAGTTGGGCCCCTTGTCAAATTTCGATGTCGGGGGTTTGCAGAGTTCTGCAGTGTTTGTAGAAAGCTTGTAGAGTCTTCAAGGGCTTCTAGAAATGGTTTGTAAAAGGCCAGTAGAATTGCTCATTAAACCACGAGGTACAATTCCTGTAGAATCTTACTTGAGGAAGTAGAATCCCTCGTTAGAAAGACGCGTAGAATTGTAAGTAGGATGTTTTTCTACCCGATTTTGCACAAGAAATCGGTGCTACTTGATGGGCCTTTTCCGCGTGCAACGCGCAAATTCCGGCCGCAGAAATCGGTGCACGGGGTTTTTATCCGTTCGCTTTGTATCGCGAGACTTCAAGAAAGTCTGTTGAGAGGGCAGCTTAAACCTTTGGCAAATCTGCGCAAGCTTGCGTAAAACCCTCTTTTCGAGCCACTATCCCATGGGTAAGCAGCAGCTGTAATGGGCAGGAAAGGCCTATTTGTTAGCGTGCGCAGCGAACGGATTTAACTCGGTTTTTGAGTTGTACGCTAAAGGGAGCTTTATGCCTCCCGCGGCTCTAAGAGGAGGGACGAGGCAAAAATGCCGTCCTCTTTGCCTCATATGTGAAAGTACTAAAGCGAGTATGGTAGGCCTTAGGCGCCAGAAGCTCTTTCTTAAGACGAAGTTTGGCGAGGATACACCGCAAGGAAGCGGCAAGTGCTCATCTAGGTAGGTGAGGGTGCGGCCGCACTAGGCGACGGCGTATTGCGCCAAAACGAGGCCGCGAAAGGCAGGGCTGCAGGAAAAGCGCGCGACCGATTATGAGCCGAAGTTTATTCAAAAATGATAAGACAAAAGGTTTTTATTTGGAGTTAACTCAACGTTAAATGGCGAAGAAACGGGTCACTTTCGCGGCATTTAG
>JBMFTS010000074.1:0-1087 GCA_049966915.1 Candidatus Micrarchaeia archaeon
AATATTTATCGACGAAATAGACGCGCTTGTGCCTGAAAGAGACACCTCTGGGGAGCTTGGCAGGCAGATTGTAGGAGAGTTTCTTGAGGAGTTTGACAGGCTCAAAAGCGAAGGCGACAACATAGTAGTTGTTGCCGCTACGAACAGACCAGATACCCTTGACCCTGCACTGGTGCGCGCAGGTAGGTTTGACAAGCTCATATACGTTCAACCTCCAGACTCTAACGACAGGATAGAACTTTTCAAGAAATACCTTGGCAAGGCGCCTCTTGCGCAAGACGTAGACTTCAACAAGCTTGCAGAAATGACTGCAGGCTACACAGGCGCAGACATAGCAGGCATATGCAGGCAAATTAAGATGAATGCGCTTGAAAAGAGCGCCAGCACTGAAGCAGAAACACCAATAACAATGCAAGATCTTACCGATCTGATAAAGGTAACTAGGCCATCGGCGTCAAGCGCAGTGCTCAGCCGCTATCTAATGTTCATAAGCAAGTACGGCAGGCGCTAGTTTCTTGCTTGCTGTTTTAGTGCATCAGCGCCCTTGCGGCGCTTGTTGCAAAGCCAATAAGTGGCGAAGGATAAATGCCAAGTAGCAAGGTAATTGCCAAGCAGGCCGCTACAACTGCGAAGGTCGCGTAGCCCATGCTCATCTTTTTCGCTTCGTACTTGTTGGTAAAGATAGCAGTTATCGCCTTTGCATAGTAGAAGATCGAGATTACGCTGTTTATTATTCCAAGAATTGCAAGCCACACAAGGCCAGAAAGCGTGGCGTTCAGGAAAAGCAGAAACTTGCCAATAAAGCCAGTGGTAAAAGGCAGGCCAATCATAGATAGCATAAACAAGGTCATGCTTATTGCAGCAATTTTATTCTCATTGTTTAGCCCTATAAGGCTGTCTAGGTCTTCCCTGCCCTTGCTTTCTAGCCATGCTATAACTGCTAGAACGCCTATGAACAAGAACATATGGGCGAAGATCTGGACAAGGCTCGCAGCCAGGCCACCAACAGTGGCTGTTGCTATTCCTATCATTATGTAGCCTGCCTGGGAAATGCTCGAATATGCAAAAAGCCTCTTGAGGTTCTTCT
>JBMFTS010000075.1:0-1083 GCA_049966915.1 Candidatus Micrarchaeia archaeon
ATGTCACATTCCAAGTGCTTCCGCTCGGCAGGCCTGTTTCGAAGAACTTTGTTATACCGTTCCATGTCGCAGTAACGGTGCCAGTACCATTTACAGTAAGCAAAGCATTCGCACTGATGATGTTTGAAACAGACAGATTTGTGGCGGTATTTACGCCCCATGAACTAAATACCCAGTTGCCTGTTGACGGCGCTATGGCGTTTATTGTAAAGACTTGACCGCCTTCGCAGGCGCTTACCACATTGCCGTTTACCTGCACAGTACCGTTTACAGAAACGCTTGCAGTATTAGGATTATCATCAAAAGTAACAGGGATGGGGCCTATGAGAGGAATTGTGTCAAAGTACAATGCGTTATTTGTGGTTTGTATTGCTACACCGATCTTGCCTTCGCCATTGCCATATTGGAGCGAAGCTTGACTTACGCCACTGGCTAAGAAGAAAGGCTGACTCCACTTCTGCGTTGCAAAAGGCATCAGCCTGTAATAAAGATTGCCGGTTGAATTTGTATAGAGCATAGCAAGGACTTTGTTGTCTATGGCTCCAAGGTTCACCCATGATACATTTGCAGAGGAAATCTCTGTGCCAGAGCTCCATGTATTGCTGAGCGTATTATAGGTGTAGAAATATGGCTGGTCATTGAATTCCGGTTGCATGCCAACAAAGTAAATGTAATTGCCGTTTGTATATGCGCCGTAGCCGTTATCATCGTTATCCGCAGTTTTTGAGCCGAATGTACCGCTAGTCCAGCCTATGCCGTTGTAAACAGCGTAGTTCCGAGCAGCATTTTGATAGAACTGTATAAGCTGAACGATGCTGTTGTAGGTATATTGGATGGGCGTTATGTAAACGCCGTATGGAGAATAGCCGGTATCTGCGCTAGACACCAAAGTTTCAATGTGTGTCCAGCTAGCGCCTGCATTTGTTGTTTCGTAGATTGGCTCTATATATTCACTACCGTTATAACCATAAAGTTCTATAAGCGCAACATTCATTGAGGTTGCAGTGCCGCTAAGCCCTGCGTTGTCATAAAGCGTGTTTAGATTAATAGGCGAACCAAAGGATATTGTGGCTCCGTTAGGAG